>CABQMV010000112.1 GCA_902465325.1 uncultured Oscillospiraceae bacterium
CTCAGTCGGTAGAGCAGGGGACTGAAAATCCCCGTGTCGATGGTTCGATTCCGTCTCTGGGCACCACTTATGCGGGTTTAACTCAGTGGTAGAGTGTCACCTTGCCAAGGTGAAAGTCGCGAGTTCAAATCTCGTAACCCGCTCCATATAATATTAATAGAAAACAGATATGGGAACAGTATCTGTTTTCTTTTATCCGGCGCTATAGCCAAGTGGTAAGGCGTGGGTCTGCAACACCCTGATCACCAGTTCAAATCTGGTTGGCGCCTCCACAAAATTCGTGCTTAGTGGCACGAAGCCTGAAAACCCTTGATTTTTCAAGGGTTTTCAGTGCTTTTGGGGACAATTTTTAGGAAGAGGAAAAAAGGCACGGATTAAAGTCTTTTTTTGAACCTAAAAAGCTTGGACTGGCAACTTAAATATTAAATGCTCTGAAAACCGAGATTTTCTTTACAAAAATTTGATTTGTAATGGGGATCCGGCTTTTTCTTTACCGGGAAGCCCCGAAAGGAGCTAAAAATGGAAAAAAAGATCAACAGAGGCGTCATCAGAACGGGAGAAACCGATATTAAGGTGCATTTAATAGATAGTTTCCCAAATCATCCGTATCACGTCTTCGATGATGAGGACATGACAGAACTGGCCGCCAGCATCGAGGCTAACGGCCTGCTTAATCCTATAATTGTGCGCAGCAAAACAGATGGTCGGTATGAATTGATTTCCGGCCACCGCAGAAAAAGGGCATATGAAATTTTAAAAATAAATAAAATACGTGCTATTATCGTTGATGTTACTGATGATGAAGCCATCATCATGATGGTAGATAGCAACTGCCAACGTTCTAAGATCCTGCCAAGTGAGAAGGCGTTCTCCTATAGTGTCTTTCAAAACATGTGACAAGATTGGATTGGATCTTAACTTTGCTCCAGATGATAAAAGAAGACTTAAAACTGCCATGAATTATGTGTTGTGTGTCAAAGCTGCATCTAAAGGACATACCTATCTTACGGGACAAATGCTTGTTGAGGAAACAAATGAGTTTTTTAGAGAAAATGCAGTTATTAAAATGGCATTCAGTAACGAGCTTCTCGAGAACAGATTGCATAAACTTGTATCAGAAGGATTACTTGTCCATGATGACGGTAAGTTCTATTATCCAGACCGTTATGTGAATGAAAAAGAAGTAGCAGAGATTCTTTTGTGTAGAACTAATAAGTGGTCAAAGTATGCCTCAATAGATTCGGAAATTGTCGAAAAGTGCCTGGAAGAAGCACAGGCTGAAATAGGGATTGCCCTTGACGAAGTTCAACTTGAGGCAGTTCGCACATCACTTATTAATAATACTTCTGTTATTACAGGTGGCCCCGGAAGTGGCAAGACCTCTCTTCTCAAGGTTCTTTTGAGAGGAATGGAGTTGATTGCTCAAAAGACAGGGCCACAAAAGCCTACAATTTCACTTGCAGCGCCTACCGGCATGGCATCTAAGAGGATGGCTGAGTCAACAAAAAGAGAAGCAAGAACCATTCATAAGCTTTTCGATATTAAATATGACCTGTTTAACAGAGAAGATACGGTGCAGGTTAATAGTGATATCGTTGTATTAGATGAGGTTTCTATGCTCGACATTGATATAATGGCGTGTATAATGCGTTCTCTGAACGAAAATACGATGCTAGTATTAGTTGGAGATGTAGACCAAATACCGTCTATCGGTCCTGGAAATGTTCTTGCGGATAGACGTAGACGATTCTTTTGATTTTTTTACTATTAGTACTGTTGCCGAATCAAAAAATAGATGCTTTTTTTCAATCAGGAAATACCAAAACAAAGAGTATGATACAAGTTTTATTCCAGGCGGTTATGGTATATATTCTTTTTATTACAACGGTGGCGATAGTGCAAGCAGAACAGGAATTATAGCCGACAAACTTGAGACGGTTTATTCTCTCAGTAAAGAAACAATCGTAAAATATATTTCTCTTAATGATGACGAAACAGAACTTCTTTTATTTACTATAGAAAACGGGTTTTCTTATCTAACAGTTATTGATATCGAAACAATGACGGAGATTTATAAATTTCTTATTGACGATTGTTATCTTGATTTTGTATATGAATATGACGATTTTATTGTTGTTGACATGGGGGATTCGATATCTGTCATTTCAGTAAAAAATAATATTTATTCTTTAGAATACAATGTTCAAAAAGCAAGTTTTATCAATGAGGAATTTCAAGAATGGTATATAAACGGTATGGATTATAAAGACGGCAAGTTGGCGTTAGTTGGAAATTACTTTTCTGAAGAGGGTTATGTATCGTGTGATTTTTTTGTTTCGGTCTACGATAAAAATGGTTTGATATATTATGGTATTTATGATAATAGTTTGGATTTTAACAGACTTACTCATGAATATAGGTTGAATTGCCATCCTGATGATATCACTCCAAATAGAATTAAATGGAATTAGGGTGCTGTCTATGAATTTAAAAATATAAGGTTATTGTATTGATCCTTTTCATATGACCAGTTCTGTAGAAGCATACATTATTGATGGAGATAGTAATACAAAGGGGCATTGTTGTTAGCACGATAGTCTTAATATCCGCTTAGATGATATCGAAGTCAAAGATTGCATCGCGGATGATTATTGTTTGTTATTCTGCTCAATGCATGTAATTTTCTGTTAAGAATCGTATGTTTTTGTTATACAGGAATTTTTGCCTCGGGTTTGTCTCAAATTTTTTGGAATGTCCTATCCAGGACACGCAAAAATTTTTTTAAAATATAAGCCAAATAACTGAAACATTTACAAAAAGCAATACTTTTTTTATTGAATGTCTCTATCCTCTGACATATAATGAGTTCGATCTTGTAAGGAGGAATGATTAAAATGACTTTGACCAGAACAGATTTTGAAGGACATGGTTTACATATAGAATATGCAAATGAAATGGCGGCGGTCACGGAGCTGGCCGGCTTTATAGGCACAGCCCCCTACCATTTAGAGTGTATAACAGGGCTTTTCCGTCTGCACGATGACAGCGGCATGTATGATGGGAATGGGATGGAGCTGAAATCTTTTGAGAGCCCTGATCCGGAACATGTGACGTTGGTTTTGGAAAGTCCGGCAACAAGGCTGACCTGTTCTTTTCTCTATCGGGACGGGGTATGGTGCCGGCGGGATTTCATTAAAAATCTGCAGCCTCATACTGGTACGATCCGCTCCTGCCTTTCAAGACTTAATTTATTAGGAGATGCTTACCAGCTGTATACCCAGGAGGGCGCCTGGTGTACAGAAAACCAGGGGAAATGGCTTGATTTTACCGGAGGTAGTATTCAGATTACCAATATGGGCCTGCGCACCACGGAATGTGCTTTTCCCTTTGTCTGCCTGAAGGATGTTGATCAGGGACGCGGGCTGGCGTTTCATCTGGTGCCCATAGGACAGTGGGTTATGAAATTCAATAAATATTATATGGGTTCTTTGCCGGTTATTTCTGCGGAAATGGGGCTTTCTGACCAGGGAATGGAGCTGAAGCTGGAGCCGGGAGAGGAAATTAATCTTCCGGAGATTTTATTTTACAGTGTAGAGGCAGGAGATAACGGTCTGGGCAGCTATAAAATTCATCGGTATCTTTTGGAAAATGGCATAACCGCCAAAAAAATGCCGGTTCTCTATAATTCCTGGTTCTATGACTTTGATAATATTGAAATAGAAAAGTTTATGTCTCAGGCCAGAGCGGCGGCCGAAATGGGATGCGAATATTTTGTTGTAGATGCAGGCTGGTTTGGGAACGGCCAGGTCTGGAGTCTGGGGGTCGGAGATTGGCAGGAGAACAAGAAATCAGCGTTCTGCGGCAAGATGAAGGAATTTGCCGAGTATGTACGTTCCCTTGGTATGAAATTCGGTCTGTGGATGGAACCGGAGCGGGCATACGAGGGCTCTGAGGCCCAGCAGAAACACCCGGAGTTCTTTTTATACAGCGACGGAGGGTCCTATTTATACGATTTGTCCAAGCCGGAGGCCCGGGAGTTTATATACCAGCATTTAAAACGCCTGGTAGAGACCTATGGGCTGGAGTTTATGAAGCTGGACTTCAACATGGCTGTGGGGTATGATCCCAGCGGCAGCTCCTTCTACCGGTATTATCAGGGATATTATATCTTTATGGACCGTATTATGAAGGACTTTCCGCAGGTGTTTTTTGAGGCCTGTGCCAGCGGCGGCCTGAGAACAGATATCCGTACAGCCTGTGCCTGCGACTGCCACTTTTTAACGGACACGGTCAACCCAATAGAGATTTTGAGAATTCTGGAAGGCGGGCTGCTTCGCCTGCCGCCCAGAGTATATTCCAAATGGTATGTAGCACAGCAGGCAGAGAATATTTCCAGATGGTACCATGCAAGAAACCGGGAGACGGACAGCCATTTGCTGGCCTGTGCCGACGGCTGCTGGGGCAGAGTGATAGAGGTAGGCGAGGACTTTATGGAAACGCTGCTGCTTACAGGCCCCATGGGTTTTTCCTCTAAACTTGACCGGTTATCCCCGGCGCTTCGGCAGCAGCTGGGACGGGCAGTTTCCCTTTTTAAAAAGGAGCGCAGTTTCCTGGAGAGGGCCGTCTGCTATTTACTAACAGCCCCCAGTGGAATATTTGACCATAAGTCCTATACGGCTCTGCAATTTCGGGGCATAGATGAAGAACGGGATCTTGTCTTTGTCTTTCACCTGGAGGAGCAGAGACAGACCTTTAAAATTCATCCAAAGGCCATTGTACCTGAGGGGAGGTACCGTGTTTCCTATGTGGGCAATTATTTGACACCCGGTTTTGATGGCTCCTATGAGGCGCAGGGTGAAAGGCTGCTGGAGGAAGGAATTACAGCACATTTTCCTAAGCTCTACGGCGGACGCATGGTAGAGATTAAGCGGCTGTCCTGACCTGCTTTGCATTCCGGGGCTATAAATGGTACAATAATACTGTTTATAGTAAAGGCAGGGTTTCATTGATGAACGCAGATATAAAAACACATCTAATAGGAATGAAGTCCGTGCTGCACTACTATTTTATGAGTGTAGCAGTGAGCTGGGCGGGGTTCCCGATTGTATGTATGGTTTCTACGAGGCTGGGTTGGTACGTAGACAGGATACAGATTTTTTATACGGTTTTTTCTATTATTATATACACAATTCTTACCTATTTAGGGATGTATGATATGGGGGAGAACGATAGAAAGCCCTATAGATGGTCCCGCTATAAGGGAAAAGGATTGGTGTGCGGCGCCATGGGCTTTGCCGTTCTTTATCTGGCAGAAGTTATTATTATTTTTGCCGCGGACAAGTTCATTCGAGTTCAGCATCCGATTATTAATATAGAAGGTCTGCACGGATATGTTACGGAGCTTATCTATATGCCGTTTTTTTGGCTGTATAAGCTGCTCCAGCCGGAGCACATCATTCCTTCTCCCGGGTATTTCACTGCGCTGCTTCCCGGGGTCTATATAATTGCCGTCAGCGGATTTGCCTATTGGATGGGATACACCGATAAGGTAATTATCAAACATAAGCCAAGAGGAAAGCTGGCACAGATCCTCTTCTACGGCCGGGCGAAGAAAAAGAAAAAATCCTGGAGCCAGCGGCTGCTGACCCAGACGGAAAAGAAAGGAAAATAATTTATATGAATATAGACATAGCGAAAAACGCAGTAAATGATTTTAATTATTTTGCGGATCAGAAAATGGAGGAGCGCATTACATCCGGACAGCAGCTTTCCGATACGCTGGCGGATATACAGGACTTTATAAAAAGTATAGAGCCCAGCTGGCTTGCTGACCGAGAAGCGCTGGTACAGGAAATTGAAGTTTCGGAGAATGAAGAGTTTTTTGAATTATGTGCCTATGCTATGAATCACAACAGCGGGGCGATGCCGTCATTTATTGAAGAGGGACTTGGGCGTCGGGGTACAGAGGCGGAGGATTTTCTGCTTTCTTATTTGGAGCTTCCCATTTTACAGCTTGATGTGAACAGCTCTTCCCTGACAAAGGAGCAGCTCTATGAGACCGACATGATGAATTCTGCCATATATTTGGCAGGTGTGGTGGGGTCTCAGAGGCTCTATCAGAAGCTTTACGAATTATTCAGACAATGTTTAACCGCCAATGAAATGTTTTTAGAGAAGCTGGTGACAGCCCTGTCGCACAGAGAAGCGCTTCC
>CABQMV010000113.1 GCA_902465325.1 uncultured Oscillospiraceae bacterium
CAAACTGGAAGTTGTCTATTTCTTCTTTTTCGGTTTTGGGGCTGGCAAACGGAGAGGGGCGGCACCGCATAAACCTTTTATTCCGGAGGAAAAACCTCCGGAATTTTTTTGTTTGCTCATGAGACGGTATTTGACTCTTCTGGGTAATTCTGCTACTATTAAGACATTCTTATGCATTAAAATATTCAATAATACGAGGAGACGGCGATGAGTGACAAAGTTGTATTTTTTATCATGATTTTTCTTTATCTGCTTTTTATGATAGGGATTGGGCTTTATTTTTTCAAAAAGAACAGAAATGTTTCCGACTACTTTTTGGGTGGGCGAAATCTCAATAAATGGGTGAGCGCCATGTCGGCTCAGGCTTCGGATATGTCCGGATGGCTGCTAATGGGACTGCCGGGAACTGCTTACATACTTTTTGCGGGAACGACGGAGGCTATATGGACTGCCATTGGTCTGGCAGTGGGTACCTATCTGAACTGGCTGATCGTTGCCAAGCGTCTGAGAGGCTATACGGCAAAGACCAACTCTATTACGCTGCCTGAGTTTTTTGAAAAGCGGTACCGGGATCACTCCGGTGTGCTGAAAGTGATTTCCTCTGTTTTCGTTTTAGTGTTCTTCCTTTTTTATACGGCCTCTATGTTTTCGGCCGGTGCAAAGCTGTTTAAAAGCGTATTTGAGATTCCTTACGGCTATGCCCTGCTGATTTCTACAGTGGTAGTGGTAGCGTATACGTTTTTGGGAGGATTTCTTGCGGTTTGCTGGACCGATACCATTCAGGGGGTTTTGATGTTCCTGGCCCTGATTGTGACGCCGATCGTAGCTTTTGTAAAGCTGGGAGGAGGAAGCGGTGTGTCCGCGGCTCTGGCCAATGTAGGCGGAGAATTTTCTTTTATTCCCTATATTGACGGAGGGGGCGTCAACGGACTGCTTTTGCTTTCCAGCTTAGCCTGGGGACTGGGCTATTTTGGGCAGCCCCATATCTTGCCAAGATTTATGGCGATTAAAAACACAAAGGAAATCCGTCCGGCCAGAATCATTGCTATGGTATGGGTGCTGATCACTCTGGCGATGGCGGTTGTCGTAGGAATATTTGGTGCTATGCTGTATCCGGAGCTGGCTGACGGTGAAACGGTATTTATAGAAATGGTAAAGGATTTGTTCCCGGCAGTGATTACGGGGATCCTGCTGACGGCTATATTGGCTGCGATTATGAGTACAGCGGACAGTCAGCTTCTGGTTACGTCTTCTGCTGTGTCGTCGGATATCTTTAAGGGTGTTATTAAGAAAAACGCCGGCGAGAAGTCGGTTTTGTGGGTCAGCCGGATTACGGTCATTGTTATTTCCATTATTGCTGCCCTGCTGGTTTGTGTAGAGAATCCTGAAGAAGGGACAATCATGGCCAAAATTAATCAATCTGTATTTGACCTGGTAGCCTTTGCCTGGGCTGGCTTTGGTGCGGCGTTTGGTCCCATTGTGCTGTTTTCTCTGTTCTGGAAGAAGACCACAAAGCCTGCGGCATATCTGGGAATCTTGTCCGGAGGCGTCACGGCCCTGGCATGGTGGCTGCTGGACGGAGGCCTGTTTGATATCTATGAAATTGTTCCCGGGTTCCTGGTTTCCAGTGTGGTTATTGTAGTGGTCAGTCTGCTGACAAAGACAACAGAAGACATGGAGTCGGAGTTTGAGGAGGTACGTGCTGCCTGCCGCAGCGGCCAGGACTGAGAGCCTATTTTTTTCTTTGACTACTTTTATAGGGATTTTACACAGAACCGGGAAATGCGCTTCCCGGTTCTGTGCGCTTGTTTCCCTATATACTTTTCTCCTATACAAAAGAGGAACGGTGTGTCTGCGGCGGCGATATAATATTTATAGAAACTTTTATACCTCCGGGAGCCATGGCTTTTATGCGAACCTATCGGTCTACTGTATTTACCTGTTATGTGGGCGCTTTTACACAGGCGGCGACCAATAATTTTGCTCCGCTGCTGTTTCTGACTTTTTTTAACGAGTTTCATATTTCTATCAGTAAAATCAGTTTTCTGATTACGTTGAATTTCTGCACACAGATGCTGGTGGATTTTCTGGGGGCTCGCTTTGTAGATTCCCTGGGTTATCGAGTCTCTGTTGTAACCGCTCATATTCTGGCAGCTCTTGGTTTACTGGAGCTGGGCCTGCTGCCCTACCTGCTGCCCTCTCCCTATGTGGGACTGTGCATTGCTGTCATAACGGGGGCTGTTGGAAGCGGTTTGATAGAGGTGCTGCTCAGTCCTATTGTAGAGGCTCTTCCCGGCCCTGAAAAGGCCTCTGCTATGAGTGTACTGCATTCTTTTTATTGCTGGGGCATGATGACGGTCATTCTGGTTTCTACAGCGTTTTTTTATTTTTTTCGTATTGAATACTGGAGGCTCCTAGCAATCGGCTGGGCAATCATCCCCGCTGTCAACGCCCTTTTATTTTCCCGTGTTCCGATCTGTACCCTGGAAAGCACAAAGGGACAGAGCTTAAAAATGTCAGCGCTGTTTCAGAAGAAGCAATTTTGGATTTTCTTATTTCTTATGTTCTGTTCCGGCGCTGCGGAACAGGCGCTGGCGCAGTGGATCTCTCTTTTTGTGGAGTCTGATCTGGCGATTTCTAAGACCTTGGGAGATCTGCTGGGCCCCTGTGTCTTTGCTATGCTTATGGGCCTGTCGCGTCTGATTTTCGGGAACTTTGGGGACAGGATTGATTTAAGAAAATCTACCATGTGGGGAGGCGGCATCTGTTTTATTGGATTCTTAATAGCGGCGCTGTCTCCCTATCGGATTCTGTCCCTGCTGGGCTGCGGTGTGTGCGGCCTTTCTGTGGGAATGATGTGGCCTGGGGTCATCAGTCAGGCAGCCAGACTGCTTCCTGCCGGCGGGACTGCCATGTTTGGGCTTTTGGCATTGGCCGGGGATGTGGGATGCTTTGCAGGCCCCGATGTGGTAGGCTGGGTATCTGCCGCTGCGTCGGAAACGTCTAATCAGGCAAATCTCCGAGCAGGCCTGCTGAGCGCCTCTGTTTTTGCTGCTCTCATTGCCGTTGGGGCCCTTATGCTGAAAAAATATTCAAATACAAATGATTTATAGAGGATTTTATGGTATTATATAGATAGCTTTTCAGCTGAGCCTTGGGCGGCGGGATCTGCGCCCGATTACTATCAATACAGACGAGGGGTTATAAAGGATGGGTTATTTCAGACAGAATGTGGCAATTGATATTGGAACTGCCACTGTTCTGATGTATTTGGAGGACAAGGGAATTGTTGTAAACGAGCCGTCTTTGGTGGCGGTGAAGCATGGCAGCAGTAAGATTGTTGCCATAGGCCATGAAGCCAAAACCATGCTGGGCAGGACCAATGAGGATACCGAGGTTATCCAACCGATACGGGGCGGGGTTGTCTCTCTCTTTTCCCTTACAAAAAAGATGATCAGTTACTATCTTAACAGTTCCATTAAGAATCCCTTACACAGAATTCTTAAGCCGGACGTTATGATTGCTGTGCCTATACATACTACGAATGTAGAGAAGCGAGCGGTAGAGAGAGTGGCCCAGGAGGCCGGCTGCGCCAGAGTTTTTATGATTGAAGAGCCGCTGGCGGCGGCCATCGGTTCCGGCCTGGATATAGAAAAGGCCTGCGGGCATATGATTGTGGATATAGGCGGCGGAACCACAGACGTAGCGGTGATTTCTTTTGAGGGAATCGTTTCCGGCAAAAGTATTAAAGTGGCGGGCGACCATTTTGATGAAGCGATTAGTGCCTACATTAAGAAAAAATACGCTATGCTTATTGGTCCGCTGGAGGCAGAGGCCATCAAAAAGAATATTGCCTGTCTGTATCACGGCATGGAGCAGAAGAAAATGGAAATTCACGGGACCGATCTCATAGACGGAAGCTTTAAGGAAAAAGTTATTACCTCGGACGAATTGATGGAAACCATGATGGAGGTTGCTGTTCCTATTTTAGACTGTATCCATGAGGTGCTGGAAAGCACTCCTCCGGAGCTGGCCGGTGATATATATGGCAGGGGTATTTTGATGACGGGCGGAGGCAGTCTGATCAAGGGACTGGACGAGCTGGTGCATCGCAGCACAGGGATCGATGTGGCTGTAGCAGAGGAGCCTGCCCTTTGCGTAGTGAAAGGGGCATATAAGGTGCTGACGAATATGAGTGAGGCCCAGAAAACAAATATTTAGCTGTTTTTAAGAGAAACCGAGCTTTCTGAAAGCTTGGCAGCTACTTTGTTGATATCTCCTGCGCCAAGTGTGATGACAATATCTCCTTCTGCGGCGTTTTCCTGTATATAGGTCTCTATTTCCTGGAAAGAAGGAATATATACGGCGTTTACGCCTGCACGGTTGAATTTTTCTGTAAGAAGGGCGGAAGTAATATTGCCGGGGTCCTTTTCGCGAGCAGCATAGATATCTGCCAGAATTACCAAATGGCTGGCGCGGAGTGCGCGGCAGAAATCGTCCCCGAAGGATTTGACACGAGAGTAGGTATGGGGCTGAAAGATGCTCCAGATACGTCCCCTGTCTCCTACCATTGTTTTAGCGGTATCCATTACTGCCTTTATTTCTGTAGGATGGTGTGCGTAGTCATCAATAATGGGAGCTCCATTTACACGGCCCTTATATTCAAAGCGTCTTTTGGTACCCTGAAAGGCCAAAAGTCCCTGAGAAATATCCTGACCGGTGCAGCCCAGCTGTACACAGGAAGCTGCTGCGGCCAGCGCATTAGAGATGTTGTGCCGTCCCGGCACCTGCAATTTTATCTGAGCCAGCGGACTGTCTTTTGTATAAATTGTAAAGTGAGAGGTCCCGTCAGATTGGACGGTTATTTCTTTTGTATAAAAATCTGCGTTCTCCGAGACAATGGAATAGGTAAGTATTTTACAGTTTGCCTTTTCAGCGGCCTGCATGGCGCAGGCATTGTCCTGACAGACAATCAAAAAGCCCCGGGGGTCAATTTTGCCAGCAAAAGCAGAAAAGGTTTCTATGATTTCCGGAAGTCCGCCCTTGTAAAAATCCAAATGCTCTGCTTCCACGTTTAATATAATTCCGGCAAAGGGAGATAAATTCAGCAGATTTTTATGGTATTCACAGGCCTCTGTGACCAAGTAGGGACTGGTAGAAGCGCGCACGCTCCCATTTATCAGCGGAAAAAAGCCTCCTAAATGAACGCAGGGGTCTTTCCCGGAGGCCAGCAAAATCGCCGCTGCCATACTGGTGGTGGTGGTTTTGCCGTGCGTACCGGATACCGCCAGAGAATAGGGGTGTCTGCTGACAATACTGCCTAAAAAAACGCCCCGTTCTATTGTTGGGATCCCCAGCTCTTTTGCCTTTAAAAGCTCAGGATTGTCGTCTGATATGGCCAGTGTATATACCACCAGATCGCAGTCAGCAGACAGGTTTTCCGGAGCATGGCCGTAATGAATCTGTGCGCCCAGCTGTTCCAGCCTGTGGGTATTGACGGATTGGCTGCGGTCAGAACCGGTAACGGCAATTCCGTATTTCATAATGATTTCAGCGATGCCATTCATGCTGGAACCGCCGATGCCAATTAAATGGACCTTTTTTATTCCGTTTTTAAATATATTATTCAAGAAAAACGCCTCTTGTTTTTATTTCTATTCATTTCAGGAACACATTTTAACACGAATTCGGTGTAAACGCAATGGGCTGAGCTCCCCCGTTTATCTTTGCCGAAATTTGTACTTTGTATCCGGGCCGCGTGTCAGACACCTTGGCAATGCGGATTACTTATATATATGTACTGTTGCTGTACAGATATGAATCTGCTGTATTTTGCCAGGGTTTTAAACGAAGGCGGATATCCGGAATAAAAACAATGCTTTTTGTCTGGAAGCATGGTATAATAACCCGCGGGTGTTATGTATGTTTTTTATTAAGAAAACCAATAAGCAAAGATGGATTATCGTCGGATTGGGGAATGTGGGGCCGGAGTATGAGGGGACCCGCCATAACTGCGGCTTTGCGGTTGTGGATCTTTTGGCGGAAAAGTATTCC
>CABQMV010000114.1 GCA_902465325.1 uncultured Oscillospiraceae bacterium
CAGATGATAGTTGGATGGCGACGTCCCGCGAAAGTATGTAGCTGCCGGATATATAATCCTCAATAGCTCAGTCGGTAGAGCGTTCGGCTGTTAACCGAAATGTCGTAGGTTCAAGTCCTACTTGAGGAGCCAAAGAAAACCCCCGAAACAGCGTTGTTTTGGGGGTTTTGACTTTTTCTTGTTCTTATTGGCAATATGAAAATGTTCAACTTTTGTTCAACTGCTTTGTTCTTTTTTTCTTAGAATGCTATCTGCAATGCATTCTGCGGCTATTTCATCGGTTTCTTGAATGATATGCGCATAAAAATTCTGCGTGGTTGAAACCTGAGCATGGCCAAGCCTCTTTGAAATGGTAACAGAATCAACACCGGCAAAATATAACAAGGACGCTTGAGTGTGCCCTTACGGTATAATAGATTATCTGCTTTCCCACGAAAGCGGCGTGCTGAAACGGGAAGGTGCCAATTACCGCCATCGGGAGCATGACAGCCTGGTTTATGTGGCGAGCAAGAATTACTGGTACTGGAATAGCCGTGGACGAAAGATCAATGCCGTGGATTACCTCATGGAAATCCGGGGGTACAGCTTTGTGGATGCTGTGGAGCGTCTGGCAGGCTGTGGCACTCCTGCTGTTTCCCATTACACAGCTTCCGGCAGCCGGGAACAGCGGAAACCGGTGGAGAAAAAGCCTTTTCGCCTCCCCCGGGTAAAGCGGTGTGCCACCTTTGCTGTTGCTTACCTTCAACGCCGGGGAGTCCATTCGGACATCATCAGACGGTGTATGCAGTTGGGCCTGTTCTATGAGTCCCGCTATAACAACGAGGCGGTTTGCGTTTTTGTTGGCCGGGATGATACCGGTACGGGCCGGTTTGCCTGCGTCCGCGGAATCGCAGGTGACTTGAAAAAGGACATCAGCGGCAGTGATAAGCGGTTTAGCTTCTGCTACCCGCCGGATCAGCCGGGGAGCCGCCACCTGGCGGTTTTTGAGGCTCCGATTGACGCCCTCTCCCATGCTACGCTCCAAAAGCTGGAGGGCTGGCAGTGGAATGGCTACCGCCTTTCCCTGGGCGGGACCTCCCCTGTGGCCCTGGTCGCTTTTCTGGAACGCCACCCGGAGATCACCCGTGTTGCCCTCTATTTGGACAATGACCTTGCGGGCCGGGTCAACGCCCGGAAAATCAAGGCACTGCTGAAATCAGACCAGAGGTTTTCAAAGATCCGGGTGTCTGTCAATCCTCCCCGCAGCGGGAAAGACTACAATGAGAAATTACAGCGCATGCTTCAAGCAATTCGCGAAGAAAAACACGCCAGCCGCCAGGAACAGGCGGCTGTTTCAATTTAGGAGGACAACTCAATGAATAACGACAAATCCGCGATTCAGGTAATCGCCGGGGCTGCCCGCTGCCCGGAGTACAGCCCGTCTATGGTTAAGGCTTTGATGAAAAAGCTGGAAACCAATGAAAAAGCCTTCGCCCTGCTGATGAATGTCACCCCTTCCACGGTGCGCCTTTGGACAACGGGCGCTGCCCATCCCTGCGGCATGGCCCGGAGGCTGATGCAGATTTATGAATCCGGGCCGGAAATCGTAAGTAAGATTGCCGGGGAAAGCTGCCCAGAGAAAGGAGGACGCCGGACGAGTGAAACGAAGGAACAAACAGCTTCTTGCAGAAAATGAATATGTCAAAGAACTGCTGGCCGTCCTGAAAGAGAATCCTTCCCCAAGCGGCAGGGATTTTGCTGAAATGGTTGTCCATGTAGGCGAGCTGGAAAACCGGCTGGCCGAGGCCGTAGAGGAATTGAGAACCATGCGCCAGGAGCTTTTGCAGGTGCAGAACCGCTCCCTGAAAGCTGTTCTGCAAAGAAGCTGTAAAGCGTTGGAACAGAACATTTCTAATATGAGCCGGAAATTGTCAGAACTAAAGAAGCTCATAATTGGAGGGTGTAAAGAAGCACTTGCTGCCTTTAAGAAACATGGTACGGCTGCCCTGGATGGTCTTTCCCGCTTTTTTCACATCAAGCCGCTGCTGGAGGGAATCAAAAAGGCGGCAGACGCCAGCATCCGTATTGACGATAACGCTGTCTCCAAAATTCAGAATTTTGCTGCGGAGTATCACCAGGCGGGCAGGCATTTGAAGAATATGGGCCGGACCCTGATAGGAAAAGAACCGGTGCAGGAGCCTAAAGCCCCCGGCAGACTGTCTAAAGCGATTGCCGCACCGTACAAAGTCAACCGGGCTTGCATGACCGCCGCAAAGCGGAATATTGAAAAGGCTATCGGCAGCCTGGGCCGTTTACAGGAATCCTCAGAGCGCAGGCCATCCGTTTTGAAGGCCATGCAGGAAAATAGTGAAAAGGTACAGCCTGCGGCAAAAAAGGAGGTGCCGGTTAAGACGGCGGACCGGGTGGAATTATGATGATGCGTACAAAAACAGATCTATTAGATACAATCGCAAGACGGTTAGGGGTGTCCCTTCCAGACCTGCGTGACTGGTGCCCGCTGTTATCTTTGCAGGCGCTTCTTGAAGTAGATAACCGTGCCTTTCCCGTAGAGGAATGGAACCGGGCGCTGGCTTACCTTTTAGGCAGACCTTGCGCCTTTTCTTATGTCTTTGAGGCAAAAGCATATACCAAAACCGTGATAAGGAGGTGGTGGTTTTAGTTGGCGAAGGAAATTGTGCATGAAGATTTTGGTGAAAAGATCGGCGGCGCTACTATATCCGCAATTTTTTGAATTCCAATGGTTACGCCTTGCCCTGAATGGCTGCCAGGGTGGAAATTATAGAAGTTTCCCGGCAGGTATTCCATTTTAGACAGGTCCTCCCGGAATATTTTCAGAGCAAGCTCACGTACTCTGGGGTCTGCAGAGCAGGCGTTTACCGTATAGGGCGCATGCGCTATAATTTGAGCAAAGCTATTTTGCCCCAGAAACAGGGACAGGGCACAGATATCGTTTTTGTCAAATGGACGGGACTTAGCTCCCCGGGGATTTCTCATAAAAAATTGAAAGGTATTTGCTCCGATGTGTTGTGCGGCCAGTCCCATTTGCATAAATCCTTTTGCGGCGGATATATGAGAGCCAATTTTAAGCATAACAGAATGTACTCCTTCTCATGCGTTTATTTCATCAGCCAATCCGGCGCTTCTGGCTGTCGGCTCCACCCAGGCCGGCCGGAATCCGCTTTTTAATGCGTTGCGGACAGATTTTATATTAGACCATGCAGCGCAGTAAATGGGAACCTTCCCAAGGGACAGGATTTCTAAGGCCAGGCGGCTGCGTTTGTATGTAGGCTGATACTTCATCTGCTAGCTGTCGGCTGACTTGTGCCACCACATTATTGCCATAGGAACCAGACCGCATTCCAGGGGAAGAGGCAGATAGACGCGGGCCTTTTTATTCCTTTTTGAAAGGGTTACCTTATTTTCCGCCTGCATGAAATCCTCTGGGGTGCAATTATATTCGCAGGCAGATTGCCGGAGTGCAATTTGTAGTATTTCCTGATTATTCATAGCGCCATCCTCAGTATCCTGTTTATGATGCTTATTATACCATACTGCGCCTGAATTTTGAGAAGAAATTCTTATCTGATGCTTGCGGAGGTCTGTACGGTCCTATTATCCTTTGGCCTCTACAAACCATTTTGGGTCTGCAAAGTACAAATAGGTTTCCCGGCCGGATACCCGAATGGTATACCGGATTCCTGTACTGCCCGCCTGTATACAGGCGGCGCGCCGTACATCCAGTATTCTGTCTATTTCATAGACGGTACCGTCTTCCCAGGTAATTGACAGAGGGGTTATTCCTCCGGCGGTATCAAATTTTACAAGAACCTCTACGTAAACTCTGCGGCCCATTCTTCCTCCCCGGTTATTATTTGGGTTTTGTATTTTTCTATACATTTTGCCGAAAAAAGGTTAAAATAAAATTGGTTGTATAATTTAATTTACAAAATACCGGATTTCTGCAGAAAAGAAATTAGAGAAGAATTGGGCAAAGGAGCACGGCTGTGTTGGAGCATAGAGAAATTATAAAAAAAGCCATTCCCATTTTGATTCAGTGGTACAGGAAGCATCGGAGAGACCTGCCCTGGCGGCGGGAGGTTACGCCCTATCGTGTGTGGCTTTCAGAAACTATGCTGCAGCAGACCAGAATTGAAGCGGTAATTCCCTATTATGAGCGCTTTTTGCGAGAGCTGCCTACGGTAGAAGCGCTGGCTGCTGTTTCCGATGATAAGCTGATGAAGCTGTGGGAGGGCCTTGGGTATTACAGTCGGGCACGAAATTTAAAGAAGGCGGCTGCGCTTTTAGTATCGGGCTATAGGGGAGAGCTTCCCTCAAAGGCAGAGGCGCTTCGCCAGCTGCCCGGAATTGGAGAGTATACGGCAGGTGCTGTGGCTTCCATCGCTTTTGGAGAACCGGAGCCTGCTGTGGATGGCAATGTTCTTCGGGTTTTTATGCGGTTAACTGCCTGTAAGGAGGATATTGCCCAGCTCGGAACCCGGCGCTCTGTGACGAAACTGCTGCGGGAACTCTATCCGGCAGGGCCGGAGGCCGGCCTGTTGACAGAAGGCATTATGGAGCTGGGAGAGGTTATCTGCATTCCGAATGGATCTCCTGACTGTGCTGCCTGTCCACTGCAGTCTCTTTGTGTAGCGCATCAGACGGACAGCACTGATTTTTATCCGGTTAAGAGTCCTAAGAAACCAAGAAGAGTGGAGGAGCGGACGGTGCTGCTCCTTTCCTGTGATGGGAGGGTAGCTGTCCGCCGGCGTGAAATGGGAGGCTTGCTGGGAGGTATGTGGGAATTTCCTAACTTTATTGGGGCGGCTACTGTTTCGGAGGTGCAGGCTTTTCTCCAAAGCAATGGTATAAACAGCCTGGACTGTAAGCCCTGCGGAGAAGCAAAGCACATCTTTACGCATGTGGAATGGAAAATGCACGGCTTTCAGGTTATGTGCTTAGAGCCAGCTCCCTGCTATGTGTGGACGACCCCTGAGACGCTTCAGAGCGAGTATGCAATCCCGGCTGCGTTCCGCTGCTTTATGAAGCAGCTTTTTCGCTGAGAATCCAGCTTTTTATTCAAACAGTGCCGTTTTTCCTGCTGTCTCTCCAGAATGTCAGACGGACGGCCCTGCTCCTGTGTGCCTGTTGTTCAGGTATACTATAATGGAAGAGCATTTCATATTACGACATATTTCGAGCCTGATTTTTCGTATATTTATTTGTGTCTTCAATAGAATGACCGGAGAGCGGACATACTATAGAATAAGCACAAATTTTTATTTACGAGGTGGATTGCTTGAAAAATCATCTATTACATGAAACAAGCCCTTATCTGATTCAGCACGCGGAAAATCCGGTAGACTGGTATCCCTGGGGGAAGGAAGCTTTTGAAAAAGCAGAGCGGGAAGATAAGCCGGTTTTTTTGAGTATTGGATACAGCACCTGTCACTGGTGTCATGTTATGGCTGGCGAGAGTTTTATGGATAAAAAGATAGCCGGTCTGTTAAACAAATACTTTGTGTGTATAAAAGTGGATCGGGAAGAGCGGCCTGATATCGACAGCGTATATATGGCCTTCTGCCAGGCGTTTACCGGACAGGGCGGATGGCCTGCCAGCATTTTCATGACACCGGACCAGAAGCCTTTTTATGCCGGTACCTATTACCCTAAAAATTCCTATAAGGGAATGATCGGCTTTGAAGAACTGATCACAGCCATTGCCCAGCAGTGGAAACGGGACAAGAGCAGTCTGACAGCTTCTGCCGAGTTGGTTGCCCAGCGGCTGCGTTATTATGGGGACAGAGTTGAAAAGAGTAATGGAGAGGGAGCCGAAATTGATGCAGAACTACTGGACATGGC
>CABQMV010000115.1 GCA_902465325.1 uncultured Oscillospiraceae bacterium
ACACTGCCTACGGGAAATTATATGGTATTTTTCGGTTCATACCAGTATTTAAAGGAAATAGAAAGCAGGCTGCCAAAAGAACTGATGGGCACGACGATTGTACGTCAGCCTACAGGAACCCGGCCCGATGTGCGGGAGAAGTTTCTGCGGGACTTTGTTCCCTCACCCGACAAGACCCGAATCGGATTGTGCGTATTGGGGGGGATCTATTCTGAAGGAGTGGATTTAGTAGGGGACCGGCTCAGCGGTGTGATTGTGGTGGGCGTGGGTCTGCCCATGATCTGCAGGGAGAATGAAGTTATTCGGGCAGTAATCGGAAAGGATGAGCCTGAAAAAGGTTTTTGCGCAGCTTATGTATATCCGGGGATCAACAAGGTGCTTCAGGCAGCGGGGCGGGTTATCCGGACCGATACGGATCGGGGGTTTATTGTTTTCCTGGATGAACGTTATCAAAGCTATGAATACGAAGCGCTGATGCCTTCGGAATACCGTATGAACAGAGCGGGAAATATAGAGGAAGTATTTCGTTTGATACGGGATTTTTTATAGAGGTCCAGCGGGACAAGGAGGATTTTATGTGGTTTTCTGTGGTAATCGGAATTTTAATTCCCTTTGTGGGTACTGCCTTAGGGGCAGGCACTGTTTTATTTGTAAAAGGAGAAATTAAGCCCGGCATTCAAAAAGCTTTGCTGGGATTTGCTTCCGGGGTTATGATAGCGGCCTCAGTCTGGTCTCTTTTGATACCGGCCATTGAGATGGCGGGGACTCAGGGGTACAAAGAGGCTTTTGCCTGGTTTCCGGCGGCGCTGGGGTTTTTACTGGGAATTGGATTTTTGCTTTTGTTGGACACATTGATCCCCCATTTGCATGTGAATTCCGAAGAACCGGAAGGTCTTCACGGGAAGCCGGCTTCTATGGGAAGGTCTGCTATGCTGGTGCTGGCGGTGACCCTTCATAATATACCGGAAGGGATGGCTGTGGGCGTACTGTTTGCAGGAATGGCTGCAGAAACCGGTATCTCCATGGCCGCTGCTTTTGCTTTGTCTGCAGGGATTGCTCTTCAAAATATTCCGGAGGGGGCTGTTATTTCCATGCCTCTGGCCGGAGGCGGACTTAGCAGGAAGCGGGCCTTTAGCTACGGCATCCTATCGGGCGTTGTGGAGCCGATCGGCGCTGCTCTTACTTTTTTGCTTACAGAGCTTGTTGCGTCGGTACTGCCCTATATTCTTTCCTTTGCGGCCGGCGCTATGATGTATGTGGTGGTGGAGGAGCTTATTCCGGAATCTCAGGAGGGGACGCACAGCAACATTGGGACGATGGGCGCTGCGGCGGGCTTCGTGATTATGATGATATTGGATGTAGCGCTGGGATAAAATGCAGTGGGCCTATCTTCGACGGTCATTGCGGCTTACAATGGCCAGCAGCCTTACCAGCTGCATAACAGAAACTGCCAGCGCCGCCACATAGGTCATAGCCGCAGCGGAGAGAACCTGTTTGGCTCCTGGCTGTTCCTGGTCTGTAAGCAGTTTGTTCTGTTCTATTGCCCGAAGCGCCCGGCGGCTGGCATTGAACTCTGTAGGAAGGGTAACCAGCTGAAATAGCGTGCTGACCGCAAAGCAGCCTACGCCTGCATAGGCAATGTAGATTAAATGGCTGCCGGTATAGGAGAGGAGAATTCCCAGAAGAATAAGAGGGAGGGCAGCCTTGGAGCCGATGCTGGTGGCAGGAATAATCATATTCCGGAGGGTCAGCGGCTTATAGCGTTCTGCATGCTGAACGGCGTGTCCTGCTTCGTGACAGGCAACGCCCACCGCTGCTATGGAAGCAGAATTGTATACTTCAGCAGAAAGCTGAATGGTTTTACTCCGGGGATTATAATGATCAGAGAGGTGTCCTTCGCCGGAAGTAATGGCCACATCGTATACCCCATTTGCTTCTAATACCCTGCGTGCGGCTTCTGCACCGGTAATGCCGGAGCTGCAGACTATATCTGCGTATTTTTTAAAACTGCTGTTTACTCGTGTACTGCATATCATGGCGAACAGGACTGCCGGCAGTACCAGAACAATATATGTCCAATCTATATACATGTTTTTGCCTCCTGAACCAGTTTACGGTATTCTTTCTTTTTCTATGCATTTTACCACTGGAAAAAAGACTGTGCAAATAAAGGAAAGTGTGTTTTTCACCGGCGTTGTAGAATGTGTGTATATACATTGACTTTTACAGGCAATTTTTGTATAATGACGAAGATTTATTTTTTAATAAGAACTTCTGCATAATAAGAATCCGGAATGCAGATTTTAACTATAATTTTAACGGAGTTGGGGTGTGTAGGATGACGGCAAGAGAAAAAATAGAGTGTTTATTTGACAGCGGTACTTTTGTTGAAACTGACGCCTATGTGGTATCCAGAGCGGCGGAGTTAAATGCCGAGAAGATTCCGGGAGACGGAGTTGTAGCCGGATATGGCACTATGGATGGGCGACTGGTATATGCGGCTGCTCAGGAGTCCTCCTTTATGGGAGGGGCCCTGGGAGAAATGCAGGCAAAGAAAATAGCGGATACAGTGGAGCGGGCAGCTCGGATGGGTGCGCCGTATATCGGGCTTTTAGATTGCAGCGGAGCACGCATACAGGAGGGGCTTGATGCATTGGCGGGCTTCGGACAGATTATAACGGCCATGTCCTCTGCTTCAGGTGTCATTCCCATGGTATCCGCAGTGATGGGCCCCTGCCCGGCGGGCATGAGCTTTGTAGCACAGCTGGCTGATTTTATCTTTATGACAGAAAAGGCTGCGATGAGTGTAAACGGCGCGGAAGCGCTGAAGGCTGCGGGCAATCTGGAGGCCGATGAAAAAACGGTAGGCGGTGTGGAAATGAACACAGAGAAAAACGGCTGTGTGCATTTTACCGCAGACACAGATGAGGCCTGTCTTGCCAAGCTTAAAGAGCTGGTTGCCCTGCTGCCCGATAACAACCTTTCAGGTGCTCCCGCCGAGCTCTGTAATGACGATCTGAACAGAACCTCAGGGGAGCTTGCTTCTCTTACAAAGAAAGAGGCTTATAATGTAAAGGATGTTATAAGAGCTGTTACAGACAATGGATACTTTCTGGAGGTTCATGAAAAGTTTGCGGGAAATATCGTGATTGGCTTTGGTAAAATGAACGGTTCTGTTATAGGCATTGTGGCCAATCAGAATGCAGTACAGGAGGGGGCTCTCAGTGTGAAGGCCTGTATAAAAGCTTCCCGCTTTGTGCAGTTTTGT
Organism: uncultured Oscillospiraceae bacterium; assembly: GCA_902465325.1. Lineage (GTDB taxonomy): Bacteria > Bacillota > Clostridia > UBA1212 > SIG427 > CABQMV01. Next base: position 3,269 of record CABQMV010000115.1, read on the forward strand.
GATTCTTTTAATATTCCGATTCTGACGCTGACGGATACAGCAGGCTTTGTACCTTGTATATGTGAAGAAAAACAGGGGCTGGCAAGAGCTCTGTCTAAATTGGTTTATACGTTCAGTCAGGCGACTGTGGCAAAAGTGAATGTGATTATTAACAAGGCGTACGGAAGCGCCTATGTGGCCATGAACAGTAAGAGCCTGGGCGCAGATTTTACTTATGCCTGGGAGGGCTCGGACATTGCTCCGATGGAGCCCATTGCGTGTGCAAGCGTACTGTACCACGATGAAATTGCGGCTTCTGACGATCAGGCTGCCTGCCGGAAGGAAAAGGCGAAGGAATACCGGGCACAGTATGGAACGCCTCTGCATGCGGCTTCCAGAGGGTATGTGGATGATGTGATCGAGCCCTCTTCCACCAGGGCAAGGGTTATCAGTGCCTTTGAAATGCTGGCAACCAAAAGAGTAAGCGGTCCGGCGAGAAAACATGGAAACAAATAATATCAGGAGGTATGGCAATATGAAAAAGTTTAATGTAACGGTAAACGGTACTAGCTATGAGGTTGAAGTAGAAGAGGTTAGCGGCTCTGCAGTTTCCGCAGCACCTGTCGCTCCTGCTGCGCCTGTTGCTCCTGTAGCGGCCCCTAAGGCAGCGCCGGCGGCTCCTGTATCTGCAGGCAGTGCCGGAAGCGTAAAGCTGGAGGCTCCCATGCCGGGAACTGTATTAAAGATTCATGTAAAAGCAGGAGATGCGGTAAAGAAGGGTGATACGGTACTGATTCTGGAGGCTATGAAAATGGAAAATGAAATTGCGGCTCCTGCAGACGGCGTCATTGCTTCTGTAAATGTTGCCCAGGGGGCGTCTGTGAATACGGGAGACGTTCTGGCAACCTTGAATTAAAGAAACGGGGGAATTGAAATGAGAAAGGTTAAGATTACAGAAACCGTTCTCCGTGACGCGCATCAGTCCCTGATTGCCACCAGAATGTCCACAGAGGAAATGCTTCCTATTGTGGAAAAACTGGATCATATAGGATACAATGCGCTGGAGGCCTGGGGCGGTGCGACCTTTGATGCGTCGCTGCGTTTTCTGAATGAGGATCCCTGGGAGCGGTTAAGAAAAATAAAGGACAAGGCCAAAAAGACCCCGCTTCAGATGCTGCTGAGAGGTCAGAATTTACTGGGGTATAAGCACTATGCAGATGATGTGGTGGATTATTTTGTGCAGAAGGCGGTTGCCAATGGAATCAATATCATCCGGATTTTTGATGCGCTAAACGATACCAGAAATATTGAAAGGGCGATGAAGGCCACCAAAAAAGAAGGCGGCCATGCCCAGGCCTGCTTCAGCTATACGGTCAGTCCCTATCACAGTTTGGATGTGTTTGTAAAAGACGCTGTGCGGATGGTAGAGATGGGAGCGGATTCTATCTGTATCAAGGATATGGCAGCACTGCTGCTTCCCTATGAGGCCTATGAGCTTGTAAAGGCACTGAAGGAGAATGTGAAGGTTCCGATTGAGCTGCACACCCACTATACCAGCGGCTGCGGTTCAATGACCTATCTGAAAGCCATTGAGGCTGGCGTGGATATTATAGACTGTGCGATTTCTCCTTTCGCTATGGGAACCTCCCAGCCTGCCACAGAGCCTATGGTGGCTACTCTGAAGGGGACAGAATACGATACGGGTTTGGATTTGACACAGCTCAGCGAGATTGCCGCATATTTCCGGCCTATCAGAGAAAAGTATATTGCAGCTGGGAAGCTGGATCCCAAAATGCTGGGCGTGGATGTAAACGCTCTGATTTATCAGGTCCCCGGCGGAATGCTTTCCAACTTAGTATCTCAGCTTAAACAGGCAAATGCCATGGATAAATATGACGAGGTGCTGAATGAAGTTCCGAAAGTAAGAGCGGATATGGGGTATCCGCCTCTGGTAACGCCCTCCAGTCAGATTGTAGGCTCTCAGGCAGTGCTCAATGTACTCAGCGGTCAGCGGTATAAGGTTGTGACCAAGGAGACGAAGGGAATTGTGAAAGGAGAGTATGGAAGGACTCCTGCCCCTATTTCTGAAGAAATCAAGCAGCTTATCCTGAAGGGAGAGGAGCAGATTACCTGCCGTCCGGCGGACTTGATTGAGCCCGAGCTGGATAAGATAAGAAATGAGATCAAGGAATATATAGAGCAGGATGAGGATGTACTGACCTATGCACTGTTTCCAAAACAGGCTGTGGATTTCTTTAAGTCCAGGCAGACTGCGAAATACAAAATAGACGGTGTGAAGGTGGACTATAAAAACGCTACCCATCCGGTTTAATCTATGGATATTGCGATAGTAGGAGGCG
>CABQMV010000116.1 GCA_902465325.1 uncultured Oscillospiraceae bacterium
GGGGCTGTATCCTTTCCGGTACTGGCCGCCATTCGGAGCAGTGTGCCGCAAAAGGCAGGCGTCAGCTCCGAAATATCAGACAGCCATAAATTCAGCGCCTTCATAGTCCCTCTGGTATCCAGATACTGTCTGGCCACATTAAAAACTTTTACAGCCTGCTGGCGTTCCCGGTTCTCATGCTCTATCATCCGGCAGGCCTTCATAATCCGCCGCAAAAGCTCCCGCTGCAGCACATAGGGAAAAATGTACAGTTCATTGGTACAGGGGCCGGACACCCGTCCGTACCCTTCCAGAAAAGCAGTAACGGCCTTCTCTGTAACAGCACCGTCAGTATGATTTACCAGCTCCCGGGCCATTACCTCAACTCTGGGAAGACTCCTGTTATCTTCCGAAACAAAGGGCAATTTAACAGAGCTTCGGGTTTGGAGGTTATCCGCCAGCTCCTCTGCTTTATTCTGAATGGAAATAAAATTATCCATAATCCACTCTTCTGCAGGTGTACAGGAGGCTTCCTCTGTATCTGTTTCCAGCTTATCCAGCCGGTTATATGTTTTGCGTATCTGCTGCAACAGTTCTTCAATGTTATGATGCGCTACAGCGCTGCTGAAGCGGCCTCTTGCCTTAACCACCTTCTCCGCTGCCGCTAGGTTCTCCCCCAGAAGAGTCAGCTCCTCCTGGTTCAACACTTTTTCAAAAAACGTCACAGCAAAACACCTCCCGGCTTATTATTGCCGGAAGGTGTCTGGAATATTTATGCTATTTCATCGCCTTATACATGGCCACCAGGATATCTGCCGTCTTATCAATACCAAAAACACTGCTGTCAAAAGCAATCTGATAGTTAGACAGCTCCCCCCAATGTCTGTCGGTATAATAGTTGTAGTAATATCTGCGCTGCTTATCCGTCCGCTTAATCAGATTTTTTGCCTCCTTCTCTCCCAGAGACAGCCGTTCCATAATGACCTTGGTCCGTTCTTCAATAGGGGCAAATATAAATATATTTCTGCACAGCGGATAATCCTGCAGTACATAGTCTGCGCAGCGTCCCACAAAAATACAGTCCTCCTTATCTGCCAGCTCCTTTATCAGCTGGCACTGGGCTTCAAACAGTATATCATTGATGGGAAGCATTCCCGTATACCCCGGATTAATAGGCTCTCCCGGTATCGCATAGAGCCAACGGTTTGCAGGCTTCTCATCAATGCTGTCTAACCGGTCCAGGTGAATATTGCTGCGCTCCGCAGCCATTTCAATCAGGTCTCTGTCATAGAACTGAATTCCCAGCTGCCCTGCTAGCCGTTTGGCAATGGCACGCCCATTGCTTCCAAACTGTCTGCCCACGGTGATAATCCTGTTATTGCTCATCAATCAATCCCGCCTTTCCAATATATAAATTACGTTTCTTCTTCTTATTATTATATCACAAAGCCGGGGGAAAATCCACAGTTAAAAACACAAATACCAATCAATAAATCACCAGCTGCCCAACAGAGGGCTGCTGCGCCCCAAGTTCTTGTATATCGGATGAAAATCTGTTATAATGAGTAGGCTGTGAACCTTGACAAGTGAATAATTTCGGGCAATTTAGATATACGCGGAGGTATTGAATGGCAAAAGGAAGACTCGGCAGTTTTTCCCTTTTCAAAAGAAAAAAGATCCGAAAGACCGGCAGTCCGGTCAACGGACTTCCCAAAGCAGTAGCGTTTGTAGACTATGAGCACTGGTACATATCAATGGAAAGACTGCACAATCAAAAACCGGATATTCAAGGCTGGTTTGATGATTTGAAGAAAAGATGTAATATTGTGGAAGTTGTATTTTTTGCGAATTTTTCCAGATTTAAAGAAAAAGAGACAGAAACCAAAAGAATACGTGCTTTTACCAATAAAATAATTGATACCTATAATCCCGATTTACGCTATAAAAAGGATTATACAGATTTTATTATTCTGGATAACATATACCAAAAGGCTTTTCAGGAAGACAGCGCCGATCTGTTTATCATATTTTCCGGCGACGGGCATTTCAGCTCTGCCGCCGCATTTATTAAAAATTTTTGCAATAAACAGGTGGGGATATACGGTGTATCCGGCGGGATCAGCAAAAACCTGGTCAACAGTTCTGACTGGTGTGTTGAAATGCCTTTACCAATAGATGAAACAGCCGTAATTAAGAATGCTATATTCTCATATTTGAGGGAAAACGAAGAAAACAGACAATATTTTCCCACCTTCAGAAGGACAGTAGAGCAGATTGCCGAAGCCGATAAGCTGGAACAGGATAAAATAGCGGAGGCACTTTCTGAGCTTATTAAAGAGGAGTTTATCTCACAGAAATTGGAAACCACCAGAAGAAACCGGCCAATTAAGACATTAAGAACCAATTGGAAGGCAGTAACGCGAAGCGGTATATGGAATCCTGACGCAAAAATTTCCTGAAGAAATGATTCACAGCGCAGCCCGAATTTTCACTTGACTTTTATATTTTTTCTATGTTATAATTTTAAAGCTGTGCATAAAAGGAAAACGCACAACAGTATTTCGGGCGGTCCGCTGCTCTTCATGTAAGAACGTCCCTGGATGGAAGGAGTGAATGAAGATGGATATTATCAAAGCTGTGGAAGCAGATTATCTGAACAAGGATGCGGCAAACCTTTTAATCGGTGACTATGTAAAGGTACATTTTAAGGTTATTGAAGGTACTCGCGAGAGAATTCAGGTATTTGAAGGAACTGTGATTGCAAAGCACGGAGAAGGTGTGAAGGAAACCTTTACGGTAAGGCGTGTCTCCTATGGAGTCGGTGTGGAAAGAATATTCCCCGTACACTCTCCTAAGGTAGCAAAGGTCGAGGTAATCAGACACGGTAAAGTTAGAAGGGCGAAGCTGTACTACCTGCGCAACAGAGTGGGTAAAGCCGCTAAAATCGTGGAAAAGATATAACGGCATAGCAGAATCAGTCAAGACGGGCGCTGTAATCTTCAGATTGCAGCGCTTTTTGTATTGAAGTCAAAAGCTTTCCTCTGAAGCCAAGCATATAAAAGCCGCCCCGCTGACCGGAACGGCTCAAGGTTACAGGGCAAAGCGCCTCAGCTGCCCTGCTGTTTCTCCTCAAAATATTTGTTTAAGTCTGATACCAGCGCATCCACATCGATGCCATGCACCGCGCAGGCATCCTTTAAGGATTCACTGGTGGCATGCATACAGCCCAGACAATGAAGCCCGTGATCAAACAAAATCGGCGCTGTATCACCATCCATCTGCAAGATCTCGGAAATAATCATATTTTCATTAATTACAGCCATTTTATTCACCTCACTAACATGGACATGATAACAAAAAAACCGCCACACGTCAAATTGACAGTCAGCGGTCTTCCTTGCAAAACCAAAAATGCAATTACTTATTAACGGCTTCCTTCAGGCCCTTTCCAGCTTTGAAGTAAGGAGCCTTGCAAGCAGGAATCTGAATCTTCTCGCCTGGATGTCCGGGCTTAATCGCCTCTCTGGCAGGCCTGTCCTTAATACCAAAGGTACCGAAACCAATCAGGCTAACCTTATCACCCTTTTTCATGGCTTCTGTCAACGTAGCAAATACAGCGTCTACTGCTGCACCGCTATCCTTTTTTGTCAAACCGGAAGCTTCAGCTACTGCCTGAATTAATTCACTCTTGTTCATTGTAATACCTCCTAAATATTTGAAACATGTAAGAAAATTATACCACATATAGTGGACATGTCAAGCATTTTATTACAATATCATGTTTTTTTCGGCGGTCTGGGCCCAAAATACTGAAAATAATTGCATTTTAGCATGCCGTTATACAGTTTTCTCTTCTTATCCGCTTTCCGTCCAAAGCATCTCTCAAAGTCCTCATAGGAAGTTATAATATAATAGGACCACGTATCAAATCGGGCAAAATGCGCTCCCATCCGCTGATAGAGCTGTTCTACCTGCCTCGGACGGGACAGCCGTTCTCCATACGGAGGATTGGTTATAATAAAGCCATATTTATATCGGGACGAGGCTTTTTCAAAATCCAGCTTCTGAAAATGTATTTTATCTGCCACGCCTGCCTTTTCCGCATGCTCCTGGGCCAGCTTCAAAGCAAAATAGTCGATATCGGAACCGTATATTCTCACGGGAAGCTCCCGGTTGATTTCCTGCTCCGCCTGAGCCTTTATTCCATTCCACAATTCCTGCGGAACCTGCGGCCAGCTTTCAAAGGCAAAGCTTCTGTGCAGGCCGGGCGCCATATGCATTGCCATCATCGCAGCCTCAATAGGAATCGTCCCTGAGCCGCACAGAGGATCTAAAAGTACCCGTTCCCCCTTCCATCTGCTGATGTACAGCATTGCGCAGGCCAATGTTTCCTTCAGAGGCGCTTCTCCTGCTTTATCCCGGTACCCGCGTTTGTGCAGACCTGTTCCCGAAGTATCTACCGTAAGGGTTACCTGATCGTTCAGCAAGGCTACCTCTATTTTGTATTCCGGCCCTGTTTCATCCATCCATTCCCTTCCGTAGACAGACCGTAGCCGCTCTGCAATTGCCTTCTTCACAATTTTCTGGCAGTCGGGTACACTGTGCAGCGCAGACTTTACAGACTTGCCGGAAACCGGAAAGGCACCGTGCTCTCCCAGAAGCCTCTCCCAGGCAATAGCCTTTGTTCCCTGAAACAGGTCCTCAAATGTAACAGCCTGAAACTGTCCCATATTGATATAAACCCGATCCGCACAGCGAAGCCACAGATTTGCCCTGCAAAGGACGGACTCGTCTCCAGTAAAATAGATTTTCCCATTTTCTGCCCGGGATTCTGTGACGCCCAACCAGCTCAGCTCTCTTTTGACCACTGATTCCACGCCGAATGCCGCTGTAGCAATTAAATTGTAAACCATTGTATGATCCTTTCTGCCGGTACCTCGGCTCCCTGCCGGTAATCCTGGAAGGAAAACTGTTTCCATATTCCCTGGCGCTCCGGCATAGAGGTCACATGCAGCAGCGTTTCCTTCACCGGATGCTTTACCGCCGCGTGACAGGACCAGAGTCCCAGCTCCTGACGGCGGCCTCCCCGAAAAGCGCCGCTTCCGTATTTCGCATCCCCCTCCAGAGGAAAGCCTGCCATAGCCATCTGCGCCCGGATCTGATGACTGCGTCCTGTAATCGGAAGCGCCATGACCAGCGTCCTTCCGCAGGCGGTATTTTCTGCAAGCCGTAAAATTCTCAAAACAGAGGGTTTCCCTTCTGCACTGTCTTCATACACCTTGTTCTCTCGGCTGTCCTTTAGCAGACAGTTCTCCAGCACCATCTCCGTCTCCGGTATCCTTCCCACAGCAATGGCAAAGTACGCTTTGTAGAACTGTTTCCTCCGCAGACTTTCCGAAAGGCGGGAGGCTCCTTTAGAGGTCTTGGCAAACAGCATGGTCCCTCCTACATTCCGGTCCAGCCGGTGTACCAGTCCCACATACACATTTCCCGGCTTTTTGTATCTGTACTTCAGGTCCTCCTTCAGCAGCGTTACCATATCCGGTGCCCCGCTTCCAT
>CABQMV010000117.1 GCA_902465325.1 uncultured Oscillospiraceae bacterium
CGCCTGGTGGATTATAAGGTTCGTGTTTTGGATTCTCGTATGGCTACCGCATCTAAAGTGCGGGTGCTCATAGAATCTACAGACGGAGGCAGAAACTGGGTTACTGTAGGGGTGTCGGAGGATATTATTGAAGCCAGCTGGCAGGCCCTGATTGATGCCCATGAATATATGCTCTACAGCTCCAGAATACCGAAAAATTCGGGCCTGTGATAGTCGGGCTTCGGAGACTCAATACAGTTCCATACCACATAGTGTTCTATTTCTGTCAGATCCCCGCATTTATAAAAGTTTGCGGAAATTCTTTTTCCCGGCTGGAAAGGATCGAAATCCGGCATATATTCCTGAATAAACTGAAAGGGAATGGAATAGGAGATGTCCCAAAATGCTTCTGGATTCTCCCCATTTTTTCTGTTATACTCTTCCGCTTGACTTCTGCTCATGGCTTTCATATTAAAATAAGTATTTTCCTTATGGGCAGTAGCCTGCTTTGAATCAGACCTGGTTCCATTCTGGCTGAAGCCTATGTAGAGAACGCCCAGGGGATTGACCTCAAAATTAAAGTATGCGGGATTTTCAGGGCCCATAGGAGAGAAGAAAAATTCCATACAGGAATCCTGGCATACGGGATCGTTTCTTCTGGAGGCTTTAAAACGCAGTTTTTTTTCATAGCTTCGCATATATAGATGCAGACTGCTGTGATCCCGGCCGACGGCGGCCAGGGTTACGGGTTTATAGGTTCCGCCCCAGGGCATGGTGTCTATTCGTATCCAGCTGCTGTCATCTCGGCTAAGCAGATGCTTTGTTTGGTACCATTTTTCTCTGTTCTGTACCTTTTCGACGGTAAGGATTGGCTGTGAGGACATAATGGAAGAGCTTCCTTTCTGTAATGTTATCTGAAAGTCATTTTAACATAGGATAAAAGGAAGGGCAAGATTCCACTGTGGAGCAGGGGTGAAGTACCTGTTTGCTGACTTTTTTGGAATATGGTAAAATACAGTCAGATATTTCAAGAGGAGGCGCATATGGATTTTGAGGTTGTGAGAATTGCAGTAATGTCGGATGTGCATTCAAACCTTGCGGCTTTGGATGCCTGTATTGCTGACTCTAAACGGTATCGCGCTGAATATTATTTATTTCTGGGGGATTTGATTGGTGACTGGCATCAGCCCTGTGAAGTATTAAAACACATTCGGACTATTTCTGATCGGGTAATACGGGGAAGCCGCGAGGAGGCAGTTATCGGCCGAAGAAACGGTGATTGCGGAGGCGTCTGGAGACGCTATACTCAATACGCTTCTCTGGAATGGACCTATCATGCACTTTCTACAGGGGAGCTGGATTATCTGGAAGCGCTTCCTTCCCAGATGCGAGTGCCGGTCAATGAACATTTTTCTATACGGATGGTCCATCATTCTTTGTTTGGGGCCGAAGGCTCTTTACATAAACAGGATAAAGACGGGGCGGTAGAGGCCTGGGCGAAGACGGTTCCGGACAATATATTGCTTTTCGGACACACGCATGAGCAGCGGCAGCTGTCTATGGACGGAAAGACTGCCATTAATCCTGGCTCTGTAGGGATGCATTTCAATAAAAAGAAGGGGGCGGAATATGCGATTCTGGAAATTTCTGAGGATCAGCTGAATATCATCTTCCGTCAGGTGGCTTATCCTCTTGACCGATATGCGGCGCAGTTTTGCAAAACAGACCTGTATGAGAAGTCCTATGTCTGGTTTCTGCTTCATTATATCAGTATGCAGCAGGGAAAAAATTATTTACCGGAGTTTCTGTCAGAAATAGAAAAGGAAAGAAGGCAAAGCGACCTTTCTACTAAAGGACCGATCCCTAATGATGTTTGGTATAAAGTATTTGAGGAAAAATTCAGCGCCAAAGCTATGGGCCTTTTCTTGGGCGGCAGTGTATAGCGCGGCGAAAAAACGGGAGACGGCTGCAGAAGTCTTCTGCAGCCGTCTCCCAGTACCGCTGATAGGCGGGTTCCAATCTTTTTATTCCTCTTGCCTTTGAAAGGAAAAGCCGCCTGTGCAGTCGGCCGTTTCCCCGCCAAAGCTTTCCTGGGCTTCCAGCAGGATTTCACTTTCCTCCTCTGGCGGGGATGCTTTGGCTATAAGATTTTCTGCCAGCTCCGGATCCGCAGGTCCCGGTTCTGTCTGGGAACTGGCCTCGGGCTGTTCCTGATACAGCCAATCAATGTCTATATTGTTTAAACATTTTCTGAGCTCTAAGACCTCGTCTTTACTGAAGGTCACGCCTCGGCGCATTTTTGTCTTGTCCATATTCCATTCCCGCACGTCCAGTCTGGGCTTCTTTCCATTCCAGGCCACTAAATTTACTTCTTTCTGCCAGCCGTTGGCGGATCGGTTCAGCCTCCAGAGAGATTTTGTCACATTAAAAGAGATAAGTTCATTGTTGTTTGCCATTGTAAGCACATCCTTTCTTGTTGATTTAGGTATACTATATCGTGCAGAAAGGGGATCGTAAATAGATTTCCCGGCAAGGGAGGAAATCGGAAAACAGATAAAAATCGACATAGTTCAGCAAAAAAAGGAGGAATCCCCCGATGGTACGGAGGTTCGACGTTTGTAAACAGAATGTAAACTCCTGCCTAATACGGCGTCTTGTTTATAGCAGCAAAAGCATTGGGCGGCTTAAGCCTTTTCCTCTTCTGTTTTTTCAAAATTATCTTCTTTTATAATATAAATCGGCCTGTTTTTCACTTCCAGGTAAGTTTTGGCCAGGTATTGGCCCAATATACCGATACAGAACATCTGAATGCCGCCGATCAGCAAAATGACACAGATCATAGAGGGCCATCCATACTGGGAATTTTGCCAGATAAGCTGCCGGACAATGGTGAATATAATACCAATCAGAGCAAGTAAACAAAATAATACGCCCATAACAGAGGACACTGCCAGAGGTGCAGTAGAAAAGGCCACAATACCGTCTATAGAATAGAAAAGCAGTTTCCAGAAGGACCATTTGGTTTCTCCCTTTACCCGTTCAATATTTTCGTATTCCAACCACTTTGTCTGAAATCCAACCCAGCCGAAGATTCCTTTAGAGAACCGGTTGTATTCCGTTACCGATAAAATAGAATCTACCATCTGCCGGGTCATGAGGCGAAAGTCTCTGGCGCCGTCTACCACATTGGCTTTGCTGATCCTGCGCATTAGCTTGTAAAATTGTCTGGCGCAGAAGGAGCGGATCAGAGGCTCTCCTTTTCTGCTTATGCGTCTAGTAGCTACACAGTCATATTCCCCGGAAAGCAGTTCCTCATACATCTGAGGCAGCAGGGAGGGAGGATCCTGAAGATCCGCATCCATCATGGCTACATAATCTCCCTTACAGTTCTGCAGTCCTGCATATATGGCGGCCTCCTTGCCGAAATTCCGGGAAAAGGAAATATATTTAACCTGTCTGTGCTGTTTGGCCAGCTGTTTCAGGATCGCCAGCGTTCCGTCGGAGGAGCCGTCGTCTACAAAAATAAATTCAAATGTGAGCTCTGCGTAGGTTTCCTCCATACTCTGAGTAACTTTAGAGGTTTCTTCCCAAAAATAGGGCAGAGCAGCTTCCTCCTTATAGCATGGAACAATAATGGATATGGTTTTCATATGATACTAGCGTCCTTTCAAAACATTTTTACAGAGCCATACATATTTAGTATACCACCAAACAGCAATAGAAGCACCGAGAGTCCGCAGAAAACGGGGCGCAGAAATTTTACAGAAGAATTTTTGATGCCGGAAGGGGAGAGCAGCGGGGCTGCTGCCATACAGACCAGCATGAGGGCGGCGGGCACCATGTCTACTGTATATCGGGAACCGAACTGCCAGCCCCCCAGTGTTTTATGCAGCAGGAAAAGCACCAAATGCGCTGCCAGCATGGACAGCAGCAAAGCAATTTCTGCAGAAAAGGTACGGGAACCGCGAGGCAGGAGACTTCGTACCATAAGAGCGGCGCATACAAGAATGAAAATCACATTTGCCACATAGAAGGCGAAGCCAAAAGCATTGAACTGCAGTCCTTCCTGTGTAAAATAGGGAAATTCGCTGAAAGCGTTTTTCAGATTATTCAAAAAATATTCCCAGCCAAACTGTCCTGCCGGCATCCGCATGAATTCAGGCAGATAATTGTGTCCAAATTCCAGAGGATCGCCGAAACGGATCCAGTTATACCATAAATACACACTGCCAATTCCTGCTGGAGCCACGTAAAATTTCCAGGTTTTCAGTATTTTAAAATGATATTTTTTAGAAATCAAAAAGGCAAGGGGAATAAAATAAATTAGTTGAAAGGGACGGCAGCCTACGGCACAGGCCAGGAGTATGCAGGCAATGTAAAAATCACGGTCTCTGGCACCCAGTGCAAAATAGAAGGCTCCGGTTGTCAGTAAAAGAGAAAGTGCCTGAGCCTGAAACCAAACGCCTCCGGCCATTTTATTGGTACAGATAAACAGAGCGGACGAGGCGATGCACAGAAACGCTGCGCCGCTGATGGACACCGGATAGGAAAACCAAAACCGTCTGCCTATCAGAATGGCAAACAGAAAAGCCCCTGCCGTATATAGAATACACATAAAGGTATTGGGCGTGTTTTCTCCGAAAAAGAAGCTGAGTAAAAGCATGGGAACAGAGGGAAAGGGAGGAAAACTTACATAGTATTCATTTCCTTCCTGATCTTCAATAGGGGCATTGATGTCTCCGAATACCTCTCGGTAGGCCTGGTAATCGTTTCTGTCATGCTCTGCAAAATATTCGCGGTTTATGATGGCAAGCTCCAGATACGGATAGTTTTTGTCCAGCTTTGTTTCCCCGCGCCGCCAGGCCATGGCCTGCAGCGTGTAGCTGTCATAGGGGCAGTGTGTCCAGGGTGCATCGGAGCCTGCCGCGGCATACAAACAAAGGACAAGCCCTATAAATAACAGGGCCGCCGTTAAGGGAATCCAAATTTTCTGCTTTTTCTCAGAATTCAAAAGTGCTACCTCTTAAAATATGGTGTTTCTATTGTAAAACAGACTGTCTTAAAAAGCAATATATCAGAACTCCCCTTTCCTGAGGCCCCGATGAATGTCCAGCTTGTCCATGGTGGCTTCCAGAGCCTCCAGCTTTTTTCTTTTGCGCTGTACTTCGTCTTCTCCAAACAGGGTAAGCTCCTGAATCTCCTGGGAAGCTGGAATAAGGTTCATGCCGGTTACATTCAGCATCCTAACCGGTTTTCCTTGGGACCAGAAGCTTCTGATCAGTTCCATGGCGGCCTTGCTGATCTCAGAGGAGAGAAAGGTGGGCATAGCCAATTTTTTCTGTTTGGTTAAGGTCTTCAGCGACGGATCCTTCACCGACAGAGAGACGGTACTGCATTTTAGCTGTACGGCCCGCAGCCGAGAGGCGACAGAGTCGGACAGAAACCGGATCCCTTCATCTACCTGTTCCCAGGTTGTCAAATCCTTCCGAAAGGTATAGCTGTTTCCTATAG
>CABQMV010000118.1 GCA_902465325.1 uncultured Oscillospiraceae bacterium
GATGAATACGTTCACAAAATCGGTCAATATGTCAACAGAAAAATAGCAGAAACTTCTATTGGCGGTATGAAATTAGTAGAGCCTACCGCCACTGTCATGGCCTGCATCAATATAACGGACGAGCTTTTTAAATCCAGAAAACAATTGCAGAAGGCGGAGGACGATATAGAGCTTCTGAAAAAGGAAAAAAGGGAATTGGAATTAAGGCTTTCCAGACTGCAGGGCGGACGTTAATGAAGCCGGAGCTTTTGGCCCCCGCCGGATCACCGGAAGCCATGAGGGCTGCCGTACAAAACGGCGCCGACGCCGTATATCTGGGACTAAAGCAGTACAGCGCACGGGAGGCCGCTGAAAACTTTACACAGGAGGAGCTTTCAGCAGCCCTGGATTACTGCCATCTTCGAGGAGTATCCGTCTATCTGACGCTCAATACACTGATAGAGGAAAAAGAAATCGAAACTGCGCTGCAGGCTGGTATTGATGCCTGCAACCGAGGCGTGGACGGTGTGATTGTTCAGGACCTGGGACTAGCCTCCAGGCTCATCTCTAGTCAGGTCCCAGTCCATGCCAGCACACAGCTTACTGTATATAACAGAGAAGGCGCAGAAAAAGCACGGGAGCTGGGATTTACCCGCTGTGTCCTGGCCAGAGAGCTGTCTCTGACACAGATAGAAGAAATCACCAAAGCCGCCGGAATTGAAACAGAAGTATTTTGTCATGGCGCACTGTGTATGAGCTACTCCGGGCAATGCCTTATGAGCTATTGTCAGGGCGGCAGGAGCGGAAACAAGGGAGACTGCGCGCAGCCCTGCCGGAGGGCCTACCGGCTGGAGGAACAGATGGGGCGTCACCATTTAAGTCCCGCAGACTTGTGTACTCTGCCGGTTTTGGACAAACTGGTAAATACCGGCGTCTCTTCGCTGAAAATAGAGGGACGTTTGAAAAGTCCCGAGTATGTAGCGGCAGTAACCGGTATCTACAGAAAGGCCCTTGATAAAATTGCTCACAGAGAAAAGCCATTTTACACCAAAGAGGATATGGATACTCTTACCCTGTCCTTTTGCCGTTCCCATTTTACACTGGGCTATCTGCAGGGAAAGCTGCCCTCGAAAGATATTACATTGGATTTCCCCGGGCGTACCGGAATCCCGGCAGGCCAGGTCCGCGCCCTGCCCCGCAGAAAAAAAGGACCGGTCCCGCTTTTTGAACTGCCGGTCCAGCTGGACAGAAAATTGGAGAATGGCGACGGGATAGGCTTTGGTAGCAGCAACGGCGGTGTAATCAATTCCATCAGAGACAATATACTTACTGTCGCCGGAAATATGCCCAAGGTCACACTGGGAACAGTCATATATCAGACATACAGCAAAAAGCTCAGCCGCTGTGTAAGGGCTACCTATGAAAACGGCGCCGAAAACCGAAAGACAGCAATAGCAGGACATTTTACCGCAAAAGCCGGCGAAAAAGTTCAGCTTATTCTGGAGGACGGCAAACACAGCGCAGCCGCTTCTCTGCCGCCTGCCAGTACAGCGCTCAGCAGACCGGTAAAGGAGGAGGATATCCGCGGAGCGCTGGATACCCTGGGAAATACCCCCTACTATTTTTTGCAGCTGGATATCCACATAGATCCCGGTCTTTTTCTTCCGGTTTCTCAGATAAAGGAGTTAAAACGCAGAGCGATCCAGGAACTGGAGGCCTGCCGCTGCAAGGTGCCGGCAAAATTTCTGCCCGCCGGCAGAAGCAGCTTCCACAGTTCAGACCCCGTTGTGTCCAGCAGACGGCAGGCACTGCTCTTTTATAGAACCGAAGATTTCCTGCGGTACCCCTTTGCCGATTCTCCTTTTCGAATCTATCTGCCTCTGAAGGCCTTTCAGCAGCCGGAGGCCACACAAAAGCTAAGCGCGCTCTCCTCTCAAATTTTTGCGGTTCTCCCTTGGATTACCCGGGAGGAGCCGAATCCAGAGCAAATTAAAGCCGCTCTGCCGCAGGTCCATGGCTTCCTGGCTCAGAATATAGGAGACAGTGTGAGGCTGCAAAAATACGCTGCACACAAGCTGTGGGCTGCGGATCTGTCTTTCAATGCGGTAAACACCGACACTTTCATTGCCCTGAATAAAATGAATTTCTCTACCGTAACGCTCTCACCGGAAACATCCGCCTCTGCCCTGCCCTGCTGCCCGCCCTCAGTGACCCCGGAGCTGGTAGTAAAGGGCCGCATCCCCGTGATGAGAAGTGAGCACTGTATTCTGGCCCCTGCCAGAGGCTGCCCCGAAGGGCAAAAGTGCGGGAGCTGCAGCCGAGAAAAAAGAAGCACCTACTTTCTTTCTGATGAAAAGGGCGGAAGCTATCCAATTTTGCCGGAACCGGAGCACTGCCGCATGACGGTACTTTCTAAAGAACCGGTTGAACAAATACAGAAAAATCTGCCCCGGAGTGCCCGCGCACTTTACGGCGGCCGACTAATAGAAAGGATCACTATATTTATGGAGGAAAACGTATGATTGATGTACAAGTAGAAATCTGCCGGGAAGGCGTTCAGCTTCCCGTCTACGCCCGGGAGGGGGACGCCGGTATGGACGTAAGAGCGGCCGTAGATATTACAGTAGCGCCCGGCGCCACAGTTATTGTCCCTACAGGTTTGAAGGTGGCCATTCCGGCAGGATATGAAATTCAAGTGCGTCCCCGTTCCGGGATGTCCTACAAAACGCCCCTGCGGGTCCCCAATGCTCCCGGAACCATAGACAGCGGTTACCGGGACGAACTGGGCGTCCTCATCTGGAATTCCTCGCCCGACACCGCCTATGAAATCAAGGCCGGAGACCGGATCGCTCAGCTGGTACTGCAAAAGGTGCCTATAATGCATTTTATTCCTGTAGAAAACATTTCTGCCATCGGTACAAGCAGAGGCGGCGGCTTTGGTTCTACTGGAAAGGAGTGAAGGCCATGTCCTGGGTAAAATGCGCAGTCGGTCAGGATTCTCACAGATTTGAAGAAGAAAACACCCAAAAAGAACTGGTGTTGGGCGGAACTGTCATCCCCGGCTGTCCGGGGCTGGCAGCCAACAGCGACGGGGATGTTATCCTCCATGCCATTACCAACTGTATTTCCGGGATTACCGGTGTGAATATACTGGGTAAAATTGCCGACGATATGTGCAAACAAGGCATAAAGGATTCAAAAATCTATTTGAAGCGAGCGTTAGAAGACCTGCCCTTCGGATGTAAAATAGAACATCTTTCTTTAACGGTTGAGGCGGCGCGGCCTAAGCTGGCCCCTCATATAGAAGAAATAAAAAACTCTATCGGAAAGCTCCTGGGGATCTCCCCTGACTGTATTGGCCTTACCGCTACAACAGGAGAAGGCCTTACCGCATTTGGGCAAGGCCTTGGCATTTCTGTATTCGGTATTCTGACAGTCGCCGGCACAAAAGAAAAATAGCGGCGCTACGCTTCTTTTATCTCTCCGGCTTTTTTCAGAGAAAGCTTTGTGACCATAGGACCGGCCAATTCATAAATAAGGGTCCCGCACAGAATAACAGTGCGGATCTGCGCTCCGTAGTCAGGCACCACAGTCGTAGCCGCCAGAGAAAGTCCAATTGCTACACCGGCCTGAGGGATCAGTGCCGGTCCTAAATATTTCCGCACATTTTTATCTGCTTTACAGATAGCCGCGCCGGTATAAGCACCAGCCATCTTCCCCAATACACGAAGTATGATATAGATAATACCGACCACGCCGATGGACGGAATAACAGACAATTTCAATTCCGCGCCGGAAGCTACAAAGAATAACAGAAAAATAGGCGGTGTGATGCTGTCTGTTAATTTCATGATATGCCTGGACTGCCTGGAAAAATTAGTCAGTGCTGCGCCCAGCGCCATACAGGTCAGAAGGGAAGACAGGCCCAGCAAGTCGGAAAGGCCCACTGCGGCAAAAACAAAGCCCACGGTAATCGCCAGACGGTTCCCGTCCTTTTTAAACCACCGCAGCGGCAAAGTAAACAAGAAGCCCATCAGGATTCCAATCACCAAAGCCCCACCAATTTCCCAAAGCGGCGACAGAATTGCGCTGCCCAGGGAGACCCCCTTGGGATTCAGAATCGCCTGGGCAATGGCAACACAGATTCCGAACAGCATAAGAGCCGTTGCATCATCTATTGCAACAACAGACAGGAGCGTTTCCGTTACCGGCCCCTTTGCCTTATACTGATTAATTACCATAATGGTAGCAGCCGGAGCAGTAGCCGCGGCGATCGCAGCCAATACCAGGGCAAACGGAAGAGGCTTGCCTGCCAGCAGAAGACCAGCAGCTACAAATAGTACAGCAAACAGAGATTCCAGACAGGCGATCACAATAGGGGCCGCCCCTACTCTTCTGAAATAGGATATTTTAAACTCATTTCCTATAGAAAAAGCAATGAAGCCCAGCGCCACCTGAGACACAATTGCTATATCAGATAGAGCAGCCTCCGGCACTATATTCAATACACTGGGACCAATTAAAAGCCCTCCTATCAGATAACCTGTTACATTGGGCAGACGGATAAACTTCACCAGTCTGCCAAAGAGCATTCCCGACAGAATCATAGCCGCTAAATATAAAAGTGTATTCCATGTCATTTTGCTTCGCCAATTCCTTCAATATATTGTACTGGTATTGTAAACAGGATCCCTGTATCGGGTTGGTTCAGCCCGCCTGTAGCTTTATCTACAATTTCAGAGACCTGTGAAATCTTTTCTTCTTCCAATACCGCAAAAATGGTCTTGTTTTCCTGATGAGAAGGATCCAGCAGCTGTCTTAATGAAACAATAAATTTTAATTCGTCATGGTCATATAAGCTCTGTGCCATCCCCCGGCTGTCTATAACAGTAGCGCCCTTTATTCCCTTATCGGCAAACTGCTCTAGTATATCCTCTAAGCACTCAACCTTATTTAATACAATAACTAATAACTGCAAAATACTCCACCACCCTTTCCGGCTATCATTATAGCACAGATAAAGGGCTTTGGGATGCCGGATGATAAAAATAAAATAAGAGATCCGCCGAGCTTTATCAGCCGGCGGATTTCTTTACTATCTTATTATAGGAATATAGGCAATTTTACCCAAATACTATTTGAGGGAAGTCCTTCTCCTGGTCAGGCTTCTGATGAGCAGCAGCACGCCAAGCAGCAGAAGGATCGCCGCAGGCAGAGCAATAAACACATTTTGAACCAGACCGGCGATAATATAAGCCACAAAGGACACTGCCGCAACGGTCATCGCATAGGGAATCTGAGTCGATACATGATTTAAATGGTCTGACTGGGCACCGGTAGAGGCCATGATCGTGGTATCTGAAATGGGAGAAATATGATCGCCGCACACAGCTCCTGCCAGACAGGCAGAGACCGCAATCACCATCATTTCACTGCCGGCAGGAAGCACAGCCACCACAATCGGCAGCAAAATGCCGAA
>CABQMV010000119.1 GCA_902465325.1 uncultured Oscillospiraceae bacterium
GAGGTCTGAAAGATACGGTAATCCCCTTTAACGAATACACTTTAGAAGGAAACGGATTTTCCTTCCGCAATTTTAATGCACATGAAATGCTGGAAATCATAAAATATGCATTGAGCCAATATAAAAACGGGGAGAGATGGAAGCAACTGGTTAAGAATGCTATGAGGACCAACCACGACTGGAAAGTACAGGCGCGTAAGTATGTGGAATTGTATGAAAAATGAGTGATTGTAAAGAGGCAAGCTATGATTTTAGACAAAGAAACATTTAAACAGAATTTTGAGGATAAACTGCTGCTCATGTTCAGAAAGACTGTACAGGAGGCTTCTGAGCTGGACCGATATCTTGCATTTGGTACTCTGATAACAGAATACATGAGTAAAAACTGGTACTGTACAGAAAAGAAATACCGTCAGGAAAAGAGAAAACAGGTTTACTATTTTTCTCTGGAGTTTCTGATTGGGCGGCTGATGGATGCCAATCTGATTAATTTGGGAATAAGGGAGGTGTGCGAAGAGGGTCTGGCTGAACTGGGGATCTCTTTGCAGTCCATGGAGGAAAAGGAGCCGGATGCGGGTCTGGGCAATGGAGGTCTTGGCCGCCTGGCCGCCTGTTTCCTGGACTCCATGGCCTCCCTTGGCATTGCCGGCCATGGAAACGGGATACGGTACCGATACGGTTTGTTTGAACAGCAAATTGTCAATGGATATCAGATTGAAAGTCCGGATAACTGGCTGAAAATCAGAAATATATGGGAAACCCGCCGGGATGACGAGGCCTGTATGGTCCGGTTTGGAGGGACCTGCGATCTTCAGTGGATCGATAACAGGCTGATTGTTACGCAAAGAGAGTATGAACCGATCCTGGCAGTGCCGTATGATATGCCGGTCCCTGGGTATGGAAATGACACGGTTAACACACTTCGGCTGTGGAGTGCAGAAACCCAGGGCAGCGGCTTTGATTTTACCAGTTTCAGCCGCGGTGACTATGAGAAGGCCACTGCGGGCCAGTATCATGTGGCTGCCATTACCAATGTTCTGTATCCGGACGATTCTACCTCCAGGGGAAAGCTGCTGCGTCTCAAGCAGGAATATTTTTTTACCAGCGCCGGGATACAGAGTATTCTCCGCAGTATAAAAAGTCAGGAACTGGATGTGCATGACTTTTACAGATATGCGGCGATTCATATTAACGATACACATCCGGCTCTGGCGGTGGCAGAGCTGATGCGGCTTCTGGTGGATGAAGAGCAAATAGGCTGGGAGGAAGCCTGGCATATTACTGTTTATACCATGGGGTATACCAATCATACTATTTTAGCCGAAGCCCTTGAAAAATGGGAAGTGAATATGTTTAAATCGCTGCTTCCCAGAATCTATATGATTGTGGAAGAAATCAACAGACGGTTCTGTGCAGAGATTTCTAACCGATATCACGGAGACTGGACCCGCCAGCGGGAAATGTCGATTATCCAGGACGGCGTGATTAAAATGGCCCATCTGGCTATTGTAGGCAGTCATTCTGTCAACGGTGTGGCAGCGCTCCATACAGAAATATTAAAAAATCAGGAGCTGAAAAATTTTCATGCTTTTTACCCAGGGAGATTTAATAATAAAACCAACGGTATTACCCATCGGCGCTGGCTGATGAAAGCCAATCCTGCACTTTCCTTTCTGCTTGACGAAACCATAGGCGATTTATGGCGCAAAGAGCCTCTGAGGCTGTCTGAGCTAAGGCAGTATGCGGAAGATAATGCCTTTTTAGAGCGTCTTGGACAGGTAAAGCAGGGAAACAAGCAGCGGCTGGCAAAATATATCCGAGAGCATTGCGGTGTTGCAGTGGACCCATCCTCTATTTTTGATATACAGGTGAAGCGGCTTCATATGTATAAACGGCAACTGCTGAATATCCTGCATGTGATGGACCTGTATAATCGACTGCGGGATGACCCTGACATGGAGCTGGTTCCTCATACGTATCTGTTTGCCGCCAAAGCATTTCCCAGCTATATGCTTGCGAAAAATGTGATTAAGCTGATTAATACAGTGGCCTGTCAGATTAACAGCGATCCAGTGGTAAAGGAGCGTCTGCGAGTGGTTTTTCTTCCCAATTACAGTGTAAGCTTGGCCGAAGTGATGATTCCTGCCGGGGACGTGAGCCAGCAGATTTCCACTGCCTCAAAGGAGGCCTCTGGTACGGGCAATATGAAGCTTATGATGAATGGCGCTGTGACCTGTGCGACCTTGGACGGGGCGAATGTAGAGATTCGTCAGGAGGTAGGAGACGACAATATTATTCTCTTTGGAATGACTGCGGAAGAGGTACTTGCTCTGTATCAGGCAGGCACCTATTGTTCCCGTGCGATCATAAAAGAGAATCCGTCTCTTTCCAGGCTCATAGATGAGCTTCATACTGGGCTGGGGCTGTGCAGACCAGGTGAATTTGAACCGATTATACGGCATTTGAAGGAGGAAAATGATCCGTACTACGCTTTGGCGGATTTTCCTTCGTATAAAGAGGCACAGAGCAAAATAGACAGGCTGTACCGGAACCAGGAGGGCTGGCAGAAAATGTCGGCTATTAATATAGCGGGTTCTGGGGTATTCTCCAGCGATAATACTATAAAGCGGTACGCAGAGGAGATTTGGCAGGTGCCCTATGATGGATAAGCTGGATTTATTTCATGATACAAGAGATTTCAAATACAGAAATCCTTTTGGTGCGGTGGCCTCTGGAAACTGCGTCTCTCTGTGCCTTCTGGCGGTGGAGTCCTATGAATTTAAAGGCGCTTTGGATGTAACTGTACACTTTGAGGCTGAGACATCCTCTGGAAATCTGTTTTTTGATGTTCCTATGAAAAAAGAATCCGTGCTGAAGAACGGCCGCTTGGAAAACTGGTTTCGGGCGGCTGTGGAGTGTTTTGACAGTCCCGGCGTCTATTTTTATTATTTTGTCATAACACAGAGAGCTTCTCTTCAGTTTGATGCACGGGTTCAGCAGGTTTTTTACGGAAATAATCGGTCTGCTTCCGGAGGGCTGGGGTCTCTGTATGAGGGGGATCCTGTACCTTTTCAAATTACAGTGTATGAAAAAGGCCTTTCTGTTCCCAGGGATTTTTATTCTTCTGTTGTCTATCAGATCTTTCCTGACCGGTTTTACCGCAGCGGCCTGGTGAATTTGTCTGTCTGCGGCAGGGTTAACGGAGAGATCCGTATATACCAGGATTGGTATGAGCCCCCATATTATGAGAAGGACTGCCAGGGAAATATTATTACATGGGACTTTTACGGAGGGGACCTGTATGGGATTACAGAGAAATTGGATTATATTATTTCTACAGGCGCAGATAAGATATACCTGAATCCTATTTTTGAAGCTGCCAGTAACCACCGATATGATACGGCGGACTATTTGAAGGTGGATCCGATTCTGGGAGGGGAGGAGGCACTGGACGCTCTGCTGGAGGCCTGCCGTTCTCGGAAGATCGGGGTGATTTTAGACGGTGTGTTCAGTCATACTGGCTGTGACAGCCGGTACTTTGACAGGTACGGAAATTACGGGGGCAGCGGTGCCTATGGAAATCCGGATTCTCCTTACAGAAGCTGGTACCGGTTTAAGGGGGGCGACGATGAGGAATATGAATGCTGGTGGAATTGTAAAGCGCTTCCGAATGTGAACGAGATGGAGCCCTCGTATTTAAATTTTATTGTTTACGGAGAAGGAAGTGTTTTAAAAAAGTGGCTAGATAAGGGGGTGTGCGGCTTCCGGTTAGATGTAGCAGACGAATTGCCGGATGCTTTCATTTCTGCTGTCAGAAAAAAGCTGAAAGAATATAAGAAGCCGGAACGAATGCTGATTGGCGAGGTATGGGAAGATGCCTCCAACAAAGTCAGTTACAGCGTAAGGCGACAGTATTTTACCGAAGAGCTTCACGGTGTAACCAATTACCTGTTCCGGGATTATTTAATTGGGTATCTGACCGGTAAAATAACGGCGCAGGAGCTCTGGGCCAGACTGCTGTCTATACAGGAAAACTATCCGGCGCACAACTACTATTGTCTGTGGAACATGACTGGCAGCCACGATGTCAAACGGCTTTTTAGTATTTTGAAGGAGCACTGCCGGGGAGAGGAGAGTTTTGCTCTGCAGCTTCATATGGCGTATGCAGCGGTCCTCTTTTCATATCCGGGAATTCCAGTTGTATATTATGGAGATGAAATCTGCATGGAGGGGGATACGGATCCGGATAACCGCCGTACGTATCCCTGGAATAGGATTGGTCATCCTGAGGTTTTGGAGCTGTTTCGTATGCTGGGGCTTCAGCGGAGGAGGCAGCCGGTACTGCAGACCGGTATGCTGCGGGTCATTACTCCGGTGAATGAGGATGGAAGCATTCAGGAGGATATTTTTGCTTTTGAAAGGCACTGCCATAACGGACAAGATGCCTTTGGAGAGCCTCTTATACCGGATTGGGAGCAGGGAGAAAGCGACTGTATTGTCTGTGCGGTAAATCGGAGCCGGAGCCAGAAAGAAGTTATGCTTAGCGGCTTTATTCCCGGCTTTATGTATGTCTCCTACAAGTATGGAACTCTGTACCGGGTGGATGCAGAAGGCTTTCTGCATGTTCCTGTAGGAGATATTTTACTTTTAAAGCGGTGCCGGGGATAAAATTTCATCCTCTATACGCAGCAGCCTGTTGTATTTGGCTACCCGTTCGCTGCGGGCCGGTGCGCCGCTTTTGATATAGCCGGCACCTACTGCAACCGCTATATCGCTGATAGAGGTATCCTCGCTTTCTCCGGAACGGTGAGAGAGAATAATTCGATAGCCGTGTTTTTTAGCTAAGGTAACAGTCTCCAGTGTTTCAGTCAATGTGCCGATCTGGTTGGGTTTGATCAGAATGGTATTTCCAAGTCCCTTTTCACAGCCTTCCTTCAGCTTTTGCTGGTTTGTTACAAATAAATCGTCGCCTACGATCAAATGGTTCATGCCTAATTCTGCAGTGAGCTTAGCCCAGCCGCCGTAGTCCTCCTCTCCCAGGGGATCTTCCAGGGAGGCCAGAGGATAGCTGCTGCAGAGCCCGGCCCAATAGGACACCAATTCATCAGAGCTATAATTTTTTTGTTTTTTTGGCAGGGTATAGTCGCAGGTTTTTCCCTCCGGGACCCATTCGCTGCAGGCGCCGTCTACTGCCAGCATAAAATGTTTGACAGGTTCATAGCCGGCAGCTTTTATGGCGGCCAGTATCAGACGGAAGGCCTCCTCGTCATCCTCCAGGCTGGGAGCAAAGCCGCCTTCATCCCCTACGCTGACGGAAAGACCGTCTTTTTTTAAGAGTTCTGCCAGGGAATGATATACTTCGCTGCAATAGCGGAGGGCTTCCCGAAAAGTAGGGGCTCCTACGGGCATAATCATAAATTCCTGTATATCAATATTGTTTCCGGCAT
>CABQMV010000120.1 GCA_902465325.1 uncultured Oscillospiraceae bacterium
GAAAGGTGATAAAGAAACCGTATTGAGACAAAACCTGTGGCGTTTTTGTCCAATTATAAAAGTCAAGGAACCCTCCTTGACTTTTATAATTGTAGCCGTGGTTCCCCATTCTACTGCCGGCCACAAAATAACCGTTTTGTCTCTATACTTAGTGAAAAAGTCATGTCATTCATGAAAATGCTATCAAAACTTCATACTATTTACGGTTCCTCTGTGATATAATAAAAAAAATTTACAGGAAATCAGGTAAAGTCCCTTGTATTATGATATGCATACGCATAGTGAATTTTCCACAGACAGCCATATGACGATGACAGAAGCCATTCGCTCTGCTTTGCAAAAGGGGCTGACCGGAATTGCCTTTACAGATCATATTGATTTAGATTTTATTGGACATGAACAGGAATTTCAGTTTGATATTGCAGAATATTTCAAACAGATTGAGCCACTGATTGATTTATACAAAGGAAGCCTGGATATTATAAAAGCTGTGGAGGTTGGGATACAGCCTCATGTTCTCCAGGAGACTCATCGTTTTGTTCAGGGCTTTCCTTACGACTTTATCATAGGCTCTACTCACCTTTTTAATAGAAAGGACCCTTATGAGCCTGTATTCTTTGCGGCGGAGAAATCAAAGCAGCAGCTTTATGAAGAGTGTCTGGTGTGTATTTATGAGAATATAAAGTCCTATCCGGATTTTGACGTTCTGGCCCATCTGGACTATCAGGTTCGTAATGCGCCGTATCCCGATGCGGTCTTCTATTATAAAGACTACGCTGATTTACTAGATGAGATTTTCCGGTACATCATTCAAAAAGGAATCGGATTGGAAATTAATACCTCTACCTATAAAGCCGTTCCCCTTGATATAAATTGGCTTATCCGATACCGGGAGCTTGGCGGAGAATTGGTTACATTAGGAAGCGATGCCCATTATGCACAAAACATTGCCCAATGCTTTGACGCCCATATAGAAATTCTCCGTTCCTGCGGATTTCGGTATATCGCGCACTATAAAAAGCGGAGCCCTGTTTTGTACCCTATTAACTAGTGATAGAAATAAGAAAGGATTTGTCTGACCATGAAAAAAATAACTGTTTTGGTCCTGATGATAGTATTGGCCTTTTCTGCCCTCCTGAGCGGCTGCAAAAAAGAAGCCAGAGATATCTCAGGAGATACGCCCCTAGCCTCTTCTGTAGTGTATGCAAATTCTGTGGCCAATAAGGTCCAGGGATACTATAACGGCGACTCTCGAACCCAATACACCTTGGAAAATACACAGATAAAGCTCCGGAACGATTTGAACGATACGAGGCTCACTACCTTGGAGGACTTGGACGGAAATCCATATTTTACAGATACAATAGACGCCTATCTGGAGGATGCCGATGGAAACCGGTATTTTGCCTCTCAGACCAGCCGGGGCGGCCGCGTCAATACTCTACGGCTGGGATATTATTACTATGAATCTCATGTCTATGATATGACCTTTGGCGGCAGGGCTGCTGCCGCCAAATACACGGACCTGGCAGCCTTTGACAAACAGGATTTTCAAATAAGTCAGGGACCTGTTATCCGTTATGATAAAAAACTGATCTTAGAATACCAGGAAAAGGAGCTTTCTCAGATTACTGTAAAAAGATCCGGACTTTCTATGTCTCTTTCGGAGTTTGACGGTTTGCTGATTCACATGGGAGGCGGAGCTTTCCAGTGTCAGATAACTCTGCGGACCACGGCGGAGAACAGTTCCGGTCAGGTATTTGAATTTATACCAGGGACACCGATAGACCTGGCTGCAGCCGGCTGCACGGAAGGAACCCTGACAGGGTATGAAATTTCCTTTATCCCCGGCGGAACTTATACAGAAATTACCCGCATTGCAGGAATGACACTGAATCCTCAGCCAAAGGCTGTCAGTCTGGACAAAGGGATTCATATTTATCCCGATAAACTTCATCAGGAAATACGGATTGTAACGCAGGAGCCCATGGGAAACATGCGGGCAATGGGCATACAGATTTCAATTCCAAAGGATAAGGTGAAAAAGTACGAATATCAGGAGGGCTATGTGGCCTTTGACATCAAAAAAGCCGGTGTCGTAGGCTTTATTCTTCCCTCTGACGGAAGTGTTTCTTTGAAAATGGATGAAGAAATGCAGGAGGAAAATGAGGTATATATTCTCTCTGTATCCATGCCAATGCCTTCTACAGTAGGTGCCGGATATATTCAGAATTTTGGTATTCGTCTGTATACAGACGGTACCCATTCCTTTAAGGGCGTTAAGGCTGCCGCAGATCAAGAGCGCAATCCCATTACAGAAATTTCTATAGACGGAGAGAACCCCGACCACGCAGAATACTTAGAATATGATTTTATAAGAGGAATGTACCGGTTTAATATGGACGGAACAGGATTTAACGAGGCCTATTATGAGCAGCCTGATAAATATTACAAAGCCGCTGTTTCTCTGATTAACAATGCATATGAAAGGAACGCATATATCTGGTTTAATACAGGAAACGGCTGTCTAGAAAGCGCAGCAATCACTGACAGTACAGATACCCTGCTCCCGATCCCTCTTCAGGTTGGGAAAAATTTCTGCGGAGAATATGAGGAGCCCCTGTATCTTCCGGGAGACCCGGCTTATGGAGATACCGTATTTCCCCTGCATCTGAAAGCGGAAGAAAAGCTTTCCTTTTGTCTATTGAATCTGTACCAAAATTGGGGACATACACCGTTAAAGCAGCTGTCCTGGATCCAGTTTGTCTGTTCTTATTATCATCTTTCCACTGGCGTTACGGAAAGTAATTGCATCGCTCCCTATTTCTTTAACGGTACAAATATGGTACTGCCGGATTTCAGAGGCAGAAGCGGAATTATGTGGGATAGCCAGCCCCAGTTTAATTCTGTAGGCAACCCTTCCTTTGTAACCGATGAAACCTATACCGACTCCAGGATTGATTCTTCAGGCCCTACCTATGCGGATATTTCCTATTCCTACCGCCAGGACTCGGAAGGCCTGTACCGCTACACTCTGCGCCATGTAGAATTTCCGCAGACAGATGAAAACAGAACCTATTATACCGTTACAATAGAATTTCTTAAATCCGGTACAATCGAAAACCAGGATGCACAGTTTGGCTTTGCCAGCTTCCAAAGCACAGATACTACCTTCTCCAAAATAGAGTACCTGGATCCAGACAATCAAATTGTCACATTAAATACAGAGGAGGTCTA
Organism: uncultured Oscillospiraceae bacterium; assembly: GCA_902465325.1. Taxonomy (GTDB): domain Bacteria; phylum Bacillota; class Clostridia; order UBA1212; family SIG427; genus CABQMV01. Next base: position 3,238 of record CABQMV010000120.1, read on the forward strand.
TAACGGCAGCGGCATTGTAGAAAGCGCCTTAGGCAGTCAGGGCGGCTTTATCAGTCTCTACGGAATGAAAGGATCCGATGCCTGGAGCCGGGGATCTAACGTAGCCTATATTGTAAAGAATATTTCAGGTAAACTGGGAGGCAAAGAGTACAAAGGCGGCGTAAAAATGAGCTGTACTGTTAACACAGCAGAAGGTCAATGCGGCTTTACGCTGTCTCCCGATGTAGAAGTTCTGAATGTGAAAAAAGGTGACAAGTTAACATTAGATGTAATCCTGCTGCCTTGGGGATCCCAGGAAAATCCGGATAATGCTGGGACGCTTAAAGTCAGAGAGGATTCCGTTCTAAATCCTATTTCTGTAGAGGCTTCAGCAGGTACGGTGATAGAGGATTCCTGGCTGCCGCGGGTACAGTGTCAAGAAAATTTTGCTGAGTTTACACTGTCTGGCAGTGCCAATAACAACGTAGCCCGTATAGAAGGCTTCGATAAACTCTGTAAGCCGTATATTGAAAAACGGGCAGACGATGGGAGCTGGTCAGAATATAAAATGGGAGAGAACGCCTACGATGGCTACACTGTTTTCTACGATACAGAAACAGGAAATTACAGTTATGCCTTTGTATACCAGGAAAACGGCACTTATCGGGTCAGCTGTAAATAACAGAAGTTTATTATTTTATTTCAATAAAGCTGCCTCAGAAAATTTTCTTCTGGGGCAGCTGTCCTTTTTCTTTTAAAAAACAAACTGTACAAGCAGCATATAAGAGAAGCTTTCATCACACATACCCAAAATCAAATAAAACTTTTTTCTTCCCATTCCCTTAAATTTATCTAACATAGCAATTCCGTAAAACAAATGCCTGGCCTGTATCATCAGCGTCATAATCAAGACTTGAACAGGGGCAAATGGCGACAGCAGCATATCGACCGCTACAAATTCAAGGGAACCTCCAAAAATCGTAAGACTCATTACCATAGGATAAAGAAAACTGAATCCTGACACATTCATATAAATTCCGTATGTCAGCCCCAAAAACCAAAATCCTGCAAAAATCGGAACGGTATAGGGAAACGCACAGCGCGCTGCCTGTGTTATAATTCTTTTAGAAGATACAGCTTCCTCCATACAACATCACCTCGCTTTGCCGTTGCATCAGGGAAAAGAATAAAAAAGAGGACATGAACTTTAGATAGCCATGCCCTCTGGTTATACCCGCGGATTTCTACCGGGTATATTTTCTGCGTAAAATAAACTTTACAAGCTCCACCATAGGAATAATTGTAAACGCAATTCCCACTGCCGTCAAATATTCCGTAAAAGAAATAGCGGTTAAACCAAACGCCTGGGCCACAAACGGCACATAAATTACGATCAGTGTCAAAGCCAGCGACAAAAGCATAGCTACCCAAAGCAGTTTATTCTGCTTCTTTAGAGAAAAAATTGATTGATGCTGAGAACGCATATTGAAAGAATGGAAAATTTCCGCCATAGACAGTGTAAGAAAGGCCATTGTCATACCGTCTTCACTGGTCACAAATTCCCATCTGCCAGCTTCAATAAAGTGTCCGACTAAATACGACACTACCGTAATAGCCGCCAGCAGAATCCCCTGATACAACACGCCTAGCCCCAGTCCGTCAGCAAAAATCCCCTTGTCCGTGCCCTCCGGCTTTCTTTCCATTAAACCCGGCTCTGCCGGTTCCGTACCTAGTGCCAGAGCCGGAACACAGTCTGTAATTAGATTGATCCATAAAAGGTGTACTGGTTTTAAAATAATAAAACCCATAACGGTGGCAAAGAAAATAGAAACTACTTCACTCAAATTAGAAGACAGTAAAAATTGAATTGATTTTTTTATATTATCATAAATCCGTCTTCCCTCCTCTACCGCAATGACAATTGTAGCAAAGTTGTCATCTGCCAGGACCATGTCTGCCACATTTTTCGTTACATCTGTACCGGTAATTCCCATTCCGACTCCGATATCAGCTGTTTTGATAGAGGGTGCGTCATTGACGCCGTCTCCGGTCATCGCCGTAATTTTGCCTCTTTTCTGCCAGGCTTTCACAATGCGGACCTTGTGCTCCGGCTGTACCCGGGCGTATACAGAAAACTTTTCTATATTGCGGTTAAGCTCTTCGTCAGACAGCTCATTCAGCTCCGAACCTGTTATGGCCTGGGCGGCATCTGT
>CABQMV010000121.1 GCA_902465325.1 uncultured Oscillospiraceae bacterium
AGGGCTGTCAGCCGGCACTTTGCTCTCCGCCTTTTTATCCCCGTATATGACACGGCCTACCATCATCTTTACAATCTCGTCCTTTGTTGTATCTGCGGTAGTAAGGGTCCCCACATATTCCCCGTCGCGCATTACCGTCACCCTGTCGGAAATCACATTGATCTCATCCATTCGATGAGAAATGTAAATCATTCCAATGCCCTTTGCCTTCAAATCCCGCATAATTGCAAAAAGCTCTTCTACCTCCGTCTGAGTCAGCGCCGCAGTCGGCTCATCTAATATCAGCAGCTTTGAATCGTGAGAAATGGCCTTGGCAATTTCCACCATTTGCTGTTTTCCTACCGTCAAGGTCCCTAGTGTAACCGAAGGATCAATTTTAATTCCAATTCTTTTAAATAAGGCAGCTGCATCCTCTTCCATCTTTTTATCGTCAATATAAATTCCGTTTTTCATAGGCTCTCTGCCAATATATATATTCTGAGCAACCGTAAGATGGTTCATCATGTTTAACTCCTGATGAATAATCCCAATGCCTGCCGCCTGAGACTCCCGTGTATTGGAAAAATTTACCTTTTCGCCAAATAGCTCAATGGTCCCCCCGTCTCTGGAATGGATCCCGCACAGAACCTTCATAAGCGTGGATTTTCCCGCCCCGTTCTCGCCCATAAGGGCATGGACCTCGCCAGCCTTTAATTCAAAGCTGACATTTTTCAGCGCGTGTACTCCCGAAAAATGTTTATCAATATCTGTCATTCTGAGAATTGTCTCTTTCACTATTTCTTTCACCCGATTCGTATTCGTTATTATATTTATATGTTAATGTATATTATTTCTTTAATCAATGAATAATTTTGTTAACTTTATATAGCAAGATTGTACAATTTCTGTAAAGGTGGTACAATAGCAAATAAAGACGAATAGGGAGAGTATAAAAATATGATTCATAGATATGACAGTAATGAGCGCCGCCATTATATGTTAAAAAACAGTTCTTCTTTTAAGCTGAAACCGAAGCTGCTGTATGCCGGCACTCTGTCTAAATGTCAGGGCTGGCGGGACGAGAGCCACAAGCATGATTTTCTGGAGATGCTTTTTATTACAGAGGGAACTGGCCACATTACCGTATCCGGTCAGAAATTCACTGCGGAAAAGGGCGATCTGTTTATTTACAATGCCGGTGCGGAGCACCACGAAATCAGCAGCAGAAAAACACCCCTGGCAGCATGCTTCATGGCAATTGACGGTCTTGAAATTACCAATCTGCCCAAAAACCATTTACTTCCCTCTAACATTGCCTGCCGTCAGAACGTGGGTAAAATGTTTGATGAATTCAGCCAGTATTTTACGATTGTTGTAAAAGAGTCCCGGGAAAAGGAACCTTTTTACACAGAACTGGCACAAAGCGCAGCCAGAGCTATTCTTATGCTTTTGTTTCGGCTGATGAATAAAACACTGAACGCCGACAAATATCTGGAGGTAAACAGTGTATATGATTCCGCCAAAGCGTATATCGACGAAAATTACCTGCAGACTCTGAGCCTGGATGAAATTGCCGCAAAATGTCATGTAAACAAATATCATCTTTCCCATATCTTTGTCAAAGCCCATGAAATGTCTGTAGGACAGTATATTGCAGAACTGCGTTTAAAGGAAGCGGCCCGACTGCTTCGCACCACAAGGCTGCCCGTCAATGAAATATCCAGCAGAGCAGGCTTTCACGACCCAGGGTATTTCTGCCGTACCTTCAAAAAGTCCTTTGCCTGTACGCCCTCTGTATACAGAAAACAGTTGGGCGGCAGGCGGCAGCCAGTTTAGCAGGAATCCCCTCTTGAGGCAGCCAAAAAGGCGCCGTTTTAAAAACGGCGCCTCTAAAAAATGTAAAATATACTATGACTGATACTGTATTCCGTACTCCAGGGCAACCATTTCCTCTGGAATCAGATTATGCTTTCTGGCTGGCAGTACGCTTTTCAATGCGTTCTCAAAATTTTCCTTTGAAATGATACCGGTTTCTCCGATAAACTTACCCAACAGAATCACTCCTGCAAAGGTGGGATTTCCCATTTCATAGGCGTGTGTCGTAGCCGGCAGAGAGAAAACCTTCAAATCCTGACGCTTTGGCTTTACCGGAACCAATGAACTGTCTAAAATTACAAGACCTCCCGGCATCAGCCCCTCTTCAAATTTTTCCAGAGAAGGCTGGTTCATAACGATCAAGGCCGTAGCGGTGCTGATAATGGGAGAACCTACCGGTTCTTCTGATATAATAACATTACAGTTTGCCGTACCGCCTCGCATTTCCGGGCCGTAGGAAGGGAGCCAGGATACGTTCTTTCCTTCATGAAGCCCTGCATAGGCTAATATCTTACCCATAGACAAAATACCCTGTCCGCCAAAGCCGGCAATAATAAGTTCCTGATCCATGGTCACACCTCCAAATCCGCACCCTTGTATATGCCAAGGGGATAATGTTTCATCATATTCTCCTGAAGCCAGGCAAGCGCCTTGTCCGGAGCCAGCCCCCAGTTTGTAGGACAAGTAGACAGAACCTCTACAATGGAAAAGCCCAGGCCTGCCATCTGCACCTGAAAAGATTTTTTGATGGCCGCTTTTGCTTTTTTAATGTTCGGGACCGTGTCTACAGCAACTCTCTCTACATATACCGCTCCCTCCAGGGTAGAAAGCATCTCGCACACCGGAACCGGATATCCGTGAAGCTCAGGCTTTCGGCCAAAAGGAGTGGTGGTGGTCACCTGGCCTACCAACGTCGTAGGCGCCATCTGACCGGAGGTCATTCCGTATATAGCGTTGTTTACAAAAATTGTAGAAATTTTCTCTCCTCTTGTAGCGGCATGAACAATTTCAGCAGTACCGATCGCTGCCAAATCGCCGTCCCCCTGATAGGTAAATACCTGCTTGCCGGGAAGAGACCGTTTCAGTCCTGTGGCCACGGCTGGCGCCCGTCCGTGGGCAGCCTGAACCATATCACAGTTAAAGTACAGGTAGTTATTATAGGTACAGCCTACAGGCGAAACCCCTACTGTAGTACCCTCTATTCCCAGCTCATCAATAACCTCCGCTATAATACGGTGGATAATCCCATGGGTACATCCAGGACAATAGTGGAGCGGTATATCAACCAGTGCATGGGGTCTTTCAAATACAATACTCATTTTTCATCACCATTCCCTTTCTCAACCCTTGGCAATCTTGCGAACCTGCTCTAAAATATCCGTCTGAGCCGGTACGTGGCCGCCAGTACGACCGTGAAACGCCACCGTATTCGCTCCGTTCAGAGCCAAGCGCACATCCTCTACCATCTGCCCTGTACTCATCTCTACACAAAGAAAGCCTTTAGGCGTCTCGGCATATTTCTGAAATGCTTCAGAGGGGAACGGCCACAGCGTAATCGGTCGGATAAGCCCTACCTTTATGCCCTCCTTTGCCGCTTCCTTAATGACATTCTTGACAATCCGGGCAACTGTACCGTACGCTGTCACAATAACATCCGCCCCGTCACAGTTGAAGGTCTCCACCATGGTATGATTCTTTTCTATATCCCGGTATTTTGCCTGGAGCTTGTTATTGTGCGCCTCCAGCTCATCCGGATCAATATAAATAGAGGTTATGTAATTATGCTCCCTCTTCATTTCAGATCCGCAGGCGGCCCAATCCTTGCTCACCTCTACAACCGGTTCCTTCTCTCTGAATTCTACTGGCTCCATCATCTGGCCCATGTAGCCGTCTCCCATGACAACGACAGGGTTCCGATATTGATCTGCCAGGTTGAAAGCCTCTACTACCAGCTCATACATCTCCTGTACGCTGCTGGGGGCCAGCACAATCAAATGGTAGTCGCCGTGGCCGCCGCCCTTAACAATCTGAAAATAGTCGCACTGCGCCGGCAGTATGCCGCCCAAGCCCGGACCGGCTCTTACAATATCCACAATTACCATGGGCAGCTCTGCACCGGCAGAATAAGAAATCCCCTCCTGCTTCAAACTGATTCCCGGACTGGAGGAGGACGTCATGACCCTGACGCCTGCGCTGGCAGCTCCGTACACCATATTAATGGCGGCAACCTCACTTTCCGCCTGTACAAAAGTACCGCCCAGCTGCTCCATTTTTTTTGCCATATAATGCGCCACCTCTGTCTGAGGTGTAATAGGGTATCCAAAATAATGCCGACAGCCCGCTCTCAAAGCAGCCTCGGCAATTACCTCATTGCCCTTCATCAAAAGCTTCTCGCTCATTTATAAATCCCTCCGTAAAACAAATTTTTACCCTGCTACCTTACTTCTCTACGGTTATGACACAATCCGGACACATGGTGGCACAGAAAGCGCAGCCTATGCACTTCTCCATCTCGTTGACTCCCGCCGGATGAAAACCTTTTGCATTTAAAATGTCTTCTCTGATAAGGACAATCTTTTTAGGACATACACTTACGCAGAGCTTGCATCCTTTGCACCGATCCTCTCTGAATGTTACTTTCGCCATACTACAATACCTCGCTAATAAAAAATAATATGTACGGAGCTTAGTATAGCATTGCCGGATAAAATATTCAACTGCTGAAATTTACCGGTTTTGTCCCCTGTCTCACAAATATTCCGGTCCAAAATCCGTATAAAAAAAGGAGTTCGCGGCAATACTGATTTTTCAAAGGAGAAGGTGAAAAGAACAATGGAAAAACCAATGACCAACAATAGAAAAACAGCAATTATCGGCTGCGGCTTTGTAGGCTCCGCCACAGCTTTCTGTCTAATGCAAAGCGGTCTTTTTTCAGAGATGGTTTTGCTGGACGTGGACCAGAAAAAGGCGGAGGCGGAAGCCCTGGATATCTCCCACGGCATTCCTTTTGCGGGACATATGAAAATTTACGCCGGAAACTATGATGACATTGCAGATGCCGCCATTATCATTATTACGGCCGGCGCAGGACAAAAGCCCAACGAAACGAGACTGGATTTAGTCCATAAAAATGTAGAAATTTTTAAAAGTATTATTCCTGAAATTTCCCGGAGAAATTACCAGGGCATTTTGTTAATTGTCTCAAACCCTGTGGATATTTTGACCTATGTCTCTATAAAACTCAGCGGTATGCCGGAAAGTCGGGTAATCGGATCCGGTACCGTCCTGGACACTGCCCGGCTAAAATACGAGCTGGGCCAGCATCTGAGCGTTGACGCCAGAAGCATTCACGCTTTTATTATCGGGGAACATGGGGACAGTGAAATCGCCGCCTGGAGCTGCGCCAACGTATCCGGTGTGGCATTAAACCATTTTTGCGAACTGCGGGGGCATTTTAATCATGACGACTCCATGGACGAAATTGCGGAAACCGTGAAAAACAGTGCTTACGAAATCATTGC
>CABQMV010000122.1 GCA_902465325.1 uncultured Oscillospiraceae bacterium
GCTGGGCTTTTCCTTTGATTGGGATCGGGAGGTCAATACCACAGACCCCGCTTATTATAAGTGGACCCAGTGGATTTTCCTGAAGCTGTTTGAGAAAGGACTGGCCTATAAATCCGAGATGCCCATTAACTGGTGTACCCAGTGTAAGGTAGGTCTGGCCAACGAGGAAGTGGTCAACGGCGTGTGCGAGCGCTGCGGAGGCCAAGTAGTCCGTAAGGTGAAAAGTCAGTGGATGCTGAAAATAACAGAGTATGCCCAGAACCTGATTGACGGTTTGGACCAGGTACAGTTTATTGACAAGGTAAAAACCCAGCAGAAAAACTGGATAGGCAGGAGCGAGGGAGCAGAGGTAGAATTCCGGCTGAAGAACACGGAGGAAAGGCTGACCGTCTACACCACGAGACCCGATACCCTTTTTGGCGCTACCTATATGGTTATTTCGCCGGAGCACCCTGTTATCCGGAAGCTTCAGGCTGCTATTGAAAATTATGATGAGGTTATGGCATACAGAGAAGCCGCCGCAAAAAAATCCGATTTCGAGCGGACGGAGTTGGCAAAGGAAAAGACCGGCGTGCCTTTGAAAGGAATCTTTGCTGTCAATCCCGTTAACGGCAAAGAAATTCCTGTCTGGACTTCGGATTATGTGCTGATTTCCTATGGAACCGGAGCCATTATGGCGGTTCCCGCACATGACGAAAGAGACTGGGCCTTTGCCAAAAAGTTTTCTCTGCCTATTATTGAAGTGGTAGCAGGCGGAGATGTGGAAAATGCCGCCTATACCGATATTGCCGCGGGCACCATGGTGAACTCCGGCTTTTTGAATGGTCTGAGTGTAGCAGAGGCAAAAAAGACGATAATCCAATGGCTGACAGAGCAGGGTGTAGGCCACTCCAAGGTGAATTTTAAACTGAGGGACTGGGTTTTCAGCCGTCAGCGCTATTGGGGAGAGCCGATTCCGCTGGTATACTGTGAGAAGTGCGGCTGGGTACCGGTACCGGAAAGTGAACTTCCGGTAGAACTGCCGGATATTGACAACTATGTACAGACGGATGACGGAGAGTCTCCTCTGGTAAAGGTTACCAACTGGGTTCATACCACTTGTCCGCGCTGCGGCAGACCTGCTAGAAGAGAAACGGATACTATGCCCCAGTGGGCCGGCTCCTCCTGGTATTTTATCCGCTACTGCGATCCCCACAATGACAAAGCGTTTATTTCCAAAGAAGCCATGGAATATTGGCTGCCGGTAGATTGGTATAACGGAGGGATGGAGCATACCACCCTGCATTTATTGTATTCCAGATTCTGGCATCGCTTTTTGTATGACTGCGGATATCTCTCCTGTCCGGAGCCCTATATGAAGAGAACCTCCCATGGTATGATTCTTGGGGAGAACAATGAGAAAATGTCTAAATCCAGAGGGAATGTAATCAACCCTGACGATGTGGTGGCGGAGATCGGGGCGGATGCCTTCCGCGTATACGAAATGTTCATGGGAGCCTTTGATCAGGCGATTCCCTGGTCCACCAGAGGAGCCAAGGGCTGTTATCGTTTCCTGGAAAGAGTATGGAAGCTTCAGGATCTGGTGACAGACCAGGAGGAAATCTCTCAGGAGCTGAGGGCTGCTGTTCACGGAGCCATTAAGAAGGTTTCGGAGGACTACGAACGAATGAAGTTTAATACGGCCATTGCGGCCATGATGGCTCTGGTCAATGAGATTTACGATAAAGGCGCTCTTTCCCGGGGGGATCTGCATACCTTGATTTTACTGCTGAATCCGGTGGCACCTCACATCACAGAGGAGATCCGGGAGCTGCAGCATCTGGGAGAAGAGCCTTTGTACAGACAGAGCTGGCCTTCGTATGATGAAAGCGCTTTGGTAAAGGACTCTGTTGAAATGGCGGTGCAAATAAACGGCAAGGTAAGAGGACGCCTGCAGGTTCCGACCTCCTATGGTAAGCCGGAAATTGAAAAACTGGTAATGGAGGATTCCAAGGTACAGGCCCTTTTGGAGGGAAAGACAGTGCGTAAACTGATTATCGTGCCCGGCAGAATTATCAATATTGTAGTAGCTTAACGGAACAAAGGAAAGGATAGACAGCATGGATTATAAAAAAATAATAGCAGAAAAAATAAGCCGGGTAAATGCACAGCCTGTGCAGCCGGAGCTGGTTGAGGTTCCGCCGAATCCTGCTATGGGAGACTATGCATTTCCCTGTTTTTCTCTGGCCAAAGTATACAAAAAAGCACCGCCTGTTATTGCTGAAGAGCTGGCTGAAAAGCTAAAGCAGCAAAATGATATGGAATTCTTATCTGAGCTTCGGGTGGTAGGAGGCTATTTGAATTTTTTTCTGGACAGAGGGATCCTGGCCCGGGAAACCTTAGAGGAGATTTCTGAAAAGGGACCCGAGTGCGGCTTTTCCCAGGAAGGACAGGGAAAAACGGTTCTGGTAGAGTTTTCTTCTCCTAATGTGGCCAAGCCTTTTCATATCGGTCATCTGGTATCCACTGCGCTGGGAAGTTCTCTTGAACGTATTTATAAAGCCCTGGGCTATCATACTGTGAAAATTAATCATATCGGCGACTGGGGGACGCAGTTCGGGAAGCTGATCAGCGCCTATAAACGCTGGGGCAATATGGAGCAGATTCAAAAAGACCCCATCAATCAGCTTCTGCAGATTTATGTAAGATTTCACAAAGAGGCGGAGACACATCCGGAATTGGAGGATGAAGCCAGGGAGTATTTTAGAAAGCTGGAGGAGGGCGATCCGGAGGTTACAGAGCTGTGGCGCTTTTTTGTACAGGAGAGCCTCAGAGAATTCAACCGTATGTACCAGCTTTTAGGCATTTCCTTTGACTCCTATGCCGGAGAAAGCTTCTATTCTGATAAGATGCCCGGTGTTGTCCGGGAGCTCCGGGAGAAGGGCCTGCTGGAGGAGAGCGACGGTGCCCAGGTCGTGCGGTTTGAGGATGAAAATATTCCGCCCTGCATTATACTGAAATCAGATGGAACCACCATTTACGCTACCCGGGACATTGCTGCTGCCATATACCGGAAGGAGCACTATGATTTCAGCAAAAATATTTATGTAGTAGGAATTCCACAGACGCTGCATTTTAAGCAGGTGTTCGGTACCCTGGAGAAGATGGGAAAGAGCTGGGCAGAGGACTGTATCCATGTGGGCTTTGGCTATGTGCGTTTTCCGGACAAGAGCATGTCCACCCGTCATGGAGACGTGGTATTGCTTGAGGATGTGCTGAAAGAGGCCATCAGTAAAACGAAGACCATTATTCAGGAGAGCAATACCTGTAAAATCCTTGAGGATATAGACCAGGTTGCCTGCAAAATAGGCGTGGGGGCTGTCCTGTTTGCCTTCTTGAAGAACGGTCGGGAAAGGGATATTATTTTTACCTGGAAGGATATGCTGGACTTTGAAGGAGAATCGGGTCCTTATGCCCAGTATAGCTACGCCAGGGGAAAGAGCATCCTGCGGAAGGCAGAGGCGCTGGGAATTTCCTATCAGGCCACGGATTTTAGTCTGCTGACTTCCAATGAGGAATTTGCTCTGATAAAAATATTAAATCGGTTTGGCAACGCTGTAAAGGAAGCGGCAGACAAATATGAGCCCTGTATTGTCACCCGATACATTATTGATTTGGCCCAGCAATTTAATAAGTTTTACAACAACTGCAATATTATGAAGACAGAAGGAGCTCTTCAGCAGGCGAGACTGGGACTGGTGTCTGCAGCCTGTCAGTGTTTGAAAACGGCTCTCCACCTGATCGGAGTCGATGTGGTAGAGCAGATGTAAAAGCAGCTTGCTTTTTAATAGGCAGTAAAGAGGGAGGCTAAAAGCCTCCCTCTTTCATACGGTAGCCCACGCCCACTTCCGTAAAGATATATTCAGGAGTGGCTGGGTTTTTTTCAATTTTACGCCGGATATTGGCCATATGTACCCGAAGAATCTGGTTGTCTTTGCTTGCTGCAGGTCCCCACAGCTCTTTGATAATAAAGTCATAGGTCAGTACTTTTCCTGCGTATTTTCCCAGAAGCGCTGCCAGCTTATACTCGTTCTGAGTGAGATGTGCATCCTGTCCGTGAATATAGACGCGGTGCTTGTCGTAGTCGATTACCAGCTCTCCTGCCTGAAATTTTCCGGTTTTTCCCAGACTTTCGCTCAGACAGGCTGTATGGGTATGCCGGATGGCAGTGCGGATCCTGGCGATCAGTTCTGAAGTGCCGAAGGGCTTGGTGATGTAGTCGTCGGCGCCGGCCTCTAAGGCGTCCACTTTATCCCGCTCGTGGGTTCTGGCGGAGACCACAATAATAGGAAGCTTTGACCATTCCCGGACGGACCGTATGATTTTCATACCGTCCATATCAGGCAGTCCCAGATCCAGCAATACTGCGTCAGGACAGCGGGAGGTAATCATCGAATAGGCCTCCTGTCCGTTACAGGCAGTAATTACCTCAAAATCGTTGGCAGTTAAAACAGTGCGAATAAAATTGCTGATGCTGTGTTCATCCTCAACAATCAATATTTTTAAACGAAGCGGCATACGCAATCACAACTCCTCTTTGCAGGGCGGGGTGAAACAAAATTCAGCTCCCCCCTCCGGCTTATTTTCAGCGGTCATTTTACCGCCGTGTATTTTTATAATCGACATGCAGACGGAAAGACCAATGCCCATACTGCGCTTGTAATCCGGTTCTGTGTTGGTCTGTCCGGAAAAGCCGCCGTCAAAAAGATGGGCCAGCGCCTCTTTGGAAATTCCTTTCCCCAAATCTCTCACTGTAAATACGGCTTCTTCTTCTGCGGCAGTTACAGTCAGTTGATTTTCAGCACCTGCTCAATTAAGATGGCGTCCATAGGCACAATTAACAGCTCGTCCGGCACGGAGACAGAAATCTGGGCCTGTGGATACCGCTTTTGAAGCTTTCGGATGGTTTCTCCTATAATCTCTTCCACGGCCTCCGGTACCTTTTGGATTTTGGTTTCCTGACCGCTCATACGGGTAATAGACAATAGGTTTTCCACCATGCGGATCAGCCATTCAGCATCGTCATGGCTTTCCTTCAGCAGCTCCCTCTGCTGCTGAGGAGAAATTTTTCCGTCGTTTTCCAGCAGGGCTGAGGTGGTCCCTACAATAGAGGTCAGAGGCGTTCTCAAATCGTGAGAAATGGCTC
>CABQMV010000123.1 GCA_902465325.1 uncultured Oscillospiraceae bacterium
TCGACTGCCTTGCCATTGAGGACGAGTACGGCAACACCCCTGCACAGCGGGCAGAACTGGACTGGCTGCTGTACAACAAACCTCTGGAGTATGCACAGCTTGTGCTGAGTGGCGAGATAGAACACTACCTCTCCCTTGGCTGCGACCATGGCAGGCTGGAAGATTAAGATTCCCATAAAGAACACGATGCCTACCGGTTTGTGGATTTCCGTAAACCAGTGGGCATCGTTCTGGCATCAGAGTAATGGAGCCGTATAGGAGAAAAGACAATTATATTTTTAATTTTTGATTGACGGCAATCTTATTACAGAGTATACTAACAATAGTTTGTTTCTCATAATTTTCATCAAGAAAGCAAACGAATTTTTAGAAGGATGTGAGATTTTCATGTATTGTCCAAATTGCGGCAAGGAAAATTCCTCGGAAGACAGGTACTGTATCTATTGCGGCTCAGAATTGATTGACAACCAGAATTTTCCAGAAACTTCTGAAGTCGATTGGAAATATGTGTGGCAACAGATTCAGAGCGTTACCAAATCCCTCTGCAAAAAGATCCAGCGTTTTTTCAAGCGTCATCCTAAAATCGCGTTCCCTGTTTTGGCAGCCGTTGGTTGCTTTTTGGCTCTGTCCATTGCAAATGCGACCGTTCTTTCCGGAGAAAGTGTTGCCCGGAGATATTTTAAGGCGTTGATGAATAACGACAGCCGTGCTGTATATGCTTGCCTGGATCTTCCGGAAAGCCAGTTTGTAAATGCGTCCGAATTTGATAAGTTCTTCCGGTCTCTGGGATATCAGGCTCATAATATTGGTGATTATGAGATTAAGGAGTATACTACTTCTTCCATAGAATCTGATATCACATCAAATTACTATATCACCTATTATGTGCGAGGGGACTCTTCTACGCACAGCACCTCTGTAGAGGTCGTCAATGTTCCTCTTTTCTTTGGTCTTATCAACCGTTATAAAGTTCTTTCGGACTATATTTCCTCTGATTTCGGAGTGATTGTTCCGGCAGGCTCGACAGTCTCTGTCGATGGCATTATCCTAGACGGTTCGACAGCTTATGAAAATTACGACCGCTATTCTATTCCATCGTTGTTCTGTACGGGGCATGATATCGCAGTGTCAAACTCTCTTGGCTCCGCAGAAGACAGCTTTGTCCCTTCGCCGGGGTACGGAGACAGCTATACGGTCTATGCTGTAAACTACAATGCAGATACAGTGAATGCTGTCTATGCACAGGCGCAGAACCAGCTGAATTCTATTCTTACAGCGGCAATCGCTCGGCAGGATTTCCCTGCTGATATCGTAAAGTCCGGTGACGCTGACAACAATGTGGCAGACCGTTTCTCTGATTTGAAATCCCGTCTTTATGATACGAGCAACAATACTGGCTTTACAAATATTCAGGTCACTGCTACCACTGATCAATCCTCTCAGCAGGTGTTTGATGCATCTACGATCCAGTATAACTGTACTATGAGGTTTGATTATTCTTATGCGCGCCGTTGGCAGAATTACTGGAGCGGTGAGACTGGAATAGATAATGGCACCAGCTATGGTCAGGCAGCGTTTACTTATGTGTATGAAGATGGAGTATGGGCACTGGAAAGCATCAGCTTCCAGATGTAAAAGTTAAAGGAGTGTTGATCATGCCTTATTGTACAAGATGCGGAAAACCCATTCAGGAGGGTGAACGGTGCAGCTGCACGAAAAAAAATGGCCTAAATTTCAAATTCTCTTCTGATTCCACAGCGGGTTCCCTTTCCTTTGGTTCTGCTGGCCGGAATCCGGATGTTCAGTATGAGCGCGGACAGAAAATTGTGCCGGATAATATTGCTCCTAATGAGAGTGAAATTCCGGTGCGCCAGTATAATTTGTGTGTCATGCGTTCTCGAATCAAGGGTGCCCGAGCAGAGGGACGTCTGCAGCTAACGAATAAGCGAATTCTTTTTCGGGCAAAAGGAACAGCTCCAGTAGGAGAAACAACGATCCAGCATGAGTTCTCCATTGATGAAGTTGCCGGTTTCCAGATTGTACGCAATTTTCGCTTCAGCATTCTGGATCTTCTGCTAATTTTTGCGCTCAGTGTTGCAATCGGTTATATCGGAGTTGGTTTTGGCGGTTTTCTGGGCAGAACACTGAAAGCGTTTGGTCAGCTTCTCGTCTATGTTCTGGCTCTTGCTGTGGCTGTGCCTGCGTTTGTATGGATGCCGCGGGAACAGTATGCTGGCAAATGTGTTTTCCTGTCCGCCAGTGTAGGTTTGTTTACTGTGTTAAGAGAAATGATTTATTTCAAGAGCAGCTTTCTGACTGTTCTTAGCCAAATCTTTATCTATGTCCCCTATCTTATTTTTGGTGTCCTGCTGGCCGCCTGTGTCTTTGCGTTTGCGTTCAAACCGAACATGGAGTTTCTTGTCCGCACCAAAACAGGCGAGGCCGTTATTCCCATCCGCTGCGAAAAGACTGGTTTTGCTGCGCTTGGCAATGTCATCGATGCGCAGTATATGGGATATAACGAGGTTCTGCCTACTGACGAGACAGAAAAAGCAATCCGCGAAATTGGTGCCATCATCAATGATATCCAAAAACTTGGTGATTATGGCATTGCCAAATGGAAAACGGAGTGACTTTTGTCTGTCTGTGTAAAAAAAGATTATTATCTGATTTTTAAGGGTCTCTTTGCAAGAAGAGACCCATTTTTGACAGGAGATTTCTATGGTCAAGTTTGAAGAAGGGCTTGCGGTTGCAAAAAATCACTATTCAAAAACCGGCGAAATAGTCACAGGCGCATGGAACCATCCGGAAATGTGGATCTTCTATGGCTGTATTGGGGATGGGCGCAGAAAGGCAGGCGGACACTATATCTGCATCAATAAAATGACCGGTGCGGTCAGCTTTATTTCCCTGCCCAGCAAGGAAGGATTTAGGATTCTTGATGAAGCGGCCTTTATCCATCCGTGACGCTTTTCTTTTTGGAACTGGTAAAGGATGTTGATATCATATGAGAATTGAAGATCTTGGGCGAGTCCGCTTTCCGGAAAGTATGGAAGAGGCTCTTTCTAAAATCAATCCAAACGGGCATGATGAGGTAAACGATGCCAATTTTGCATGGTCTGGAAACTGCACGCACTGTGTGCCCGCCTACGAACTGCGGAAACGTGGCTATGATGTCAGCGCGTTGCCGTACACGGATGACCCGAATGGCCTGTCTTATGACCCGTTTGATGCATGGGAAGACCCTATTATCCACAAAACTCCCGGCAGCGGCCGCGAGGCAATCGAACGGGCAATGGCATCTTACGGCGATGGGGCCCGTGTGGAAATAGATGTCGGCTGGGCCACTTCTGATGGTAGTGGATTTGATGGACATGTTTTCGTGGCAGAGCAGCGCGATGGAAAGACTTACTTTATCGATCCTCAAAATGGAGACGCTGATGTTAGTTGGTATTTTGATCACGTCCAGCCGGGAGCGACCCGTTTTGCTCGAATCGATAACCTGACACCAAGCGACCGAATCGCTGAATGTTGCGCAAATTCTCAGGCAAATGCCATAAACTATGACGCGGCAGGAAATAAGATTGGTAATTGTTCTGCAACGATTCCGGCAGAGGATATCGATATGTCCACGGCTCGAGGGCTTCCTTCCACTCACTTCTGGAACCGGCGTGCCAGCGAAAAACAATTTTGGGAAAATCACGGTGCCAATAAAGATTTTTATCTGGATCAGGCCAGAGGACTTCCAGCGGTACAGTCCATGTTGGCCGAGGGAAAAAGTCCGGCACAGATCCGAGCGGAGCACCCTAATCTAGGAAACACACTGGATGCGTACTATAATCCAAACAATATGATTCAGGTCAATCGGGACGCAAACGGAAATATGTCCTTTTTGGATGACGGTAAACATCGTGTCCTTGCGGCAAAGGAGCTGGGACTGAAAGTGCCTGTCCAGATCGCCAATGATCAGGCACCCAGCAACGTGCAGTCTGCCGCGCCTGTAGGCAAGTCGGCAGCGCAGATTCGGGGAGAACGTTTTCAGGATAGTCTTTTGTCATTCCCTTCTCAGACAGCCTCCAATGCGGCCTCAAATTCCGCCGATTCGGATAGCCGACCGGGTGTTCCTGAGCGGGAAAGAGATATCGTTGCAGAGCGCCAATCCGATGGATGGGAGCGTGGAGCCGCGCTCCAGAAACCTACAGCTTCGGCAAACAGGGAGTTACATGGCAGAACTTCTGAAACGGGAGAAAATTTAAGAGGCAACTATACTGTTGTTGATCCAAACACAGGAACAGTAACGTCCAATGGCAATCTTGAAATTACAAAGGGAAATCACAAAGGAATGCCTTCCCGAACGAGCGCCTACCTTCCTGGCGATGAGCGAGGCCATATTCAGGCATCTTCTCTTGGAGGAAGTAATGACCCTAGCAATATTGTCCCTCAGCACCACGATGTGAACCGCTATGGATGGCGGGGTATGGAGCGCGGCGAAACGGATGCCTTGAAAAATGGAGCGTCTATCGACAGTACGAAAATCGCTTATGTGGATGGAAAGTCCGGAGACCGCCCCTCGGCTTTTATGGTCAATGACAAAATTACATATCCGGATGGTCATACCGAAAATGTTCATCTTTCTTTTTCAAACGAAAGTTACGCCGATCAAGCGGAGGAGGAACGAATCGTTGCCTCTCTGGGAGATGAAATCTATGATGCCCCTAATCCGGATGCTGCCAGAGAATCAATGTCGCCAGAAGAATATAAGGCTCTGATGGAAGAAGCTGATCAAGTGGACTTTGATATCCGAGACGAATATGCACCTGCTGATTATAGTGGATTGCCTCCCTCGGCAAGGGAAGATAATAACGAGGATAAAAAGTCTGACCAGACAGAAGATGACCGTAAGCGAGAGGAGTCCGAGGACACCGAAGAAGCTGATGAGGACGAGGAACCCGAGGACGCCGAAGAGAACGGTGAGAACGAGGAACCCGAGGATGCTGAAGAAACCGGCGAGGGCGAGAATCCCGAGGATGCCGAAGAGAACGGCGAGGACGAGGAATCCGAGGACACCGAAGAGAACGGCGAGGACGAGGAATCCGAGGACACTGAA
>CABQMV010000124.1 GCA_902465325.1 uncultured Oscillospiraceae bacterium
TGTAGCACAAATTCACATCCGCAATATGGTCCACGATTCTGCGGTTGGTTTCCTCCGGTAAATTTTCATCAAAGCAGCGATTCCCCGCTTCCATATGAAAAATAGGAATTTTCAGTCTCTTGGCTGAAATTGCGGATAAAGCCGAATTGGTATCTCCCAGAATCAAAAGCGCATCCGGTTTGATCTCCAGCATCAGCTCATAGCTTTTGGAAATAATATTCCCGATGGTCTCTCCCAGGTGTCCGCCGACGGCATTCAAATAAAAATCCGGCTGACGCAGGCCCAGATCCTCAAAGAAAATCTCGTTCAGCGTGTAATCCCAGTTCTGGCCCGTATGGGTCAGAACATGGTCAAAATAAACATCACACTTTTTAATCACTTCCGAAAGCCGTATAATCTCCGGCCTGGTTCCTATAATAGTAAGCAGTTTTAACTTTTTCACACTCATTATTCTTTCTCCTGAGAATCCAGATAATCGTCTGTATAGAAGCAGAAGGTGGGACAGGGAACATCCTTGCTGTTAACAAGATTCGCCTCCTCCAAGAGCGCAGAGTGGTCATAGGCATAGCAGACGCCGATCACTTCCCGCTCCGCACTGGTCAGGTCGATCTTGATCGTATCCTTTTCTATAATTTCTGCCGTAGTCTCCACCAAGCTCTCATTGTTTTGCAGCACAGTAAAACCAATAAGCTGGTCTCCGCCGTCCTGATGGGCCTTCAGCCCGTCGCCCACATTCGTGAAAGCAATGGTTACACTGTCATCGTCCCATTTTACCTTACTGGGAATCGGACAGGACACAAAATTATAGTCATAGTCCTCCTTTTTATAGAGCTCGGCCAATGCAATATCCGCCGCTCTCTTGCCAATATGCCATTTATCAAAGGTGTGGGCATAGTCCTCCTCCGGCTCTCCTTCTGGCCGCAGCCGATACCCCACATCAATAGAAGTAATCAGATAGGAATTTGGAATCTTGTAGTAGGCGTCTAGCTGCGCCGCCCGCAGCTTTGGAATTCCTCTCCATTCGCTGTTCTCCTTCAGCGCGCTGTGGGAGGTCAACTGAATATTATAAAAAGCAAAGGTGCTGTCAAAATGATCTCTCCAGCCCTGCACACAGGCTGACAGCATCTCCGCATACTTGTTGGCCCAGCCGTTATCGGATTCTCCCTGATAGAACAGCATTCCCCGGAAGGTCATATGCCGGAAGGGAGCAATAAAGTATTTATAAATGGCCTGCGTCTCCGGCCAGAAGCTTCCTGAACTGGAGAAGTTGGCCCCTGTCTCAGGATCCATAAAATCGTTGATGACACAGCCACCGGCTGTAGCCATCACAATTCCCTGGGGAACCTCTACCTGGTCCGCAATCTCCTTTACAAACATATATCCTACAGCGGAAAAGACGTTAACCGTTTCCTCTATAGTCTTTGTCCATCGGTAGGCCTTATTGACAACGTCATCCTGCTGTCCCTGTACAATCAGAATCCCGTTTTTGTAGGCATCGTTTTTATCCTCCCGGTACAGACGAATGTTGTCATTTTCATTAATACGGTCCTTCAGTTCTGTAAAATAAGTAGCCATATCCTGGAAATAGTATTCCGCATTTGACTGCCCGGACACAATCCAAACATCTCCGATCAGCACATTTTCAAATACGGTCTGCTTTCCATTTTTTGGGCCTATTGTCAGTTTCTGTCCCTCTGAAGTATATTCCTTAGGAGAAAACTCCAGCATCCACTCTCCGTTTTCGTCAATTTGAGCGTATCGCTTCTCTCCCATCAGCTCACCGTAAAGATAGCCGCCTTTGTCCTGGCTCCAGCCCCATACACGGATAACCTTATCTCTCTGTAAAACCATATCTGAGCTGAATACACCGGAAACCGTATAGGTAACCTTCTCCCCCGGATCGTCCACAGCAGGCTGGGCCTTTAAAGCACTCTCCTTTTTTTCTTCCGCCCCTGATACCTGCTTATAAGACTGCGCACAGCCGCTGCTTACAAGAATAGCCGCCATGAGCGCCAGCAGAATCAGACATTTTACTGTTTTCTTCATATCAAAATACCTCCGAATAAAATATCCGGTGTCTATTCTAACATAAAAAACCGTATTTGTCTCGAATCCGCGTAAGCTTTTTTAAAAAATTATGATACAGTAAAACAATGAAAATCACATTACCTATGCAGTGTGTAATATTAAATAGAATTCCCGTCAGCAGCAGCGCTCCGAAAGCCCCTGGGGAAAGGCTTCCAATATTATACAGCAAAGAAGAAAAATCTGTAATAATACTAAACAAAATACCTGCTGCAAAAGAATAAAAACAAACCACAGGCATAGAAGACAAAAAACGGCTTTTGCCCATAAAGCCTGCGATCCATCCAATCAATCCCCACGCCAGCATTTGAAAGAGAGTCCAGGGCCCCTGTCCCAGAATCAAGTTTGACACAAAGGCCGAGAGAACACCTGTACAAACTCCGCAGAAAGGGCCTAAAGAAACCCCCGTTAATATTACCAGCGCTGTTACAGGCTGTATCTGCGGCAAAAAGCTGAATAAAACCCGTCCCGCTGCCGCCGTAGCACTTACCACCACTACCAAAGTCAGCTTTTCAGTCGGAAGCTTCACTGATCTGCGCCTCCTCCCTGTACAGGTCCTCCGGGCATACAGCGCCCTTCAGATGAGGCTGTTCCCTCAGCGCCCGTACCGTAACGGTAGTATAAAATTCATTATCACCCAAAAAAGCTTTAGCGCTGCCCGGAGGCGTTAATTTCCCGTCGAACAAAAAGGCAGCCTCTGTGCAATAGGCCCCAATAAATTCCATGTCATGAGTTGACAGTACTACGGCAACTCCCCTGCGGGCCAGGTCCTGCAGAACACGTCCAAGCAGCTGCTTGCAATCCTCGTCAAGTCCTTTGGTAGGTTCATCCAGCAGCAGTAAATCTGCTCCTCCCAGCAGCAGCTTATAAATTGCCAGCCTCTGCAGCTCACCGCCGCTTATATCATATATATTTTTATGCCTGTACAGCTTATACAGTTCATAATATTCCGGAAATTTCTCCAGCTCTGACGGTAAAATCTCTCTGCGCTTCATATAATCCGCAAAGTCCTCTCCCACAAGATCCAATAAAAAAGCCTTATGGGGATCCTGGGACAAATAGCGCCCCTTTACGCCAGCACATTTTCCCGAAAACGGCTTATAAATTCCCGTCATTACTTTCAGGAGAGTCGTCTTTCCCGATCCGTTTCCTCCGGCAATTCCCAAAAGAGCGCCTTTCCTGACCCGGAGCCCAAGTCCCTTCAAGATATAGGGAGCATTTTTATCATATTTAAAATAAACATTTTTCAGCTCCTGCACCGTATCCCCCTGTAAAATTGGCGGAGCCGTCACAGTTCGCAGACAGCTGCTGTTTTTCCGTACCAGTGTCCGAAGCGCCGGCATCCGCAGGGGAAT
This sequence comes from uncultured Oscillospiraceae bacterium, assembly GCA_902465325.1. Classification (GTDB taxonomy): domain Bacteria; phylum Bacillota; class Clostridia; order UBA1212; family SIG427; genus CABQMV01. Next base: position 3,441 of record CABQMV010000124.1, read on the forward strand.
CATCTCAGCATTTAAAAGGCGGCCCAGTCGTACCAGAGGGCAATCAATCAGAGAAACGTCAAAGCCGCTGGACAGACAGCGCCCCTTTTCCAGCAAAATAATCTGGTCCGACAATCCCAGGATATCCTGACAGTCATGCTCACAAAGGATAACAGTAATTCCCTGCTCTCTGTTTAAACGGGTAACCATGGTATAAAAGGAATTTCTGGCAATGGGATCCAGAGAAACAGCCGGCTCGTCCAGGATAATCGTATTGGGCTTTAATGCCGTCACAGCCGCCAAATTGACCATTTGCTTCTCCCCTCCCGACAGGCTGTCCGTTTTCCTGTCCAAAAGCCTGTCCAGTCCAAAGTACCCGCTGATCTCTCCTAAGAGTCCTTTTTCCGTACCAGTTTGCTCTATGCCAAAGGCCAACTCATCGTAAACCGTATCACAAATCAACTGGGTCTCAGGGTTCTGTCCTACAAAGCCGGCAGCCGGATCCTGATTCTTCAAGCAGCGCAGAAGAGTACTTTTCCCCGAGCCGGAAGCACCGCATACCAGTACAAAGGCACCTGCCTGAATAGAAAAGCTTACCTGCTCCAAAGCCGGTCTGGTCTCTCCGGGATAGGTAAAACTCAAATTTTCAACTTTGTATAGATCCTCCATTTTCCTTCCTCCCAAAATCTATAAACAAGAGGCAGAGCAGTAAAGGCGCCATATACAGCAATTCCTGCAGGCGCCTGTGCTGAGCTGACTATACGGGGAAAAAATTCAAATTGGTAGATTCCCGCCCATATCAGCACAGCAATTGTCAGAGCAAAGCCGAGAAACAGCAGCAGAAGGCCAGCGTCGTACCCGCGAAACGGATAGCGTCCGGCCAGTCTTCTGCCGCGGCCTCTTCTACAACCAAAACCACGGTATCTCATGGAAAGCTGTGTTTCAATAGCACTTTCCAAATTGGCAGAAAGCATAGCCCAAAACAGTTTTCCCGCAGCCCTGTTCGTCTGGCAGCCCAGTGCCTGCTGGGTCTCCCAGAGCTGCTTTAGCTGACGGCTATAATACGGAATAAAGCGCAGCGTCATACAAAGCATCAGCGCAATATTAGGACTGAGTCTGCCAACAACATATAGCAGCTTTCCATTATCAATAAAACAGGCTCCCGCTTTAAAAACCAGGATCAGTGCCGCACTGATCAGTCCCGCCATAGCGCCTCTCAACAAAGCCTCTGCCGTTATGGGCCGTTCATTTAAAAACAGCAGCGGCGTATCGCCCATAGGATTCAGGAGGCCGTTAATCAGAGTAAAAAACAAAACCAGCAAAGCAGAATATACCAACGGCCCTTTAACAGCGCCGGCCCCCTTCTCCCGTGCCAGAATAATCAGCTGTACACAGACGCATAAAAGCGCCGTCCAGGGGTTCAGCAGCACTGCAGTCAATATAAGTAGCAATAAATAATACGCGGCTGTTACCCCCGGGTGTATTTCCATTCTATGACATCTCCGTCTTCTAGTATATAAGAGCTGACTCCAACAGAGGCGAAGCTTTCATTCACATAATAGAGCCAGCCGCTGCTCCCTCCATATGCCTTTTCCCAAATATCATCAATCGCCTGGACATACACGGTATTCCGCTTCAGGCTCCCGCTGTAATTCAGCGAAATACCGCTG
>CABQMV010000125.1 GCA_902465325.1 uncultured Oscillospiraceae bacterium
GTTTACCCTGTTTTCACAGGGGTACGGAAAAACTGCTATCGCCCGTATGCTCAATGACAGGGGCATACCAAATCCAACTGAATATAAACGTCTGCATGGCTTGCGCTATCAGCAGCCGAAAATGAAAAACAGCACTCTTTGGAAATATTTTGCTATTTCTGATATGCTGGTAAATGAAATCTATATCGGTAACATGGTGCAAGGCAAATATGGGAGCGTGTCTTATAAGACAAAGCAGAATAAACCACGTCCCAAAGAAGAATGGTATCGCGTTGAGGGTACACACGAGCCGATTATTGATCGGGAGTTATGGGATAGAGTACAGGCATTAGTCGCACAGAGGGCAAAACCCTTTGACGTTGGAACAATCGGTTTATTCGCAAGAAAAGCCCGTTGCGCAAATTGCGGCTATGTTATGCGTTCTTCTAAATCATCGCCCCAGCGTGGAGGCAAACACTTTTTACAGTGTTCCAACCGCCATGTAGCAAAGGACGCTTGTATCGGCTCTTTTATTTCGGTTGACAAATTGGAACGTCTTGTCATTGACGAGTTAAACCGATTATCGGCTGAATACCTTGACAAGGACGAATTAGAGCAGAACATAGAGTTTTGCGGGAACTTGCAGGGGCAAAAAGACCGTTTGAGTGCCGACCTTGCTACATACCGAAAAAAGGTTGAAGAATATTCCAAAGGTATTCGGGACTTATACATAGACAAGGTAAAAGGGTTGATTTCTGAAAACGACTTTGCTGATATGTCAAAGGGGTTTTCTGCCGAGCGCGACCGTTTGGAGCGTGTAATAGCAGACGGTGAAAAGCAGTTAGCCGAACTCGATGAAAAACAAGCGGCAGGCGACAACCGCCGCGAATTGATTGAGAAATACACCAACTTGGAACATCTGACCCGTGAAATTGTGGAAACGCTGATTGATTATATATCCGTTGGCAGCCGTATTCCGGGAACAAGGAATGTTCCCATTGAAATCCATTGGAATTTTTAATGTTTAGTTGTTCTTATATGATTGCAGCAGAACAGAAGGCCCGGCAAACCTATGAATATCTTATTGATATGACAGATGACCCTGACGTTTTGGACCCGCTGCGCTTCCTGCGCGAACGGGAAATCGTGCATTTCCAGAGGTTCGGCGAAGCCCTCAGACAGGTACAGGAAATCCAAGATTCCAAAAAATTCTATTGATTTTTCCTGTCACGTTTCCGGGCACAAGGACACATCTGCTGTGTCCCGGGAACAGGGCATAAACCGCTTTTGTTAAAAGGAGTTGTAAAAATGAGCAAATATAACCGGACAGCCGCCGCCGCTTATGCGGAAAAGTGGGCCCTTTCCCGAAACCCCGCCTATATGGATTTTGATAAACTGGGAGGAGACTGCACCAGCTTTGCCTCTCAGTGTCTCAGAGCCGGCGGCTGTCCAATGAATTATGCAAAAGACGTAGGCTGGTACTATCATTCCTCCTCAGACCGCGCCGCAGCCTGGACAGGAGCAGCCTACCTGCACAGATTCCTAATCCAAAATAAGGGCCAGGGACCCACAGCAGTACCGGTCAGCCTTTCCCGCCTGGAACCGGGAGACTTGATTCAACTCCATAACGGAAAAGCCTACTACCACACACTGGTGGTAGTAGGCTTTCATAACGAAATCCCCCTTGTCTGCGCCCACACAGACGATGCCCTTAGACGTCTTCTCTCTACCTACTTTTATCACTCCGCCCAGGGACTCCACATCCTGCCCACTTTCAATCCCTCTATTTAACATTTTGAAACATATCTACTTTTACAATCCTGCCTTCTGTCAGCCTGGCCTCCTCTGAATTATGGGTAACCAATATCACAGGAAAGAGCTCGCCATATTTTTTGATTCGCCCTGCGATTTCACGAATCAGGGTCTCATCCAGGCCATTAAAAGGTTCATCCAGCAACAGAGCCCCCCCATAGGCAAAGGCCCTGGCCAATGCAACACGTCGCTGCATTCCGCCTGACAGCTCAGAAGGATACAGCGAAAAAGCCTCTTCCATATGAAATTCTCTCAGCAGGGACTCAGCCGTCCTTCTGTCTGCCCCTGTCGGTACAGTAATATTCTCTATGGTCGTCAGCCAGGGAAACAGTCTCGGCTCCTGAAAAACCACCGCAATTTTGTTCCCGGGAAAATCTAAAATCACACGGCCCTTGTCAGGCTTTTCCAGCCCCGCAATAATCCGCAGCAACGTAGTCTTGCCGGCACCAGAGGGCGCCATCAGGACCGTAATGCCCCCATCGGCAAAATCCATACTAAAATGCGAAATTACCGGTCTGCCTTGGAAGCTCTTAGAAATATCCTCCAGTCGGATTCCCATTTCCCGACACCGCCTTTCTAATAAAATAAACCAGCAGCCGCTCAATAAAAAAGCTCAGCAAAATAACCACCAGCGTCCAGGCAAATACATCAGCCGTCTCTAAATATACCTTGGCGCTATACAGCTCTTTTCCTATAGAAGGCTTTGGCGTACACAGAACCTCCGCGGCAATCCCGGCCTTCCATCCCAGACCCAGACCAGTGGTGCAGCCTGCAGAGAAAAAAGGCAGCACAGAGGGAATATACAGCTTCGTTAGACATTTTATACCGGACATCCTATAGACCTTTGCCACCTCTTTAAGGTCAGAATCGACCTGGCAAATTCCCTGATGTACATTGCCCCAGATCACAGGAAACACCATAAGAAAGGATGTAAACGTAGGAATATTCCCCGTCTCAATCCATACCAAAGCCAAAATAATAAAAGAGGCTACCGGAGTCGCCTTAATCACTGCCATCAGCGGCGCAAAAAGAGCATGGACCGGTCCAAACCTGGAGGTCAGCCAAGCGGCCAGACAGCCTAAAAATACAGCCAGCAGAAACCCAAGCAAAATTCGAAATACCGAAGCTCCTGCCGAAATCCAAAAATCCCCAGTCTGTCCCAGAACCCAAAGCCGCTTGAACACAGTCAAAGGCGACGCCACCAAAACCTCTTTATGAACAGCAAGGGCTGCCGCCTCCCACACAGCAACCCAAAAAAACGCCGCGAATAAATTTTTTATAACATTACCCTTTATAGTAGAAATTTTCATCAGGAAGCACTCCGCCCACAGAAGTCGGATTTGCGTCAAACAGGACCTTCAGGAATCCGCCTGCTGCTGTCTGCATCTCCTCTCCTGCAATAAAAGTAATATTACACTTTGGGATCGCAGATTTAGCCACAGCCGCCGATGGAACAATCTCATATTTCGCAATCAGCTCCGCTGCTGCATCCACATTTTGATTTACATACTGCACCGAGGCCTGATATTGAGACAAAAACAAATCCAGCTCTGCCTTATGCTCCTGGGCAAACTTTTTGCTGACAACAATACAGCCCATCGTCAGCTTGCTCTCGCCGTCTGCTGCTTTATCCCATTCCGCAGATAAATCAATTGCTGCCCGTACATTCTCATTGCCCTTCAGCACTGCAGTCACATTCGGCTCTGGCAGCAATCCTAATTTTACATCCCCGGATACCATTTTAGCAGCCAGCTCCGCATGCTCAGACAAAAATTCAATGGTTACATCCTTATCGGGATCAATTCCATTTTGGGTCAAAACATAGCGAAGAGCACACTCCGGTGTAGAACCCTGTCCGGTGGCATATATGGTCTTTCCCTTTAAATCCGATAGGGAATTCACGGTATTTCCATTCTCTAAAAGGTGAAGCACGCCCAGTGTGTTCACAGCGGCAAGCTGTACCTCTCCTCCTGTTTTTTTGTACAAAATTGAGGCTAAATTAACCGGAACCGCTGCAATATCCACAGAGCCCTTAATAATTTCAGCAGTGACATCATCAGGCGCAGAGGCCAGTGTTATCTGATATCCGTCCTCCATCAGCTTTGCCATCCCCATACCGGTAGGTCCCTTCAGGGCTGATATCCTGGCTGAAATCGGCACAGTGGAAAGCTCTGTAGGCGCCGGGGCAATGGCAGTAGCAGTAGGCGCAGCTTCTTCTCCCGTCTTGCAGGCTGCAAAGCTGCACATCAATAAGGCAGCAAATAAAATTACAAATACAGCTTTTATTTTTTTCATTCTACTTTCGACTCCTTTACATTGTTGTATATATTGTAACAGTCTTTCCCGTTTTCCGGATCAGACCGTCGCTTTCCAATTGTTCAAAAGCCCTGTACAAAGAGGCTCTTCCTATATTTAAGGATTCCGCCAGCTTCTGACAGCTCACAGGAAGCGTTATCGTCCCCTCCGTACACGCCTGCTGGCCTGCCTGGGAAATCAGATACTGGAGCAGCCGGCTCTTAGCGCTGTCTGCAGTAAAAGTAGCAATTTTTCTATTCAGAAATCGAATTCTGTCTGAGAGAAAGCTCACGTAGTTCACTGCAATCTGACCGTTATCCATAACCAGCCGGCGAATCAGGGCCTCACTGAAAAATAATATTTTACAGTCGCTTGCTGCCAGAATCCGGCTGCTGTAGCCGGCATACTGCCCAAAAAGAGCAGCCGCGCCGAAAACACCTCCCTGGCCAATAATATTGAGCAGAACCTGTCCCCCGTAAACCCTTATGCTGCCCTGCGCAATCCATCCCAGCTTTCGCTGAAAATCCTCCGGCTCAAATATAATCTCCCCCTTTTGATAGAAAAAAGCCTGACAGCCCTCTGCCGTAATAGCCTCCTGAATCTGCTGCTTATGGAGCCCGTCAAAAAGAAACAGTCCTCCTGCCAAATCCATTAAATTTTCTTTTAAAATAGGAAATGCCATCTAAGCGTCCTCTCCGTCTCATATGAGACAGTTTTTATTGTATAACAAATCAGAAAAAAATGCAAGAGGCTTCCTATTTTTATAATTTAGCCTTATATTTACAGCTAAATATCAATAGATAAAGTAAATTATAAAACAAGGTAAAAACCTCGTATTGAAATGAAATCGCTATTGTTATATAATATTTGTCACTTAACAACTCTGATTATCTCAAAAAAGCCCGGAAATACGGGCAAATCACGGGATAGGGACACCGAATTTACTACCAAATTACTACTTTTGGAAAAAGCCTCGACACGCTTACTACTTC
>CABQMV010000126.1 GCA_902465325.1 uncultured Oscillospiraceae bacterium
TGCCATGATATGCGGGGTATCTTCCGAAACGCAAAATGCCGGAAATGCTTGATATAACAAGCCTTTCCAGCATTTGCGGAGATTTGCAAAGATAATCAGAAAATCGGTAGAACTTTTATACACAAAATCTCCTTTCCTCAATTGAAATTCTCTATTGTCCATGCTATAATGTGCCCATCATAAAATCAATAGCAACAGGAAAGGATTTCACTTTATGAAGTATGACAAGATCGACATTTCCCTTCTGGAAAATCATCAGTGTATGGGAATTGATCAGGAGGCTCCCAGGGCTACCTATCTGCCCTACGACTGCGCCTGCGACGCGTTAAACAATACCAAAAGCTACAGCAGCAGATATAAGCTGCTTTCCGGTGACTGGAAATTTTCTTATTATGAGAATGTAACCGATGCGGTCAACGCCCTGAACAATGAGACCGTTTTTCAGGAAGGAGAGCAGCTTAGAGTTCCCTCCTCCTGGCAGATGCACGGGTACAGTGTGCCTGTCTATACAAACTGCAACTACCCGTTTCCCATGGACCCGCCCCATGTGCCCTTTGACAATCCGGTGGGAATTTACGAAAGAGAGTTTATTTTACCGGACAGCTGGTCTGATAAAGAGGTCTATCTGAACTTTGACGGAGTAGATACCATGTTCTGGGTATGGATTAACGGCAAAGCTGCCGGAATGTCCCAGGGCGCACACCTTCCCACAGAATTTCATATCACAAAGCAGCTGGCCAAGGGGGCAAATACTATTACCGTAATGGTTACGAAAGTAGCCTGGAGCTCTTACCTGGAGGATCAGGACTACTACCGCGTATCCGGCATATTCAGAGACGTATACCTGCTGGGCAGGGACAAATTCCATGTCAGGGATATCTTTGTAAAGCAGGACTTTGCTCCTGACTACAGCAGCGCAGAACTGACTGTCGAGCTGGATTTTACCGGCAAAAGCGCTTTGAAATCACCGGAAGCCTCTGTCCGTCTGTACGGGCTTCTGAACAATCTGATCGGAGAGGAAAAGACGTTGATTAAAGACGGCAGGGCCATTCTTTCCTTCCACGTAGAACCGCCCCTTCTGTGGACAGCGGAAACTCCCTATCTCTATACCCTGGTGGTGATTTCCGGAGGCGAATATATTCCTGTAAAGACCGGACTTCGCAAAATAGAGATTCAGGACAACGGTGCTGTGACCATTAACGGAACCCAGGTAAAATTCAAGGGAGTCAACCGGCACGATACCCACCCGGATCTGGGACATGTAACGCCTATGAAGGATATGATTTATGAGCTGCGGCTTATGAAGCAGCACAACATCAATACCATCCGTACCTCTCATTACCCGAACCGGCCCGAATTTCTGGCGCTCTGCGATGAGCTGGGCTTCTATGTGGTAGATGAGACGGACCTGGAAACCCACGGACTCTACACAGAAGGAGAAGCCTATTATCAGCGGCTTACAGACGATCCCACCTGGGAACAGGCCTATGTCAATCGCGCCCAGAGAATGGTAGAGCGGGACAAAAATCACGCCTGCATTATTTTCTGGTCTATGGGAAACGAGGCCTTCTACGGCGCAAATCACAAAAAAATGATTGCGTATACGCGAGGCAGAGATACCAGCCGGATTGTACATTACGAGGGAGCGGCAGATGCGCCCGAGGTCGATGTCTTCAGCCGGATGTACTATGGCTATGAGGAAGTGGAAAGATTAGGAAAGGAAGGCCTGAAGCTGGCCCGGCAGAAGAAAAAATTCCAGCCCTTCTTTTTGTGTGAATACAGTCACGCCATGGGTAACGGACCCGGGGATCTGAAACAGTATTGGGATCTCTTCTACCGGTATCCCCGTCTGATTGGCGGCTGCGTCTGGGAATGGGCTGACCATGCCGCCAGAGTGGATGCAGAAGGCAAAGTGGCCAATGACTCCATGAACAGAGGCCGGATCACCACTGACGATAAAACAGGATTTGTATACGGCGGCTTTTTCGGCGAACCCTTGCACGACGGAGCATTTTGTGTAGACGGGCTGGTTTCTCCCGATCGAGAGCCCAGTACAGGGCTCTCTGAGTATAAAACAGTGATACAGCCAGTGGACTTTGAACCGGTGGATCTGGAAAAAGGAATTTTTAAACTGACCAACCATTACGATTTTACCGATTTGAGCAAATTTACGTTCAAGTGGAAGATAAAAAATCAGGAGGGAACCTTTGCTCAGGGAACCTTTGAGAAAGCCTGCGCTCCCCACAGCTCCATAAAGGTAACATTGCCGTACGATTTGCCGCCCTTCTCCTTCCAGGAATTTTTTATTGATTTTTCCTGTGTAACCAAAACCGACACCTCCTGGGCAGAGGAGGGACACGAACTGGCCAAGGCCCAGTTTGCCCTGCCGGTGAAGCAGACAGAGCCGGAACGGGTGAAGGTAAAGAACATGAATCCGCTTACGGTTTTTGAAGAAGAAGGCGCCCCGCAAAATCTCATTATAAAAGGATATGATTTTGAGTATGTATTCAGTAAAGACCGGGGACAATTTATTTCGATCAAAAATAACGGGGCAGAGTTGCTGGGAGGGATGACCCGGTTCTCCGTCTGGAGAGGCCCCACCAGCAATGACAGAAGATTTTCCATCGGTCATTGGAACTACAACCGAATGTTTGAAGCCGTAGAGCAGGTACAGGGGCTGACAGTGATCCCCGAGAAAAATTATGTATCGCTCAGCGTGCAGTATGCACTGGGAGGCCTGTCTATGCTGCCAGTGCTCCGGTACACCGCTTACTGGATTATTTTTGGAAACGGTGAAATCAGCGTATCTGTCTCTGCTCAGGTTCGAGATTCCGTCATTAACATTCCACGATTCGGTCTGGAGATTCCCATGCGGGCCGGCAGTGAGTTTGTCAAATATTTTGGCATGGGCCCGGATTCAACCTATAACGATATTCATCATTTGGGCGCAATGGGAGTTTATCAGTCCACAGTGACCAAGGAATATACGCATTATGTATTTCCTCAGGAAACCGGAAATCATATTGAAACCCGTTGGGCACTGGTACACGACCATGAGGGCCGGGGGCTTCTGTTCAAAGGGCTTCCCTCATTTAATTTTAAAGCGCTGCACTACACAGCGGAGGATCTGGATAAGACCCTCTATGACAGAGATCTGAAAGCCCGCCCTGAAACATATGTGGAGATCGACTACAAGCAAGAAGGAATGGGCTCCGCTAGCTGCGGACCGTACCTGGCAGATGAGTTTGCTTTTAAGGAACATACCTTTAACTATGCGTTTACTTTCCGTCCTGTGTTTGCAGAGGATATTGACGTTGCCAGAGAGGCCCGCACACTCCCGGAAATTTGATGAATTCTTTATAAACAATTTTCTGTTGGCAGGGTAGTTTATTGACATCCGGGAGGAAAACTTGTAAAGTAAAAGCAACGGCATATTATGCACATAAAGTTGCTGCTTTGGGTCGTGGGACAGCAGAACTCCTGTCCCATGGCGCATTGCATCGGGTTTAGTAAGGAATGGTGATTTTGAAATGAAGATTCTTGTTTTATATTATTCTCTGGACGGCAATACGGAAGCCATTGCGGAAGCCATTGCGCAAAAGGTTGGTGCAGATTCTGCCAAGCTGGTTCGCGTTAAGCGGGTGCGTCCCTATACTGCCTTCCGAAGACTGAAGGCTCGTATGGAGGTAAAGCGGAAGAAAAAACCTGATATCTTTCCATTTAAATGGGATCCCCGAGACTATGACCTGATTTTTATTGGTACTCCGGTATGGTTTGATTCCTATAATCCCGTATTCAATACTCTTTTTTCTGTTATTAAAATTTATGACAGAAAGGTTGCTCTTTTTTCCTGCGGAGAAAATGACAGCGATAAGGCACTGCAGAAGTTTTCCAATCTGCTGCAGGATTCGGTGATTCTGGATAAGAAAAATTGGGTGGAGCCCCTGTGGTGGGACGATGATGCCCAGACACAGCAGGCGCTGGAGGAAGCAGCACAGTGGGGTCAGGAAGTGGCAGACCACGCTGAAAAACTGATTGAAGAGGAAGAGCTTAACAGGCGCGTATTGTATTGACAGTATGGATGAGCAGACTAGACTGAAACCCTATAAAAAGGAGTTCGATATTTCCTATACGCTCGGCGTCTTTCCCACCTTGGAGTTGATTGCAGCCAGACCGGAGGCAGTGGAGCGTTTTGTTCTTTCCCCCCGTGGAGAGAAGAACGAAGGAATAATAAAAATTCTCAATTTTGCGGAAAAGAGCGGGATTCCCGCTCTTTTTGAGCCTAAGACCCTTGTGCGTATTTCTTCAAAAGACAATTGCTTTGCTGCAGGCGTATTTAAAAAATACATCTGCAAGCTTCGTGCCGACGCCAATCATCTGGTGCTGGTCAATCCCTCTGATATGGGGAATCTCGGTACCATTCTGCGTACCGCCGCCGCTTTCGGAGTAGAGGATGTCGCCATTATCAGCCCCGCCGCAGACATCTATGATCCCAAAGTCATTCGGGCCTCCATGGGCGCTATTTTTCGAGTAAACTTTTTCTATTTTAATACGTTTAAAGCTTATATAAATTCTGTAACAGAGGCACATAATAACCATAATAGAGAAAAGACAAGGGCTCTGATTCCCTTTATGCTGGAGGGACAGCCTATCTGGCAGACAGCAGAGGCCTACCGACACCGTTCTGATAACGGCCGGGAACCCTTTTCACTGATTTTTGGCAACGAAGCCTCCGGACTGCCGGCAGAGTTTCTGTCTGTGGGAAGCCCTGTCCGTATTGTACACACAGACGCAGTAGATTCTCTGAACCTGCCTATGGCGGTGGGAATTGGATTGTATACATTTACAGATATGAATAAGGGGGAATACCATTGAGGATTACCAATCTGGGTATTGCGGCTCCTGAGGTGAAAATCGCCCGGGATCTGCTGAGCGGAAAAAAGGTCCCCGGCTGCGAAGAT
>CABQMV010000127.1 GCA_902465325.1 uncultured Oscillospiraceae bacterium
TATCCGTATACCGGTCAGAGGGCAAAGGAAAAGGTGCTGGAGCTGGCCAGAATTGTATCGCGCTACAGCGGACCTGTTAAGGTCTATGTGGTTCCTTATACGGATACGCAGCTGGCTATTAATGATAACTGCCGGCCCGAGCTGTCTACGGTTCTTATGAGACGTTCTATGATGCGGATCGCAGAGCGAGTTGCCAGAAAGAACGGCTGCAGTGCCTTGGTTACAGGAGAAAGTCTGGGACAGGTAGCCAGCCAGACAATGCAGGCGCTGTACTGTACCAATGCGGCTGCGGAAATGCCGGTATTTCGCCCCCTTATCGGGATGGATAAAATGGAAACAGTAGCCATTGCCCGGAAAATAGGAACCTTTGATACCAGTATACTGCCCTATGAGGACTGCTGTACAGTGTTTACTCCGAAGCATCCCAAGACGAAGCCTTCTCTGGCAGAGCTTCTGGAAGAAGAGGCCCGGTATGATTATGCGGCGCTGGAGGATGCAGCTTTCCAAAACTGTGAGGTCGTTTCCTGTTAAAAGGCAGGAGAACGCGGGGCTTCCGGTTGTGGCCCCGTAGGGACGTTGTTTTTTGGGGGGCCAGAGGAAATCAGAGCAGGCTGTTGAAAAACATTCTTGAAAGAATGTAATAAAAAGTACTTGACAGGGCAAGTATAATGTTGTAATATAGGCAAGCACGCAAAAAATGTGTGCATGATCCATTAGCTCAGTCGGTAGAGCACCTGACTTTTAATCAGGGTGTCCGGAGTTCGAGCCTCCGATGGATCACCATGACAGAAGCTCCACAGAATTTATTTCTATGGAGCTTCTGTGATTTTTAAAAACAGTATTGACTTTTACAAGGGATTTCTTTATTATACTACTATAAACAGTCGGAGGTTTTAAATGAAGGAAAATGACGGTGCGCGGAGAATAGTTGAGCCCTCTATTCTGTCTGGTTTTATGGAGCTGCTGCCCCGGGATCAGGTAACGTTTAACAGTATGGTAGACAAGATTCGGTCTACTTTTGAGAGCTATGGGTTTATTCCTGTGGATACCCCTGTGTTGGAGAAATCCGAGGTATTGCTGGCCAAGGGGGGAGGAGAGACCGCAAAACAGATTTACCGCTTTACAAAAGGGGATACGGATATGGCGATGCGGTTTGATCTTACTGTGCCGCTGGCCCGATATGTTGCCCAGCATTACGGAGAGCTGGCATTTCCCTTCAGACGATATCATATAGGAAAGGTTTATCGGGGTGAGCGGCCGCAGAAGGGACGATTCCGGGAGTTTTATCAGTGTGATATTGATATCATAGGAAACGGTTCTCTCAGCATTAATAATGATGCGGAAATTGTCAGTATCATTTATTCTGTTTTCCAGCGGCTGGATATCGGTAAGTTTACTATTATGATTAATAACCGAAAGCTGTTAAATGGCTTTTTTGAATTCCTGAAAATTGCCGACAAAACTGAGGTTTTGCGGATTGTGGACAAACTGGACAAAATAGGGCAGAGCGGTGTCTGGGAGGAATTGTGCAGACTGGGCGTGAGCGAAGCCGGGATTGAGGCTATTTTGCAGTTTACAGGCCTTTCTGGCACGCCGGAGGAAATTGTAGCTAGTCTTGCGGCGATGAAAATAGAAAACGAACAGTTTGCCCAAGGACTTTTAGAGCTTTCCCAGGTGTGTAAATATATAGCGGCCTATAAAGTAAATCCTGAGAATTTTGCGGTGAATTTGAAAATTGCCAGGGGACTGGACTACTATACCGGTACCGTGTATGAGACTGTACTGAATGACTATCCTTCTTTGGGCAGCATCTGCTCCGGAGGACGTTATGATGAACTGGCTTCTAATTATACAAAACAGAGTCTTCCGGGCGTAGGGATATCTATTGGGCTTTCCCGCCTGTTCTATCAGCTGCGGGAGGCTGGAATTTTGAAAAACTGTGAGAAGGCGACACCTACACAGCTTCTGATTATTCCTATGGCAGAGACGGTAGAGTATGCTATGGAAACGGCTGCCGCTTTACGCACTTCCGGTATCCGTACAGAGGTATATCTGAATGAAGGAAAAATGGGAAAGAAATTTGCCTATGCAGATAAGCTGGGAATTCGGTTTGTTTCAGTTATTGGGGAAGATGAGAGACGTTCCGGTATGCTGCGGCTGAAGGATATGGTCAGCGGAGAACAGTGCGATATGGCGCCGGACGCCTTGGCAGCGTTTATAAACAGGGGATAAAGAAAATTATCACACAAGGAACGGTGAAAAATATGGCGAAAACTTATGAGAGAGATCATGTTATTATGCATGCCCCGAATATCAGGGTAAGTGAGGAGTTCAAGGTAGAGAAGCACAGAGTGGTGCGGTATGATATGCGTTTTAAAAAACCTTATGTGGACGAAATTATGTACCCTGCTACCATGCATTCCATACAGCATATGATGAAAGCTGCTTTTCAGGAGGTAAGCAAGTGCACAATTGTAGATTTTTCTCTTATGGGTTCCCGTACCGGATTTAATCTTGTCGTTATTGACCCTCCCGACAATTTTATTGACCATGATATCAAGGGTGCTCTTATTGTCGCGCTTGATATGGATGAGGTGCCTGAAGCAACGAAAAGGGGATGCGGAAATTATACATACCACGATATAGACGATGCCAAAAGAGAAATACTGGAGTTTTTGGATTTATTCTATGGGATCCGTTTGATCTTAGGCTGATTTCTCATTGACAAATAGTGGGAAAACGACTATTATAATAAAAGGTGCTTTAATTATAACACGACGGAGGTTTTTAATGAAAAACAGGGGTTTGTTTAATAATATTTTTACGGTAATTATCATGTTATCTCTGGTATTTTTCCTGTTGTCCTATTTCTCTGTTTTTGGAAATGAGAATTTGGAGGGCTGGATCCAGAAAATAACGCTGCCGCTGGCTCTTATTTCTGCGATTTGTATGGAAATCGTACTTCCTGTTCTGGATAACAGGACACTGTTTAAGACAGAGAAAAAGATGAAAATTATGCTGGTGGTTAAGATTGTATTGGTGGTTGCCGCAATTGTTCCGCTGGTGTTAAATGTTACCGGTGCTTTAGAGCAGGACAATAAGGCTGAATTCGGCGTACTGGCAGCTTTTGTTATTTTGTACATGGCCCAGTTCTTTATTAATCTGGATCCCAAACCTGAGTTGTCTGATGAGGAAGATGATGAAGAAGAGGATGATGAGGATGAGAACGAGGAGCAGGCTGAGGAGGCTGAAAGCATCCAGGAAGATACGGCAGTGGAAAATGGAGCCGTGTCAGACGAAGCTCCTTCTGAGTCGGAGAAATAAGCTTTGTTTTTCAATTTGTTAGAGGCTGCGGGCCCTGCCTATACCAACGGCAGGGCCTTTTGGTGAGAAAGGAGTATAAGCAATGCAGATATACAATTCCGCTACCCATAGAAAGGAAGAATTTATACCAAATCACCCGGGCATGGTGAAAATGTATACGTGCGGTCCTACCGTTTATCACTTTGCCCATATTGGCAATCTCCGTTCCTATATTATGGAGGATGTGTTAGAAAAATATTTGCGCTATTGCGGATATGCCGTAAAACGGGTTATGAATATAACTGATGTAGGACATTTGGCCTCTGATGCAGATACCGGAGAAGATAAGATGCTCAAAGGCGCAAAGCGTGAGAATAAATCGGTTATGGAAATTGCCCGTTTCTATACAGAAGCTTTTTTTGAGGACTGCCATAAGCTGAATATCAAACGGCCGGATGTAGTGGAGCCAGCTACGAACTGCATCGGAGAGTATATTCAAATGATATCGAAACTGATAGAGGACGGTTACGCCTATTTAGCCGGGGGAAATGTATACTTTGACACGTCAAAACTGCCTAGGTACTATATTTTTAACGAACATAAAGAAGAAAATTTAGCCGTAGGCGTCCGAGATGGGGTAGAGGAGGATACAAACAAGAAAAACAAGAATGATTTTGTTCTGTGGTTTACTAAATCAAAATTTGAGAATCAGGCTTTAAAATGGGATTCCCCGTGGGGAGAGGGATATCCGGGCTGGCATATTGAATGCTCCGGCATTTCTATTAAACATCTGGGGGAGGACCTGGACATTCATTGCGGCGGGATTGATAATGCCTTTCCGCATCATACCAATGAAATTGCTCAGTCGGAAGCTTTTCTAGGGCATCCGTGGTGCAAATACTGGTTCCATATTTTCCATCTGAACAGCGGCGATGGCAAAATGAGCAAGTCGAAGGGTGAGTTTTTGACGGTTTCTCTGTTAGAAGAAAAGGGCTATGATCCGCTGGTATACCGCTTTTTCTGTCTGCAATCCCATTATCGGAATGTATTGGTATTCAGTTATGAAAATTTGGATAATGCGAAAGCAGCCTATGATAAGCTGATTGCCAGGATTGCGCAGTTGGATTTTGAAAGAGAGGCTGAAATTGACGAAGGGGCCCTGTCGGTATTGAAGGATCGCTTTGCGAAAGCCATGGACAATGATTTGGCTACGGCGCAGGCGGTTACCGTAATTTATGATGTACTGAAGTATCAGACAAATGACAGGACAAAGCGGGTGGCATTGGAGTTGTTTGACTCTGTACTGGAGCTTGATCTGCTGAAGAAAGCAGATGAAAAGCGTCAGGCTGCTGCCAAGGTACGGGAGAAGGCAGACCGCGGCGGCGACTATGTGATTCAAGGAGAAGGCGATCCGGCTGTTGACGCTCTTGTGGCTGCCCGGGGAGAGGCGAAAAAAAATAAAAATTTTCAGGAAGCAGACCGGATTCGAGAGGAATTGAGACAAAGCGGAATTGAAGTTACGGATATACGGGGCGGCGCAATTTGG
>CABQMV010000128.1 GCA_902465325.1 uncultured Oscillospiraceae bacterium
GGTTTATGCGGAACATATCTTTTTTATGTTCCTTTTATGGCGGAGAAGCGGGGATTCGAACCCCGGCGCCGGTTACCCGACCTAATGGTTTAGCAAACCATCCCCTTCGGCCTACTTGGGTACTTCTCCACAGCCAAGCTTTTTAATTGTACCATAAAATAATTTCTAGTCAACCCCAATTTTTTATATTTTGCCCATAATCCCCATAAAAAAACGCCCCGCCTGTTACAGCAGGCGAAGCGATTTCACTTAATCTCACTTTATTATTTTCTTCTCTTTTTAACCGTCACAACGGAAGAAAGCGTAACTGCAGCCAAGGAAACCAGTCCCAAGTCAAATGTTTGGGTATTTTGGACCGGTGCAGAAGGCTTGCTGCCGGAAGGCTCACCAGAGGAATTAGAAGCGGAAGGCTGTGTACTGTTTCCTCCCTGATTTCCGGGCTGTCCGCCTACAGCAGTATAAAGAGCCTGCACCTCATCAGCACTTACAGCTGTAGCATATACCTTACAAAAGGCCATACTCATCTCTGCTACATCAAAGTTATGGACCAGATTATATCCGCCGATTCGGAAACCCATATCCTGCTTCTGTCCCAGAGAGCCGTAGCTGGGAGAGCCGCCGTTTGACATATCGACCCCGTTCACATAGAAGTAATCCGTATCGCCTTCGTGTACATACACCAAATGTACCCACTGACCGTAACTTAACTCTTCATTGCCGGCTATATTCGCAACCTCTGCATCCTTACCGGCAAAAGCGGTCAGACAGTTCTTAGCACCTACACAATTGTTTGTAGATGCGTCGCCAAAGGTACCGGTACAGATACCGGCGCCGCTATTGGGAACACCATTCTGATTTCCATACCAGAAAGTACCGAGGATCAAGCCAAAGCCCCCCGCTTTGGAAACATTTACATATGTCTCAAACGTAAACGCATCCGTTAACTCAACCAAGGTTTCCTCATCCAGCGCATACTGAATTGCCCTCTTCTCAAACCTAGCCACTATAGTCCCCAGCTCTTCATCCTGGACAAACTCAATGGTTCCCACATCATCAACAGATTCCATTGGATCCGTAAATTTCATGTTATCCAACTGATTTTCATAGCTTTCCGTACTAAAATCAAAGTCTGCAATGAGGTAATCCTCCAGCGACTTCGCGGAAGCCGGTACCAAACATAAAGCTGTCAGAATGACAACGGCAAGCATAGAAGCCCATACCTTTTTCAACATAATTATTACCCTCCTAAAACATTTAAGATATGTTATGAGAATATACTACAGCACTTTAATATTTTTGTCAACACTTATTCATTAATAAGAAATATTTAATAAACTGCCTATAAAAATATTTGACTTTGTAATATTTTATTTTATTTTTTTTGCCAGAAAATAACACCAGCTGGCCTATGGCTTTTCTTCCCAAATTTCGCATGTTATACTATTAAGGTAATACAAATGCTTAGGAAAGAGATGAGAAACATGAAATATATAGTAATTCTCGGCGACGGCATGGCAGACTATCCCGTACCTGAATTGGGTGAAAGGACTCCTCTGGAAGCTGCACAAAAGCCAAATATAGACGGTTTAGCGGAGAAGGGAGAGCTAGGATTGGTCAAAACGGTGCCGGATCACTTAAATCCTCCGGGAAGCGACATTGCCAATATGTCTGTATTGGGGTATGACCCAGACATCTTTTATACAGGCCGCTCCCCTCTGGAGGCAGTGAGCATGGGACTCACCTTAGGGCCGGAGGATCTGGCTGTACGCTGTAATCTGGTTACTCTCTCAGAAGAGCCCAAATACGAGGATAAAACAATGATTGATTACAGCTCTGACGAAATCTCTACGCCGGAGGCCGCCGTACTAATCCAGGATTTACAGAAGGCATTGGGCTCGCCCTTGCTGCATCTGTATCCTGGCGTAAGCTACCGTCACTGCCTGCTCTATAAAATCAAAGGCAATGTAAAGCTGGGCTGTACCCCTCCTCACGATATTTCCGACAAGCCGATTCGGGACTACCTGCCTAAGGCGCCGGAAAGCGCGGTTTTACTTGAAATGATGAAAAAAAGCTATGATCTCCTTATGGCGCATCCTATCAATAAAGCCAGAATCGCCCGGGGAAAACGCCCTGCCAATTCACTTTGGTTCTGGGGAGAGGGACGCAAGCCTGCGCTGACTGATTTTTATAAAACCTTTGGACTAAAGGGCGCTGTGGTCTCCGCAGTAGATCTGGTAAAAGGCCTGGGCCGGTGCGCGAATATGCAAGTAATAAATGTAGACGGAGCTACCGGAAATATTGATACAAATTTTACCGGTAAAATGCAGGCCACTGTAGAATTCTTGAAGAATAACGGAGATTTTGTGTATCTTCATATGGAAGCCCCGGATGAATGCGGCCACCGCCACGAGGTAGAAAACAAAGTAAAGGCCATTGAGTTAATTGATTCTCAGGTCGTAGGCCCTCTCTGCAGGAAATTGGAAAAGCTTGGGGATTTCAGACTTTTGATTATGCCGGACCACCCCACTCCTCTAGCACTGAGAACACATACGCACGACGCAGTGCCCTACCTGATCTATGACAGCCGGCGCGATCAGAAGAAAAAAGGACAGCGCTATACAGAGCGCTGTGCAGAAGACACCGGGCGTTACATTGCGAAAGGCTATGAATTAATGAAACAGTTCCTTGAAAAAGAACCGAAAAACAGCTGAAAAGTCAGAGCGGGCTTTCAAAAAGAAATGCCCGCTCCTTTGCTTATTTTATAACAGCTCTGTGAAAGACCTTTTTTCCCTTTCGGATTTTGATTCCCCGTTTTAATTCTTCTTCCGTTACGGTTTTGTCAATACTGTCCACTTTAACACCGTCAACAGAAACACCGCCCTGCTGAATCAGCCTTCTCGCCTCTCCCTTACTGGGCGTCAGTTTGCAAAGCAGCATTAAATCAATGAGGCTAATACCGTCCGCAGGAACATCAGAGGCCTTGATTTCAGTGGATGGCATATCCGCGTCGTTCCCCTCTCCTGTAAACAGAGACCGGGCAACCTGTCTCGCTTTATCCGCTTCTTCTTCGCCGTGTACAAGAGAAGTCAGATTATGTGCCAGAATTTCTTTCTTCTCATTGATCCGGTCATCTGCCCATCCTTCCATTTCCTCAATTTCCTCCAGGGGCAGGAAGGTCAGCATTTTTAAACACTTCATGACATCTGCATCGTCTACATTGCGCCAGTACTGGTAAAATTCAAAGGGCGACGTCTTATTGGGATCCAGCCATACAGCCCCTTTAGCCGTCTTTCCCATTTTCTTTCCCTCACTGTTCAGCAACAGCGTTATGGTCATGGCATAGGCGTCTTTCCCTGTTTTCTTTCGAATCAGGTCTGTACCGAAAAGCATGTTGCTCCACTGGTCGTCCCCTCCAAACTGCATATTGCAGCCATAATGCTCATTCAGATACCAGAAGTCATAAGACTGCATGATCATATAGTTGAATTCCAGGAAACTCAGCCCCTTCTCCATACGCTGCTTGTAGCACTCAGCGCGCAGCATATTGTTTACAGAAAAGCATGCTCCTACATCCCGAAGCAAATCCACATATTTTAAATTCAAAAGCCAGTCCGCATTGTTAACCAAAATAGCCTTGTCCTGACCAAATTCTATAAACCTCTCCATCTGTTTTTGAAAGCATTCACAGTTGTGCTGAATGGTTTCCGGCGTCAGCATAGCTCTCATATCGGTACGGCCTGAAGGATCGCCGATATAACCGGTACCACCTCCCAGCAATACCACCGGTTTATTTCCCGCCATCTGAAGTCTCTTCATCAGGCACAGCGCCATAAAGTGACCTACATGAAGGGAATCAGCGGTAGGATCAAATCCAATATAGAATCTGGCGCCTCCGCCGTTTATAAGCTCTCTGATCTCATTCTCATCCGTTACCTGGGCGATCAGTCCTCTTGCCCTGAGTTCCTCGTAAATTTCCATGTTTTCTCTTCCTTTCTAAAATATATCATGCAAAAAATCCTCTGTCCTTATACAAGGACAGAGGACGATTATAAGCTTCGCGGTACCACCTCTGATTCAGATATTTCTCACAAAATATCTCTCCCGGTGTGCAGTCACACACCTGCGCAGTATCGGGCGCCCCCGTCTCTCCCTACTGTGCCGGCGGCAGTTCAGGATCGCAGCTCCGGAATGTATTCTGTCCAGCTCTGCCTGTGCCCTTTCACCCGCCAGGCACTCTCTGAAAAGCAAATACTGTCTTACTTCTTTCCTTCATCGCTTTTAAATCATATACAGTTAACAACACAGAAAGTATACCAGAATTATCCGGTAAAATCAACACGCCCAGCTCTTCAGGATAGAAAGTCCCACCTGTCCGCTCTTCTCCGGGTGAAACTGACTGGCAGAAAGATTCCCCCGGGCTATGGCCGCGTGAAATTCCACCCCGTAGCAGGCGGTAGCCGCTACTATACCAGGATCATCGGCCTTTAAATAATAAGAATGTACAAAGTATACAAACTTTTCGTGGGCACAGCCATAAACTGATTCCGGCTTCCGGCAATTTAAATCATTCCAGCCAATCTGGGGCACCTTGAACCCCATATCCAAAGGGAAACGCAAAATATGTCCCCTGAGAATCCCCAGTCCCGGGACCCCCGGACTTTCCTGGCTGTCTTCAAAAAGCAGTTGCATCCCCAGGCAAATCCCCATAAAAGGCTTCCCGCACTCAATGGCATCATACACCGTATTGACCAGGCCGCAATTTTTCAGAGAAGCCATCGCATCCCCAAAGGA
>CABQMV010000129.1 GCA_902465325.1 uncultured Oscillospiraceae bacterium
GAATCTGGACGAGCTGACAGGTTTGGCCAAAGAAAAATTTGATATGCAGCAGCCCCAGACCTATCAGATGGTGATATTAGACATACAGCCTACTGATCAGACAGAGGTCTACAATACGGAATTAGCAGAAGAGTTGGACAACAGAGCTTGGTATATCAAAATTTACGATTCCTTGCGTGAATTTTTAGGATTAATTTGAATATTGATGTTTTAATGTGAAAGCCATAGAAATATAAATAACCAAAGGGTTGTTTTATTCTATGGCTTTTAAAGGAGTTAAATATGATACTGAAAACTTCATCAAAGGTAAAAAAGAAAATTGCTATTATCTGTGTGGCTGTTACCATTTTGCTGATGGTGCTGATGGGTAGGGTGGCGTGGATCCAATTTGTCCGGGGCAGCGACTATACAAAGCTTGCCTATGAGCAGCAAAACAGCGGCCGGACAATTCCGGCTACCAGAGGGACCATTACCGATACAAACGGTAATGTGCTGGCAATCAGCGTAACGGCACGGCAGATCTCTGTAAACCAGACGATGATTAAAACTCAGGGCAAGAAGCTGAAGGATGTGGAAGGCTATCAGAAAAAAATAGCCGATAAGCTGGCGGAGTTTTTGGAGGCCGATGCCCAGTCAATTTTGGATAAGATTCAAAGTGAAGGCAGATATCGGGAAATTGCCAGAAAAATTGATGTGGAACTAGCTGATAAAATACAGGATTGGATTGATAAAGAAAAGATAAAAGGGGTTTATATTGATGAGGATGTCAAACGGTATTATCCCAACAATGAGCTTGCCTGCCATGTGCTGGGTTTTACCGGAAGAGACGACCAGGGTCTGGTGTGCGGTGTGGAAGTGGCGCTGGACCATTATCTGCAGGGGACGCCGGGGCGGATTATTTCTGCTGTAGATTCCCTGGGAAATGAGCTTCCCTATGCGGAAGAAACGCGGGTGGAGCCTCAAAACGGCAACAACGTGACTCTCACAATCGATGCTTCTGTGCAGAGCATTGTTGAAGAGGTTTTGGAGACTACTACGGCAAAATGGAATGTTTCAGAGGGCTGTGCTGCCATTGTAATGAATCCTAAAAATGCCAATATTCTAGCTTTTGCCTCCAATCCGGGTTTTGATTTGAACAATCCGTATGCCTGCCCCATTACTGCTGACGCAGAGAGCTGGACGGGTACTAGCGCAGAGGATGTGGAGCTGCTCAGCAGCACCGTCTGGAGAAATAAATGTCTGACGGACACCTATGAGCCAGGCTCTACTTTTAAAGCTTTCACGGCGGCCATTGGCATTGAAAACGGTTTTGTGACCCCCAGCTCTATGGTAGACGACAGTAACCTTAAAATGGCCGGATGGGAAATCAGCTGCTGGAAGCATGGCGGCCATGGGGTAGAGGATTTTGCTACCGCGGTAAAAAATTCATGCAACGCCGTATTTGCTAAACTGGCGCTTCAGATTGGCAATGATGTCTTTTACAAGAATTTAAGAACCTTTGGTTTTTATGATAAAACAGGTATTTTGCTGTCCGGAGAGGCCGGCAGTATTATCCATGAGAATCCTTCTGACATTGACAGAGCTGTAACTGGTTTTGGTCAGCGTATCCAGTTTACTCCGATCCAGATGGCAAGAGCTTATTGCGCCATTGCCAATGGAGGCTATTTGCTGATCCCTAATATTGTCAGTGAAATTACAGACAGCCAGGGAAATGTCATAACCCGATATGACAAGACTGTAGAGCGTCAGGTGGTTTCAGAGAGCACGGCTCAGCAGGTACTTTCTATGCTGGAGGGAGTGGTCACTACCGGTACAGGTCACAATGCTTATGTGGCAGGGTATCGGGTTGCCGGTAAGACAGGTACTTCTGAAACCATAGAGACGGAGGAGACGGACCGTTTTGTAGCTTCTTTTTGCGGAATTGCTCCCGTAGATGATCCACAAATTGTTGTACTGGTGGTAATTGACCATCCGGACCAGAGAATCGCTACTGCCTCCGGCGGCCGGCAGGCAGCGCCTGCAGCGGCAGAAATTATTGAAAAAACATTGGAATATATGGGCGTAGAAAGACGTTATACAGAAGAAGAACAGTCCAATTTCCTGGCGCAGAGCCAAATTCCCAAGGTTACTGATAAAACTATTGCGGAAGCCATTGCGGCACTGGACTCTGTGGGCTTACAATATAAAGTAGTAGGCGATTATGTAGAAGGAAAGGAACATTCTACTACTGTGGTGCAGCAGGTTCCTGCTCAGGGAATTATTGTCAACCGCAATTCCCAGGTAGTACTTTATGTAGGTGAAATACCGGAAAATAAAAGTGCAGTTAAGGTACCGGATCTGGTAGGCAGCTCGCTGGCAGATGCCTATGTGCTGCTTAAAGAAAGAGGTCTGGGCATGATTGCAAAACAGACGGGAAGCGTCATCAGTCAAAGTATAAAACCGGGCACTCTGGTGGAAGAGGGGACGGTTGTTACCTTAGAATTAAATAATGAATAGAGAAAGGGGAAGGGGTATGAAATTAACAGAATTAATATCTGCTTTAAATATATTGGATTCCCGCGGCGAGATGGAAGCCGACATCAGCGAAATTATTGTAGACAGCCGTAAAAGCGGTCCCGGCAGGATGTTTGTCTGCATAGACGGATATACAACTGACGGACACCGTTTTATAGGAGACGCTGTCAAGAATGGGATTTCCGCTCTTCTGGTGACCAAAATGCCGCCGCGGGATTTAATAGGGGATATACCAGCTGTGCAGGTCGCAGACACCCGGCTGGCATTGGCGCAGGTTTCGGATAAGCTCCACAGCCACCCCTCGGGAAGGCTAAATTTAATTGGAATTACGGGTACAAAGGGGAAGACAACGACCTCCTACATGCTGCGGGCTATTTATACAGCAGCTCAGGCCAGAACAGGATTAATTGGTACCATTCAGAATATGATTGGGGAGGAGGTTCTGCATACGGACAGAACCACACCGGAGGCCAATGAGCTTCAGAGTCTGTTGGATGAAATGACTCGGCAGGGGATCGGCAACTGCATTATGGAAGTTTCCTCTCAGGGACTTCATTTGAATCGGGTAGCCTGCTGTGAGTATCGGGCGGCAATTTTTACTAACCTGTCCAGAGATCATATTGGCCCCTCCGAGCATGCGGATATGGAGGACTATGCCAATGCAAAAGCAAAACTTTTTACTATGAGTAAAATTGCTGTACTGAATCAGGATAATCCGTACTGGAAGCGAATGAAAGAAAAGGCAGTAGGAAAAGTCTATACCTACGGGATCAACGAGGCGGCCTGTGATTTCAGAGCGGTCAATATTGTAAAAGCGCCGGATCATGTAGAATACGATATCAAGGGAAAAACTTCTGAAGCAGAGATGCATATTTATGTGCCGATACCGGGGACCTTTACGGTCTACAACTCTCTGGCCGCAGCCGTAACGGCCTATTTACTGGGAATAAAAAAGGAATGGATTCAGGAAGGAATGCGCCGGGTTTTTGTGCCGGGAAAGGCAGAGGTGGTTCCTACGGGACGTGATTTTTCTGTGCTGATAGATTATGCGCATAACCCAGACAGCTTTATTAATATCATTACTACTGTAAAAGAATACGCAAAGAGAACTGTGTTCCTGTTTGGATGCGGAGGAGACCGAAACCGCCCCCGTCGCCTGATGGGAGAAACGGCCGGCAAGTATGCGGATTTTTCTATTATTACCTCAGATAATCCCCGCACCGAAGATCCCGCATCGATTGTAAAAGACCTGGAGGAGGGTCTTAAGCCCACCGGCGCGCCATATATATGTATTGTGGACAGACGGGAAGCCATTAAGTATGCGGTGAAAAATGCCCAGCCCGGAGACGTTATCATTTTAGCCGGAAAGGGACATGAAACATACCAGATTTTCAAGGATAAAACCGTCCATTTTGACGAGCGGGAAGTGGTCCGGGAGGCATTGGCAGAGCTCCCGGGGAAATAAGGAAAAACGAGGAAATAAAACGGAGTGAAAGCAATTTCATTAGAAAAAATTACTGCCCTTTTTATGGGGACAGACTTGCGACAGAGGTCGGCAGAGGGCACGGACCTTTCAAGTTTAACCGGCCAGGTAGTTACCCGGGTTGCAACGGATTCTCGGGAGGCTGGTCCTAGCTGTCTATTTGTGGCACTGAAGGGGGAGCGGTTTGACGGCCATGATTTTGTGCCCCAGGCACTGGCCCAAGGGGCTGCCGCTGCCCTTGTTTGCGGAGACTGTATTCCTGCTTTACAGGGACAGCTGGATTCTGCCTGTTGGAATAAACTGATTTCTGTACCGGATACCTTGCTGGCTTTAGGTCAGTTGGCAGGACTTTTGAGAGAGGAATTATCTATACCGGTAATTGGTATTACTGGCAGTGTAGGAAAGACATCTACAAAGGATTTCACCGCCTGTGCTTTTTCTCCTTTGGGAAGAGTTGCCAGGACAAAGCTAAATTTTAACAATGAAATCGGTTTGCCGCTGACGGTACTGTCTGTGGAGGAGCAGGATCGGGCTCTGGTAGGAGAAATGGGAATGAGGGGCTTGGGGGAAATTCAATATCTTGCTGAAATTTTAAAGCCAGATGTAGGCATTATAACAAATATAGGGGTATCTCACATTGAACGGTTAGGCAGCA
>CABQMV010000130.1 GCA_902465325.1 uncultured Oscillospiraceae bacterium
TCAGTGGGGAACTGCTAATTTTGATTTAGGGAAGGGGCATGTGCAGAGCTTCCTCCTGTCCAACGCTGTATATTTTATGAAAGAGTTTCATATAGATGGAATCAGGGTGGATGCGGTGGCCAACATGCTTTATTTGGACTATGCAAAGGGATCCTCCAAGGAGCTTAGAAATCAATACGGCGGACGGGAGTGTATTGAGGGGATTGAATTTTTACGTAAACTTAACCAGACACTGTACCGTATTTTTTCCAATCCTGTTATGATTGCGGAGGAATCCAGTGCATGGCCTCTGGTCACGAAACCTACGTATATCGGCGGCCTTGGGTTTACCTTTAAGTGGAACATGGGGTGGATGAATGATTCCTTAGACTATGCGGGAACAGATTCGCTGTTTAAAAAGTGGAAGCATAATAAATTGACTTTCTCACTGATGTACGCTTTTAGTGAGAATTACGTATTGCCTCTTTCCCATGATGAAGTAGTTCACGGGAAGTGCTCTATGCTCAGTAAAATGCCTGGGGACTATGAAAATAAGTTTGGGGCCCTCCGGTGTTTTTACACTTATATGATGGGGCATCCGGGGAAAAAGCTGCTGTTTATGGGAGGAGAATTCGGTCAGTTTATTGAGTGGCGGTATTATGAAGAGCTGGAATGGAAGCTGCTTCTCTATCCTGCTCATAGAAAGCTGAAAGACTATGTGTCGCAGCTGAACTATTACTATAAAACGCTGAAACCTTTTTGGGAGCGAGATGACGGATATGAAGGATTTCAGTGGATAGATGCGGATAATGGGGATCAGAGCATTGTTTCCTTTATCAGGAGGTCTCATGACGAGCAGGATTTTCTGATCTTTATTTGCAATTTTACACCGGTAAAGTATGAAAATTACAGAATCGGCGTACCGCGCTTCTGCGATTATAAGGAGCTGTTAAACAGCGATCATACGATGTTCGGCGGCGCCGGGATCCTAAATGATGAGGTGATTAAGCCGGAGGCAGTTGGAATGCACGGACAGCCGGCCTCTGTAGTACTCAGGATTCCTGCCAACGGAGCGATGATTCTGAAACCGGAATTCAGACAGAGACCGCTGCGAAGGACTGTGCCCAGCAGAGGGATAAACAGGAAACGGATAGGAGATGGGGACTATATATGACCAAAAAAAATATGATAGCCATGATATTAGCCGGCGGACAGGGCAGCCGTCTTGGACTGATGACAAAGCATATGGCAAAGCCTGCTGTACCTTTCGGCGCCAAATACAGAATCATTGATTTTGTACTGAGCAACTGTTCCAATTCCGGTATTGATACGGTAGGCATTCTGACTCAGTATAAGCCTCAGATGCTGAATTCTCATATAGGGATCGGGGCGCCCTGGGATCTGGACCGTGTACACGGAGGCGTTGCCATGCTGCCTCCCTATATGAGCGAACAGGGAGGAGACTGGTACAAAGGGACGGCGAATGCGGTATATCAGAACATAAATTTTATGGATCAGTATAATCCTGATTATGTGCTGATTCTCTCCGGCGACCATATTTATAAAATGAATTACAGGAAAATGCTGACAGAGCATATAAAAAACGGAGCCGATGCCACGATTGCCGTCATTGATGTTCCTCTGAAGGAGGCCTCCCGCTTCGGGATTATGAATGCGGATGAAAACCATATTATAAAGGAGTTTGAAGAGAAGCCGGCAAAGCCTAAAAGTACGTTGGCCTCAATGGGAATTTATATTTTTTCTTATGATAAATTAAAAAAATATCTGATAGGGGATGCTAACGATCCCCATTCCAGTAATGATTTTGGTAAAAATATTATACCGAAAATGATTGCCGACGGCAATAAACTGCTGGCCTATCAGTTTGTAGGCTATTGGAAAGATGTGGGCACAATTGAGAGCTATTGGGAGGCCAATATGGATTTGCTTTCTGTTGACAATGAGGTGGAGCTGTTCGACAACTCCTGGAAGATGTACACGGAAACAGGAATCTGGCCTGCCCAGCATATAGGCAGACATGCGATTTTAAAGAACTGTCTTGTATCAGAGGGCTGTGA
Source organism: uncultured Oscillospiraceae bacterium (assembly GCA_902465325.1). Classification (GTDB taxonomy): domain Bacteria; phylum Bacillota; class Clostridia; order UBA1212; family SIG427; genus CABQMV01. The sequence goes on from CABQMV010000130.1 coordinate 2,058, forward strand.
GATTTACGGAGAGGTAGAGAATTCTATTGTTTTTCCCGGGGTTAAAATTGCTGAAAAAGCTAGGGTCGTGAATTCAATTATTATGGCCAACTGTATCATTGAGAATCAGGTAATTGTAAATAAATCGATTGTATTGGAAAATTCTGTCATTGAATCCAACAATATTGTGGGAGACGGTGAGAAAATTGTGCTGGTGGATGCCCGGTCCGATATTAAACCAAATTATTACGGCAAAGCAGGAGGTTCCAGAAAATGATTAAAGACTATATGGCGATATTTAATCTGGGAGAAAATGAAAATGATATCCGAAGCTTAACGACGAACCGCCCCATTGCCTCCATTCCTTTTGCTTCCCGCTACCGTGTTATTGATTTTATGCTTTCTAACGTTGTAAACAGCGGCATCAAAAATGTTGGAATTTTTACTCAATCCAATTCCAGATCGCTGGTAGACCATATTGGGACAGGAAAGCCATGGGACCTGAATCGAAAAAATGACGGGCTGTTTCTTTTTAACCATGGACTGGACGATCTGGTGAATCATGATTCTAAGCTTTTGAAAAATAATATGGAATATATTTACAGGAGCCAAAATGACAGTGTGATTCTGACCTCCTCTTATATGATCTGCAATATGGATATTGGACAGCTGGTAGACAACCACGAACAGTCTGGCTGTGATATTACCATGGTATATAAGCACTCTGAGACAGCAGACTTGGATTTCCAGAACTGCTATACACTGGTAGTAAACGAAGAAGAGCACCGGGTGACCGGGGCGGGAAAAAATATAGGCTTTATGAAAAGTGCGGATGTGTGCATGGAAATTTTTGTTATGAAGCGAGAGCTGTTTGTGGATTTTCTTTACAAATCCGCCGGCAATTCCAGCAAGGGAAGCCTTTATAATGTGATATTCAGCGAGATGGGCTCCTACAGAGTTAACGCCTATGCCTTTCAAGGCTATCTTGCCTGTATTAATTCTGTGAAATCCTATTATAGGGCCAATATGGATATGCTGGATTATGAAAACAGAAGAGAACTGTTCATGTCCGGGAGACCTGTTTATACGAAGATCAAAGACGAGCATCCTACCTTATATGTGGATGGCTGCCATGTATACAATTCTTTGGTAGCCGACGGCTGTATTGTGAAGGGATCCGTTACCAACAGCTTAATTGCCCGGTATGTTGTTATTGAAAATGACGTAGTGCTGGACAACTGTATTATCTTACAGAACTGCCGTATAAAGGCAGGCTCCAGGCTTTCCAATGTCATAATAGACAAAAATGCCATTATAGAGCAGGGGACAGAGCTGAAGGGGAGTGCTCAATATCCTCTGGTGGTGGAAAAAAGGAATTTCCTGAGCAATATTTGAGCATGATAAGAAGGGAAAGGAGATTGTTATGAAGGTTCTTTTTGTATCGGCGGAGGTACATCCGTTTATTAAAACCGGAGGACTGGCAGATGTAGCGTTCGCGCTGCCTAAAGCGCTTTGTCAGGAGAGTGTGGATACAAGGGTCATTTTACCTAAATACAGCGATATTCCCCTGGATTTTTCCGGAAAAATGTCCTTTGAAGCTAGCTTCACTGTAGCGGTTGGCTGGAGAAATCAGTACTGCGGGCTGTATTCTTTGGTTTATGAAGGCGTGACCTATTATTTTATAGACAATGAGTATTACTTTAAAAGGCCGGGCTGTTATGGCTATTATGACGACGGAGAACGCTTTTCCTTTTTCTGTCGGGCTGTGCTGGAGGCTGTCTTTCGGATGGACGGCTTTCGGCCGGATATTATCCACTGCAACGACTGGCACACAGGACTGATTCCAGTGATGTTCAGAGACTCCTATGATCAGAGTCCGGTGCTTGCCGGGACCCGTATGGTATATACCATACATAATCTAAAATATCAGGGAATTTTCCCTCCCGGTATGCTGGAGGATATATGCGGCTTGAGTATGAGATATTATACAGAGGATAAGCTGAAATATAAAGACGGGATATCCTTTATGAAAGGCGGAATTGTTTTTGCGGACATGGTAACGACAGTCAGTGAAACCTATGCAGAAGAGATTCAGGATCCATATTACGGGGAAGGGCTGGACGGGCTGCTGAGAGAGAAGTCCTATAAGCTGACCGGAATTACAAACGGAATTGATTATGATGTATGCAATCCTCTTACAGACCCTGATTTATCTGTGAATTACTCCTGGCGTTCAATTGGACGGAAAAGAGAAAACAAGCTGGACCTCCAGGAAGAGCTGTGTCTGCCTTCAAATCCTGATGTACCGGTGGTCGGTTTTATTTCCAGACTTGTTAAGCAAAAGGGAATTGATTTGATTACCTGTGTCATGGAGGAAATTTTAAAGCTGGATTTACAGTTTGTTGTACTGGGCAGCGGGGACAGTGCTTATCAGGACTTTTTTGAATACTACGCGTCCAGTTATCCGGGAAAGGTGGCTGTGTATATAGGCTTCGACAGTGGGCTGGCCTCCAAAATATATGCCGGATCAGACCTGTTTCTGATGCCTTCCCTGTTTGAGCCCTGCGGGATCGGACAGATGGTTGCTATGCGTTACGGCTCGGTTCC
>CABQMV010000131.1 GCA_902465325.1 uncultured Oscillospiraceae bacterium
CGCCGGCCTTGGTAAAATTCATTTCCCTGCCCACAAATTTAACCGTTACCTTTACCTTATCCCCGCTCTGAAGAAATTTAACTGCATTCTTCAGCTTAACCTGATAATCGTGTTCTCCAATGCCCAGACCCAGCCGGACCTCTTTGATTTCCACAATTTTCTGATTTTTGCGGGCCTCTTTTTCCTTCTTGGCCATGTCAAATACATACTTGCCGTAGTCCATAATCTTACAGACCGGCGGCTGAGCATTTGGCGCAATCTTAACAAGGTCAAGATTCTTAGAATAAGCCAGCTCCAGCGCGGCCGTAGGAGACATAATACCTACCGGTTCCCCGTCGCTGCCTATGACTCTTACTTCTCTGTCACGAATCTCCTCGTTAATCATCAAGTCATTCTTACTGATAACAGACACCTCCAAAATAAAATTAGCGAATCGGTCAAAAAAGCCAATCCGCCTAACAAATCCTGTCCTCAGAACTGATATATACCTTGCGTCTAAAGCAACGCCGGGTGAGAAGCGGAAGTCTTCTTCTTTACTCGCAGAGTGTAGTATATCACATATTCGGCAAAGTTGTCAACCGTTCTCATGAATTCTTCCATACAAGGAATTCCATCGCCGGAATTTGTCCCGATCAACAGAAGCTAACTGTTCCTCTGTCACACGGTAGCGCCAATTCCCAGAGCCAATCCCCGGTCGGTTCATGCGGGTATCAGATCCAAAATGCAGAAGATCCTGAATCGGAAACAATACCAGGCCTGCATGGGAGGCCAGCATGGTACGAAGCACTGCGTCGCAGCACTTGGTCCAGTCCTCTGTCTCGCATTCGCAGTATTCAAAAAGTCTTTGCCTGCTCTCAGGATCTAGCTCCCAAATATAGCCCAACAGTGTATTATTGTCATGGGTACCGGTATAGGCAGCCGTATTTGCCCCATAATTATGGGGGAGATGCGGGGAGTCCTTCTGGGAAAAGCCAAACTGAAGCACCCGGGTACCAGGAAATCCGCTGTATGCCACCAGCGCTTCCACCTGATCCGTCACAGTCCCCAAATCCTCGGCAATAATCAGACGGCCTGCCGCTGCCTCCCGCAGACAGTCTACAAAAGCAGTGCCGGGCCCTGGCCTCCAAACCCCGTCCCTGGCGGTCTCAGCCCCTGCCGGAATACTGAAATAAGAAGCAATTCCGCGAAAATGGTCAATGCGGACACCGTCAAAAAACTCAAATAAATAGGCCATACGCTGACGCCACCAGGCATAGCCGTCCTTTTTCATTTCCTCCCAATGATACAGAGGATTGCCCCATAGCTGTCCGTCAGGGGAAAAATAGTCCGGCGGTACTCCCGCTACACAGACAGGATTACCCTGGGCATCCAACTGAAATAGATGAGGACTTGCCCAAAGGTCTGCACTATTACAGTCTACATACATAGGAAGGTCTCCTATGAGCTGTATTCCTCTTCGGGCAGCATAATCTTTAACCGTCTTCCATTGAACAGAGAGCATATATTGGGTAAAGGCCCATACCTGCTTTGTATATGTCCCCTTCTGCTCCATATACCAGCAGAAGAGCTCTACCTGAGGATGGCCCTGCAAAAACACATCAATTTTCCGGCTCATTACGCTGTCTGCAGCAGCCCGCTCCGCCGCTTTGCCCAGCAAGGCCAGCCGGGTCTGCGCCAGACGGTCAAACTCACAGAGATAAGGACTGGCCTGTCGTTCTTCTGCCAATTCCTGATCCGATAAAAGCCCCCGCTCCTTTAAATCAGGTAAATCAATAAAATAGGGATTACAGCTAAAAGCAGAAACAGATTTATAAGGAGAATGGTAGCGGTCCGGCATACAAAACGGCAGCATCTGCCAGTAACAAAAGCCGCAGTCCGCCAGAAAATCCAGAAAAGCCCTGGCCTCCCGGCCAAAGGAGCCGATCCCGTAATTGCCCGGCAGGCTTGAAATATGCAGCAATACGCCGCTTCCTCGTCTCATTGTAACTTCCCCTCCCTGCGCCATTATATTCTGCCCTTCAGGACAATGTCAAGATAAACACGTTTTCCATATTGCGTCAAAATATAGTGACAAACATCACAATATATTTTATAATTTCCACAGAAAACAGGAAGGCCAGGTGACGCATATGTCAAGAACAGGAGATTCACAGACCATGGCATATCTCAATATGTTTGCTGTCCTCGGGACCCTGCAGGAGCTTTGCAGAGAAGCACATGGAGAAACTGCTGAAATTCTCACCAACAAAAAACCCGTCTCAATCGTACTGTCTGTTAAAGACGGCCCGTCCGCCACGTATACCTTTGATAAAGGGTTCTGTACCGTTGTCCCAGGCATAAAAAAGAAATATCATATGAAAATCCCCTTCCGAAGCTGTCAAAGCTTCAATCATATGATAAACGGGCTGATCTGGCCTATCTCCCTGAAAAAGGTGTCCCATATAAATGCTCCGTTAAAAAATTTTACCCGGTTGACAGAGCTGCTGCGTTTCTACTTAAAGGAGGCCCCGGAAGACAATGAAGTTTCCGCCCGGCTTCTGTTCTACGCGGCAGTCTCCGCAATCTCTCAGGTGGGCAACTGGGATCCGGTAGGAAGGTCCAGTGCCTCTCATATCCCGGACGGAACGGTTATGCTCTCTGTAAAAGGTGGGCCCAAAGCTGCCATCACTGTACAAGACCATATTCTGACTACTATAAAGGCCCAGCCGGAAACGCCAAAAGCAATTATGGAATTTGCCGATCCCTTTCTGTTTCGGAAACTCTTTTCAGGCCAGGAAAATTTCTCCGCCTGTATTGGAACCGGAGAAATTTCTGTCTATGGCATGCTTCCCATGATCAATAAAATAAAACGCATTCTCAGCCGGTCAGCCGATTATCTGATCTGAATCAAAAGTCTGCAAACGGAAAAGCGCGCAGCAAGTCCCTTATACAAAGCAATCAAGGAGAAAACCATAACATGCACATCAATTCCTATACAAAAAGTCAAAGTCACTACAAGAGAGCGCTAAAGGTAATTCCCTCCGGGATATACGGACACCTTGGGCCGGCAGAGGGCTGCTTGATTCCACCCTCTGCCTATCCTTTCTTTTCTCAAAGAGCACAGGGATCCTATTTCTGGGACATAGACGGCAACCGGTTCATTGATTATATGTGCGCCTACGGTTCAAACATCCTGGGCTACGGAGACCCGGATGTCTGGGAGGCCGTTCGCCGGCAGGAAGAGCAGGGAAACGGTGTCTCCACTCCTTCAACTATCATAATTGATCTTGCAGAGCTTCTGGTGGACACAGTAGACAGTGCGGACTGGGCATACTTTGCCAAAAACGGCAGTGATGTGATTGCCCTGGCAATCCGGACGGCACGGGCCTACACACGCCGAAAAAAGCTGATCTTTTTTCAGGACGGTTCCCATGGAACCTGCTCCTGGGCCCAGACACGGGACTGCCCCGGTATTCTGTACGAAGATATTATGAACAGTATTTATATTGAATGGAACAATCGAGAGCAATTGGAGCAGACCTTCCGCGGATACAAAAACCAAATTGCCGCCATCATTGCGCCGCCCTATATGCATGGAGCTTTTCATGACAGTCTGCTTCCGGCAGAAGGATACTGGTCCTTTGTCAGAAAACTCTGTGATCACAATAATACGCTGCTCATTTTAGACGACACCCGTACAGGCTTCCGCATTGATCTGGCGGGCTCAGACCACTATTTCGGTTTTAAAGCTGATCTGATTTGTTTCTGCAGTGCCCTGGCCAACGGATACAGCCTATCGGCTCTCTGCGGACAGGATTTTCTTAAAAACACCGTGGGCGAAATTCCTTTTACCGGAAGCTGCTGGATGAACGCTGTCCCATTTGCCGCCGGCCTCGCCTGCATCAGCAAAATGAAAAAGCTGAATCTTCCGGCACTTCTAAAAAATAAAGGGCAAAAGCTCACAGACAGTCTGAAAGTCATAGCCGAAAAGCACGGCCGCCATTTGCACGTTTCCGGAATTCCCTCTCTCTTCTATCTGAGGCTCGCAGACGATGACAGTCTCATGCTGCATCAGCGCTGGATCGCTGAAATGGTAAAGCGGGGCATCTTTATGACAAATTACCATAACCACTTTGTAAATTACACCCTCTCGGAAAGCGATATACAGACCACGCTGGTGACAGCGGAGCAGGCGTTTCAGGCCCTGCAGTCCAGATAAAATTATAGAAAGAGAAATGCCGCGTAGCATGCAATTACACAGAGGGGACAGATAATCTGTGTCGCTCTGTTCTTAAATCTCAGCATAATAAGCATAATCGGCATAGCAATAGCGCCAAGTATCAGTAAATCTACAGTTTTGGGATCGGAATAATCGTATACCCCTCCCTTTAAGTAAACCACATCAGAAAGCGCGATAATAATAAAATTAAACAGATTGCTGCCTACAATATTGCCAATGGCTATATTGTAATTTATGATTTTAAACAGGGCAATGGTAGAAGCCAGCTCCGGCAGCGAAGTTGCCACTCCCAGGAACAGAGCCCCGGCCATACCGGCTCCCAGACCCAGCCGTAAAGAAATTTCATCTGTAATATACGTTATTAAAATACTGAAACCTACAAGGCCCATGCTGACAAGCACAAAACGCACTACAATAGAT
>CABQMV010000132.1 GCA_902465325.1 uncultured Oscillospiraceae bacterium
AATATAAGGGCTTTTCACGAAAGAGAGCAGGAGCAGTCCTGGCGCTGTACCCGAGAAGGCGTTTCTCTGGGAATTCAGGTGACACCCTTAGACAGAGTCGGCATCTATGTGCCTGGCGGGAGTGCGAGTCTGCCTTCCTCAGTACTGATGAATGTAATTCCCGCTAAGGTAGCAGGGGTCAGAGAAATTATTATGTGTACGCCTCCTAACAGACAGGGAGGAATTGATCCGGTAATCAAACAGGCCGCATACATTGCCGGCGTAGACCGGATTTTTAAGGTAGGCGGCGCCCAGGCTATTGCCGCTATGGCTTGCGGCACCTGTTCCATTCCGAAAGTGGATAAGATAACCGGCCCGGGAAATGCCTATGTTGCTGCGGCTAAGCGGTGTGTATTTGGCCGCTGCGGTATTGATATGATTGCCGGTCCCAGTGAGATTCTTATTGTAGCGGATGCCTCTGCTGATCCGGCGTATATAGCGGCGGACATGCTGTCTCAGGCAGAACACGACCCTATGGCGGCGGCTGTACTGATTACAGACTGCCGGCAGCTGGCAGAAAAAATTCCTGGTTTATTGGAGGAACAGCTGCGGACTCTGCCAAGGCAGGAGATTGCCCGACGCTCTATAGAGGACAATGGCGCTGTCATTCTGGTAAGGGATCAGAAACAGGCTATGGAAATTTGTAATTTTATTGCTTCAGAGCATTTGGAGCTGTACGTGGAAGATCCTGAGGCGCTGCTACCTCAGGTCAGGAATGCAGGTGCCGTCTTTTTAGGAGGGTACAGTCCGGAGCCTATGGGCGATTACTATTGCGGGACCAATCATATTCTGCCCACAGGAGGAAGTGCCAGATTTTCATCTCCTCTTGGCGTCTGGGATTTCGTGAAGCGTACCAGCGTTATCTGCTACAGTAAAGAAGGCTTCCTGCTGGAAGCTGAGGACGCCGCGGCTTTTGCCGCTGCGGAGGCGTTATGGGCCCATGAAAATTCAATAAGGATCCGGTTAAAAGATGAGTAAGTATTGGAATCAAAAAACAAATTGTATAAAGCCCTATATACCGGGGGAACAGCCGAAAAATCAGGAAAACGTCATTAAAATAAATACCAACGAGTGTCCGTATCCTCCGTCACCCAAGGTGTTGAAGGCCATACAGAACTGTACGGATGAAAGACTCCGGCTGTATCCGGAGCCCTCTGGCCTGGAAGTTCGGAAGGCTTTTGCACAGCTTAACGGCATTTCTCCTGAGAATGTGTTTGTAGGAAACGGCTCTGATGAAGTACTGGGGCTGGCGTTTGCCGCTTATTTTGACAGTCAGCGCTCTGTAAATTTTGCAGATATTACTTACAGCTTTTATCCTGTGTATTGTAAGCTGTTTGATATTTCTTATCATTTGATTCCTCTGCGTCAGGATTTTTCACTGGATATCCCGGCGTTCTGCCAGGCCAAGGGCGGTGTTTGTATTGCCAATCCCAATGCGCCAACATCAATCGGTGTTCCGGCAGAGCAGATCCGGGAAATTGTATGTTCTCATCCGGAGGACGTGGTTATCGTAGATGAGGCTTATGTGGATTTTGGAGGGGAGAGCTGTATAAAGCTGATTGGAGAGTATCCTAACCTTTTGGTAACCCAGACGCTTTCTAAGTCCAGGGCGCTGGCCGGACTGCGGATAGGCTTTTCGGCAGGCAGCAGGGAGCTGATTCAGGGGCTGGAGCAGGTAAAAAATTCTTTTAACTCTTATACAGTGGACCGACTGGCATTGGCCGGTGCAGAAGCCGCTCTGCTGGACCGTGCGTATTTTACAGAGATCACTGGTAAAATAATAAAAACCAGGGAACGTGTTTCCCTGGTTTTACGTCAAATGGGCTTTTCAGTGGCGCCGTCACAGACCAATTTCCTTTTTATAGAGCACAGCAGCTTCAGAGCCTGCGATCTTTTTGACTATTTACGGGATCGGAATATTCTGGTAAGATATTTTAACAGAGAACGGATTGACAACAGACTGAGAGTTACCGTGGGGACCGATAGAGAAATGGACAGATTTTTAGGGGTTATGGAGGAGTTTGTAAATGAGAGAGGCTGAAATAGAAAGAAAAACGGGAGAAACAGAAATCAAAGCTGCCTGGAGACTGGATAACGGAGGACCATCAGAAATCAGGACGGGTATAGGGTTTTTCAATCATATGCTGACTCTGCTGGCGGCACATTCCAGGACACAGCTTTCTGTAGAGGCCAGGGGGGACACGGAGGTAGATTGTCATCATACGGTAGAGGATGTGGGAATTGTTCTGGGGCAGCTTTTAGACAGGGCGGCCGGAGACAGAAGCGGAATCCGGCGCTACGGGAGCTTTACGCTGCCTATGGACGAGGCGCTGGTACAGGTGGATCTGGATTTTGGCGGTCGTGCTTTTTTGGTCTATCACTGCGAGATGCCAAAAGTCAGGCTGGGGGACTATGATACAGAGATGACAGAGGAATTTTTTCGTGCCCTTGCCTTTCATTCCCGAATGACCCTGCATATTAATGTACTCTACGGTTCTAATTGCCATCATATTATAGAAGGGATTTTTAAGGCTTTTGCTCATGCTCTGAGAGAGGCCATTACGGTAGACCGTGAAATTGAAGGAGTACTTTCTACAAAGGGGGTTCTGGTGTGAAAGAAGAATATATAAAGGCGGTACAGTTTAATGAGCAGGGCCTGGTACCCTGTGTTGCCCAGGATTTCAAATCCCGTGAGGTTTTGATGATGGCCTGGATGAACCGGGAGGCTCTGGAAAAAACTTTAGATACAGGCTTTTGTACCTATTACAGCCGAAGCAGAAAAAAGCTTTGGAAGAAAGGGGAGGAAAGCGGACATGTACAGAAGTTAATTTCTCTGTCTTATGACTGTGACGGCGATACTCTGCTGGCTTTAGTAGAACAGACGGGGGCGGCCTGTCATACGGGGAACCGGAGCTGCTTTTACCGGCCAGAGCCGCCTGACATGCAGAAGTGTATGATACTGGAGCACGATCTGTCCGTTATACAGGACAGAAAACAGCAGCCCGGGGAGGAATCCTACACCAGCTATCTTTTTGAGAAGGGAATTGATAAGATTTGTAAAAAGGTAGGAGAAGAGGGCGCTGAAATCATTATTGCTGCAAAAAACAGAAGTTCCTCAGAGCTAAAGGGAGAAATCGCCGATTTTTTATATCACCTTATGGTATTGATGACAGAGGTGGGGGTGACGTGGGAGGACATCTTTGATGTGTTAATTGACCGGCAGGGAATGAAATCCGCAAAGCTGCCAAAGTGGAGAGCTGCGGAAAAGGCCGCAAAAGCTGGCGGGGAAGGAGATAAACCGATAAAATGAAAAAGTATTTCGGAATTTTGCTTATACTGATTGCTCTATTGCCAGTATGCTTTGGCTGTGTAGACAGTCAAAGGAAACCGAGTGATCAGAATTTTGCCTATACAACCCGGAATCCCAATGCGGCTCCTACCTCTACTCCTGATGCTAAAATTTATAAAGGAACGGCTGTGGATTATGCCAATACCACACAGTATTTAAAATGGAAACAAATGATTGATTCTCTGATAGAAGGAAGTTCGGACGGCAGACTGACGTACAATTCCTCTGTACAGCTCTTTCAGGCCTTGTATCATTTCAGGGTAGATGATACGCTGTCCTGCTTTACTTCAGCGTTTCATGGGAAGCTGCCGGCATATAATTCTACGGAGCCTACGTGTATTGGTTCTTATTTTTGGCGCGATATTGAAATTCGCCTGTTGTATGCGCCGGTAAGGGAGATTATCCTTGTACAGGGGGAAGCGGCTGTCTGTCTGCCTGTTTCAGAGGCTCTGTATTCTCTGCTGTCAAAGCTTTCGGATCCGGCATATAAAGAGGATGTGGAGAACTATGCTTTAGACGGACAGTATAGCATCCGTATCACATATGCATTGGAAGACGGACAGTTTACCCTGTCTCAGGAATCCGGCCAGGGGGAATTGGTATCCGTTGTTTTCAGCGAATAAAAAAAAATTTGCAATTTTTGGAGAAATGCGGTATAGTATATATAAAGTTGTTAGCACTCAATGAAACTGAGTGCTAACGGCTTGTTAAAGAAAAAATAATTTTTATAATAAGAGGAGGATTTAAGATGAAAATTAAACCTTTAGGAGACAGAGTTGTTATCAAAATGGTTGAAGCCGAAGAGAAAACCAAGAGCGGCATCATTTTGACAGGCGCGGCTAAAGAGAAGCCCGAGATGGCGGAGGTTGTGGCCATTGGCCCCGGCGCAGTAGTAGACGGCAAGGTTGTACCTATGGAAGTAAAGGTGGGGGATAAGGTCCTGACCAGCAAATATGCCGGTACAGAGGTAAAATTTGACGGCGAGGAATATACGATTGTTAAGCAGGGCGATATCCTTGCGATAGTAGATTAATTTTGGGAGGTACTTTATCATGGCAAAGGAATTAAAATTTGGTGAGGATTCAAGAAAAGCTCTTATAAAAGGCGTTGACCAGCTGGCCAATACAGTTAAAATCACATTGGGCCCCAAGGGCAGAAATGTAATTTTGGATAAGAAATTCGGTGCGCCGCTGATTACAAATGATGGCGTTACCATTGCTAAAGAAATTGAGT
>CABQMV010000133.1 GCA_902465325.1 uncultured Oscillospiraceae bacterium
TTATGCAGCACAGATTGATCTGGAAGCAATTCTCAATCAGGCCGCAGAGATTCCTAAAAATAAGGAGCTGCCAAAATTCCCGGCTGTTTCCAGAGATATCGCAGTAGTAGTCGATAAGAAGATCCCAGCCGGTCATATAGAAAAAATGATCCGCCAAAGAGGCGGAAAATACATGGAGAAATGTACACTGTTTGACTGTTATGAAGGTGTGCAGATCGGAGAAGACCGCAAGAGCCTGGCTTATTCTCTGTCCTTCCGGGATATGGAAAAAACCATGACAGATGACGAGGTCAATAAAATCATGAAAAAGATTTTAAACGGCTTGGAACATGAGTTTCAGGCGGAGCTCAGAAGCTGACGACAGAGTCGGCGGCCTTCGGGTCGCCGATTTTTTTTATATCCAGCTGTGTGATGATATCTCCGGCAGCTTCCTGCATTTCTTTTGGTGAAAATTTCAATACTGTGCGCAGACTGTTTGCTGCGGCTACGGCTTCAGGATATTCATAGATGCCGTCGTTTTTCTGATTCTCCTCCAGAAGGCCGCGGAAAATATCACAGATTCCCTGAAAATAGTCCGAATCTATAGGTTCAAATTCCATTTCTTTTTCCAGAAGATATTCTTTCAGTTTTCCTTTAATGGCGCAGACATTAGCCAGATAGGACAGCCCGATGCAATTGCGGCAGCCCTTTTTCAGGGTCCAGCTCCGCACATCCTCCCTGCTGTAATCCAGCTCATACATCAAAGCAATTTTTCCCCAGCCTGTAAGCTTTTCTCCAAGAGAAAGCAAAACCTCTGTGGCCTCCTCCTCTGGGAGGATATTTTTCAGCGCCACAATTCCGTAAAAGGCAAATTCATCGTGGTGGGAAAGTATTTTCACGGTATTTGCCGCTTCTTTATTTCCCTTTCCGCAGTATCCCAATAGGGCAATTGCAAATTTAACGGTTTCTCTGTGTGAGGAGCTGACGGCCAGCGTGCGTGCGGCTTGATACATTTTGGAAGGCTCCAGCTGCATTCCAGATAAAAAGGACAGCACCGGATCCGCCAGAGAAATGGCGCTGTATTTGGAAATACAGGATTCCGCTGCCTTTCTGTTTTTTTCGGAAGGCTGTAGAATGTATTTTTTTATTTTACGGGCGACCCAATAATTTACCAAAAGGGGCTGCTTAATACTGAAATCGCTGCGCAGAAGCGTTCCTTCGTAGGCGCCGGCAACCCAGAGCTCTTCACTTTGTAATGTTAAATCCTGCTGATCCGGCAGCGGATTTGCAGGATTCTCTTTTACTGTTTCAAAAATAGATAACAACGGCGCCTGACTGCTCACAAAAGACTTCCTTTCATTTTTTGCTGAATTTATTCATAAGAGACTGCAGGGCGTTCCGGCGTATCAAAAGCTTGGCATGTTCCTGCAAAATCGGGGTCATTACCTTTGCAACTGCTTTGGACCCGCCAAATTCATAGCATACTTCCTCAAACCGTATTCCTGTACAGAAGTTTCTTTCGGAAATAGAGAGCAGAAGATAATAGCAATCGTTGTATGTATAGAGCCTGCTGGGAATGGCTCCGGTATCAGGGCAGTGCCATACTGCTCCTAAAAGGGACTCAAAATCTGTAAAGCAGAAAATGCTGTAATCCTCGTATTTTGCTTCCCTGGAAATTTTACTGATCTCTGACGAGGCGCTTCCGGGAACACTGAAGAGTGCGTCCAACAGTTCCTCCATTTCATCGGAATTGCCTTCTTCCTGGGCCTCCGCTTCTTTTGTGTTTTCCTCGGCGGTCTTATGAGGATCTTCTGAACGGGTAACTGTTATAACGCAGTTGCCCTGCCCGTCAGCTACTGTCTCCACGATAATGCGGTCTCCTAATCCGTCTAACCCCATTTCAATTTCTGCATGGTCTATAATGTCCCACAGAAGTTCCTGACAGGCCGGAGTATTGAATTTAAGCTTGGAAGCCTCAATTCCGCGATTTTCAAAATCTTTGGCGACAAGTGTAACTTTGATGGTGTTCTCCGTTATCTTTTCAATCCTCATAGCTTGCACCTTCTTTCTACTTGTACATTATACACTAATTCTTTATGTTTGAGAAGCAGGGAACGGCTGGAAACTGGCAAATCTGCTTCTGTTGTACTGCACAGGAGAAAAGGCCTGCGGCTTTCCCCATAAAAGTACCTACTTGTGCTTTTGCAGAAAAAAATATATACTGTATCTATTCAAAATATTATTTGCAGCGTCTTTTTGTTAAGAACTTTTTGTATCTTAACAGGAAAGAACATTTTACCATGAAAAAAATGTATGCGGCGGTGATATTTTGAAAGAAAATGTAAACAATAATTTAGAAGCCCATTTGAGTATCAAAGCGTTTCCCAGTGAGGAACGGCCCAGGGAACGTCTGACTGCAGTGGGCCCGGCGGGCTTATCCGATGCGGAGCTGCTGGCGATTATACTCAAAACAGGCCGGCCGGGGGAAAATGTAGTTGACCTGGCCCGGCGGATTATCTCTATGTCCTGGAATCGTTCCCTCAGCGGAGTCTATGATATGAGGATGGAGGAGTTAAAGCGGATACCGGGAATTGGGCCGGCAAAGGCTGCTCAGATCGTGGCTGCCTGTGAGCTGGCCGGTCGGATCGGCGCAGACAAAATGGGAATGAAAAAACAGCATATTGCCAGCATTGAGCAGCTGGGGGAACGGCTGGTGACCAGACTGAAGTGGCTTAACCAGGAGGTATTTGAAGTTGTGATGGTGGATTGCCGCTGGAACATTATCAATACTGTCCGGATTTCTGTAGGCAGTTTGAATGAAGCGATTGTCCATCCCAGAGAGGTTTTTTCAGAAGTGCTGAAAAATTACTGTACCGCTATTGTACTGGTACATAATCATCCCAGCGGGAATCCGGCGCCCAGCGGAGATGATTTAACTACAACTAAAAGGTTAGTAATGGCAGGCCGTTTGCTGGGGGTCGAGGTGGTCGACCATATTATTACGGGAAGCAGTAGCTACTATAGTATGCATCTGCAGGGCGATATGTCCAGGATCAGATGCCAGTAGCCGCAGATTAATTTCCTGTGTATTGAAAAGGAGACTGCGGACCTTCCGGAAGCGAAGGAGATTACAAAATTTGCTATAAGGATTGGTGAAAAAATGGCGAAGGATATTGCTATTGATTTGGGCACATCCAATACCAAGGTGTATATAAAAGGAAAAGGGCTTGTGGTGGCAGAACCTTCCGTGGTTTCTGTAAACAGCAGGCAGGATATGGTGATTGCAGTGGGTCAGCAGGCCAAGGAGATGATGGGGCGGGCACCGGAAAGCATCAATGCCATTAAACCGGTGAAGGACGGAGTAATAGGAGACTTTGACGCCGCCTGTCATATGGTGAAGGCCTTTATTAAGCAGGCTATGGGCCAGAGCTATTTTGGCCGGCCAGCGGTAAAATTGGGATTTCCCATCGGCATTACAGAAGTAGAGGAAATGGCGCTGAAGGAAGTAGCCGAGGCTGCCGGAGGACGGAAGCCCGAATTGATTCCTGCTATTGCTACCGCGGCCATCGGTGCAAATCTGCCTTTTAATACGCCAAAGGGCGTTATGTTGGTAGATATCGGCGGCGGTACCTGTGAAGCAGCGGTGCTGTCTATGGGCGGCGTGGTTGTAAGCAAGCTGGTGCGCACCGCAGGGAAAGCTATAGACGATACCATTATTCCGTATATCAAAAAAGAATACGGTATGCTGATAGGAGAGCGGACAGCAGAGGAGATTAAAATTAATATCGGATCCGCTATTCCCCGGGCACAGGAGGAATATATGGAGGTGCGGGGCAGAGATTTATATACCGGCCTTCCCAAAAACATCAGGATTTCTTCGGGAGAAATTACCGATACCATAAAAGACCCGGTGAATACCATTATTACACTGATTAAGAGCGTACTGGAGGAGACGCCGCCGGAATTGCTGGCGGATATTATTGATGAGGGAATTACTTTAACGGGCGGCGGTGCTCTGCTGGGAGGGATAGACAAACTGATACAGCTGGAGACGGGAATGACCACAGTGGTAGCTGAAAATCCTATGGAATGTACCATTGCAGGTTTGGGACGGTGTATAGAAAACGAGGCAGTGAGAAAGCTTCCGGCCATGTACAACCAGCGTGTATGATAGTTATTTGCCGCTATAAAAAGGGTGAATGTTAGAATGAAGAAATCAAAAAAAACAAAAGTGATCGCTTTTGCCGGCGGAGCCACACTGGCTTTGGCTATTCTGATTGTAGCCTCCGCTCCTTCAAACAGTCCTATACACGGGATATATAAAGTATTTGCTTCTCCTGTTTCCGTTGTGCAGGATGCCTTTAGTTCCTGGGGTCGTAAACTGAAAAGCGGCTTTCACATGCTGGCTGACGCAGACGAAATCAGCGGAGAAATGGACAGGCTCCGAGAAGAGAATGCCGCCCTCAATGATGCGGCGAGACAAAATGAAATTTTAAAACGGGAAAACCAGGAGCTGAAGGATATGCTGGATTTTCAGGAGAAGTATACGGAGTTCGATACCGTAGGTGCAGAAATTATTGCCGGCGATATATCTGAAATGTTTCACAGCTTTACCATTAACTGCGGGACCAGCGACG
>CABQMV010000134.1 GCA_902465325.1 uncultured Oscillospiraceae bacterium
CGGTTTCTTGAATCGGACATTCTCCGCATGAGTTCCCTACCTCTTTCGTGTAGCAATCTCCTGCATCATCGTCTGTCAGGTCACAACAGCGTTTATTATACCGCGAATAGCATCCCTGCGCAATACCTATATAAAAGGATAATTATTAATTTTTTATGAATTTAATTAACAGGTAGCTTTTAATGATACAGGCAAGCTTTATTCTGAAGATTGCTATTGACAGTCAAATGAACCTATTGTATAATTAATCGACTTCAAAAAAGGAGGTGAGACAATGCTAAAACAAATACCCGGCACGCTGCTGGATTTTAAGGCCGGAATGGAACAGCAAGCATTCGCGCCGCTAGAGGGGATCCTGTCGGCCACAAAAGGATTGACGCTCGGACAGGTCAGTGAAATCACTGGTCTTTCTGGATCCTCCATCCAAAACTGGATTAAACGCGGATGGGTAGCAAAGCCCAGCGGCAAACGATACGAAGAGACGCAGATAATACGGATTATTCTGATTAATATGCTGCGTCCCGCTGTTTCTTTGGATAAGATCATTGCACTGATGGAATACATAAACGGCTCTGTAGAAGACCGACAGGACGACATCATTCCCGACCGCCAGCTTTTCAACTATCTCTGCGCCGTTATTTGTGCCGCAGACGAAGCCGGGACCACAGACCGGGATGAAATACTGGAAATCATTGAAACTGAAATTTCCGACTTCAGGAGAGATGGCGAACAGGATAAAATACGTCTAAAAAATGTGATTCTCTGTATGACCCTGTCGTATTTATCCGCAGAAATGAAGCGAAAAGCGGATGTTGAAATTGAAACAACATTACAATAATATTGAAAGGATAAAAAAAATGGATAAAAATAGTTGGAAGAAAAACGGTAAAAAATTTATTTTACCTATTATATTGGCTATAGCAGTTCTTATTGTTGCAGCAGCTTCTATAAAAATTGTACCGGCCGGAAGTACCGGTGTGGTTATGACCATGGGAAAGGTAAATGATACCGTTATGCAGGAAGGGTTAAATTTTAAAATTCCCTTTATTCAGACCGTGTCCGTTGTAAATAATAAAATCCAGGTAGTAGAGCTGGACGCTCCTGCCGTTTCAAAGGACTTGCAGACCGTCAACAGTGTAATTGCGGTAAACTATAGAGTCGGTCTGGACTCCAGCGCCAAAATTTATAAGAATATAGGCCAGGATTACCAGAACGTACTGCTGCTTCCTGCCGTACAGGAAAGCATTAAATCAGTAACTGCAAAATACACAGCGGAAGAACTGATTACAATGAGGGCACAGGTAGGCATCGAGATCAAGGCCGCGCTGGAGGAAAAGGTAAATGAATACGGTATTATTATTGAAAAGTTTAATATTGTAAACTTTGATTTTTCTGCTGAATTCAACTCAGCAATTGAGGCAAAGCAGGTGGCAGAGCAAAATCTGATCAAAACAAAAACCGAGCAGGAACAGGCAATTGTAATTGCCGAAGCAGAGGCAAAGAGAAAGTTAATCGAAGCAGAGGCGGAGGCAGAATCTGTCCTGAAAAAAGCTAACGCTCAGGCTGAAGCCAACAAAAAGCTCAGCGAGTCTCTGAATAATACAATTGTAGAATACGAAAAGATTCAAAAATGGAATGGAGAATTGCCTATGTCTACAGGCGGCAGCTCTATCTTCGATTTTCGCTCTGGAGCAGAATAAATACAAAAGAAAGAAAAGGCGGATGTCTCAAATCATAAGACATCCGCCTTTTTCTATTTTATACTCTGTATCTGATTACTTTCTTCTTCCCTGCTGTATTGAAAAGAAATTTCATCGCCCTCTTTCAGTAAAGGCAGCCGTATGTCCACCTGAATGCCCGCTGTAAAAATTTCTCCGTCAATCTCTATATAGTATACAGAATTTCCATTTTGTACTGCCGACGCAATCCGGCTGATAATACCGGCGCCTTCCTGAAATTCAACCGGAGGCTCCTCTTCTCCCGGGACTTCATCCTCCGATTTACCCAGCAGTCTTCTATATTCCTTCTGCGCTCCTTCAAGGGTATCTGCCACCCCTACAATCTGATAGTTAGAAACCGATACAAAGGAATATGCCTTCACTAACCCGGCATTATCCTTCAGACTGATAAAGTAAGAGGGCGTATCCGCCACATTCACCAGAATCGGAAAAGTCGCGCTGTATCCCTTTTCCTGAATCATTCCCTCCGCCGAGTCCATGGCTGAATACTCAGAAGCTCCATTAATCGCATAGGTTTTACTTTCTTTGGTTCTCATATTGATCAGAATAAAACCTATATTAGAGTTATCAGAGGCAACGCTTGTGATACCGGTATACAGCCAAACATCATCATTAACAGCCAGATAATTATAGCCGGAGGTGGTCTGTACTACATTTTTCTGAGTAAAAACAGAATTCCAGTATCCGTTTTTCAGCGCGCCCCAGTTATCTGCCTGTTCTATAATCAAATCTGCGGAATAAACCCGATCAATCCAGGTAGGAACCTCCTCAATGCTGTAGTCCTTCATCTCTCCGGTCACCGCATCTATTAATATAATCCCCTTAATATCTTTTCCACCTAAGAAGCCGATTGTATATTCATAATAAGACATTACCCAATACGGCGCACCATTATCGTCAATTTCAAAAGAGGTCTCATAGAACATCTTGGTAGGATAGGCAAACCGCACATGGCGCGTCAGATCTCTCATAAGGTATTCACTGGGGGAATATTTCATCCCCTGCTCTAATTTAACCAGCTCTGTATTCTGGGTAGCCATATCGATCATAACATAATACGGAATTCCCTGGGATTGATTGGCAAACCATTTCAGAATTCCGTTGTAAGCCAGCGGCGACACCCGTACAGGAGTTTCCTTATAGTTAATTTGTGTATAGTACTCTGAAACATCAAACTGAGAAACCAGCTCCACTACATTGCCCAGCTTGGTACTCCCCAGTCTGGCAGCCGTATCCCGATCTACTACAGGAATTTGCGAAAACGGCAGTTCCGCAATATCCCGACTAAATTCTCCTTCCGCCACTGTCAGCATCTGCTGGTATTCGCTGGCCCGGAACAGTTTTGCAGAGCTTATAAAAATGGCCAGCACAACTGCTGCGGCTACAATAACAGTCACCAGCAGTCCCCTTTTCATCCACCGACCGGCATGAATCTGCGGTTTCCCGCCTATAATTTTAATGCGCTCCGCCTTACCGGAAAATTTCAAATACAGCACCACATATGCTGCAGCCATAAGCAGCAGCATAAACCAAAAACCGCCGTACCGGATATTAATAGCCGGCAGAGCCAGAAAGAAATATACAAAGCCCACTGCCAGAGAAAGAATACCCGGTAAAACATACTTTTTAAACATCATAAAAGCAACTCCTCAATAAAACATATTTCTACACTGTAAACGCCAGTCCCTATAAATTGCCGGACGCTGTTACTTTTCCCGATACAGCGCCTATTATCCTGCCTCCCGGTAAAACAAGGGCATCCGGCCGCACGTCAAAGGAGGTACATTCCAGTTCATCAAACAGCTGAAAGTCCATAGCCGGCGCAAGCTTCATACAATCCCTGCAACACGCTAAAAAACGGTCGTAGTATCCGCCTCCGTATCCTACTCTGTTTCTATGCCGGTCAAAAGCCAGCCCCGGCATAAGAAAAAGATCCCGCGACTCCGGCACTATGGGCTTCCCACAGCCGTCAGGCTCCGGTATTCCCATAAAACCCGGAAGCAGTTGAGCGATGTCATCAATCAGATAAAACCGCATATCTGGCCCTTCTGTTTTTGGCAGGGCGATGCACTTTCCTTCCCGCAAGCCTCTTTTGATCAGAACAGAAAGGTCCACCTCACCGTTTACCGCAGCATAGCAAAAAACCGTAGAAGCGCTTTTGTAACAATCGGTAGCGCAAATTGTTTCACAGATTTCCATGCTGCTTTTGCAGAGACTTTCCCGTGACAGCTGCCCTCTGTACCGCTTTACAATGGCTCTGGCTTCCTCTTTCTTAATCACCCTTCTTTTTTCTCCCTCTGCTTATGGCAAAACCGCCTACAATAGATGCAATCAATGCACTGGAAGCATCAACAATAATATCCTTCATAGTGTCGTAGAGCGCGGTGCGGCCCACTAAGCCGGAACCATCCTCTGCCAGAAACCGCTGCATACTCATGTTCATCAGACCGTCGCCCACATATTCATAGATCTCCCATACCGCACCTATCGCCAGAGCAAAGCTGAAAGCAAATACCGCCATAAATCCTGCGGAGATCTTCCCGCTGACCTGCCTTGACCGGTCGTTATACAACAGCATAATAGAAAAACCCAGCGCCGTAAGCAGAGCACCGCTCAAACTGTGCAAAATATCATCCCAGCCGGAAATTCTGGAGTAGAAGCCCAGACCGCTACCCAAAAAAATTGCCGCAAAAATAAATATATAATAAAATTTATAGTTAGTAATTTTTAAAACATAAGTTAA
>CABQMV010000135.1 GCA_902465325.1 uncultured Oscillospiraceae bacterium
TAGAAAGAAAAGTAGCCAAAGCCGCTCCCTCTGCCCCCATGTTCAGACCGCCGGGAAGAATAAACAACGGGTCCAGCAGGATATTGAAAAAGCAGCCGCTCATAGTCCCTATGCTGGCATGGAGGGAAGCCCCCTCTGCCCTCACCATATAGGCCAAAACCACATTCAAAATTGCCGGCGTAGCCCCAAAGCATACCGTCCATTTGATATAAGCAGCGGATGCGCCTGCCGTCTCACTGTCGGCGCCCAAAAGAGTCAGCAGTCCGGAATTAAAAAGAGTACACAGGGTAGAAAAAATCAGCCCGCACAGCAGCGCACAGTAAAAGCCAAAAGCTGAACTGCGGTACGCATTTTCATAGTTCCTGCTCCCTAGCGCCCGGCTCATCATACTAGAACTGCCAATCCCAAATAAATTGTTGATTGCATTAAAAGCCAGTAAAACCGGTGCCGCCAGCGCCACAGCCGCATTCTGAACAGGATCGTTCAAAATTCCTACAAAATAGGTATCCGCTAGATTGTACAAGACCATTACCAGCGAACTTAGAATTGTAGGCACAGCCAGCTTCGCTACAGCCTTGCCAATAGGTGTTTGCTCAAATAAAATTATTTTAGAAGAATTGTCCATCTCTATTAGTATACTGGTACCATAGCAGGAAAGCAACCCTCTGCCGGTACCTATTACATTACAATTTGGCAATCCGGTTCAATACGGCAGATCACCTTCTGTACCTCCGTCAAAACCGTCTCAAAGGCTTCCTCCGGCGCTTCCAGAATCAGTTTTTCTGTCATAAAGCTGATATTTACGCTAGTTACTCCATGGATCTTCTGTATTTTTCTTTCCATCTTCGCTGCGCAGTTCGCACAGTCCAGACCTTTCAGCTTATAAATCTTTTTCATGTCCCTCATCCTTTCTTTCTCCGCCGTCAGCCATTTCTGCTAAATGCTCCTGTCCCTGCTTCAGTATGGCTGCCACATGCCCATCTGTCAGAGAGTAAAAGGAATGCTTCCCCTCTCTGCGGAATTTTACCAGACGGCCCGCCCGCAGCAGCTTCAAGTGGTTGGATACGGCAGACTGATTCATCTGCATACGCTGGGTAATTTCACAAACGCACAGCTCCTGCTCTAACAGAAGGTACAGCAGGGAAAGCCTGGAAGCATCGGAAAAAAGCCTGTACAAGGCTGCCATTTTCTGTAAATCTTCAAGCTCTGGTATAAAATGTTCCTTTGCCTCTTTCATAAAATCCCTTTCCGCATATGCTTTATTATATAATTATATATTCATATCATCATTTGATGATATGAATATTGTAAAACAAAGCAGAGCCTATGTCAAGTACTCTGCTGTAATACGTCTATTCCGCGCCGTCCTCCTCAAAGAAGGCTGTCCGCCAGGCCTCCGTCAATTTTTCCAAAGACCAGGAAGCATTTGCCGGGGAAGTGGAAGGAAGACATTTGACAGTAATACCAATTTTTGGTTTTATATATCTATTATAGTACTTTTCAGCCGTTTTACCATTTACAAAAATTTTTTCAATTTGCGCCCCTTCTAAAATAACAGAAATATCGTTGGGAACCACTTTTTTTATAGAGCTGTCAGAGCTTCCTGCAATCTCACAGGAAGCAATAACATCCCATACTGCAATTTTACAGTCCTGTAAAAGGGCCTTCTTTTCCTGAACAGATACAGGCACACTGCAGCCAAACATACCAGAAATAACAGGCCAGAACCGATTCTGCGGATGCCCGTAGAAGAACATCTGCTCCCGGGATTTAACGGAAGGGAAGCTCCCCAGAATAAGAAAACGGGAATCCGTTCTATAAAAAGGCAGGATCGGATGCTGGATACAGGTCTTCATAATGTCTTACTGCTCCCCGTTCCCTTTCCCCTATGGAACACACTGTATATCACCGGTACAAAGAACAGCGTAAGCAAGGTAGAATACAGCATACCGCCAATTACTGTAATCGCGACCGGTCTCAGCATAGCCGCCCCTGCGCTGGAATCCAGAGCAGAAAACAGCAGTCCGATTATCGTAGTCAGAGAGGTCATGACAATCGGCCGGATCCTCATGCGGGCAGCGGTTATCAACGCCTCGTGCACAGAGAGCTGTTCCTCTCTCAGCTGGTTAACACAGGTAACATATACAATACCGTTATTGACCACAACCCCTACCAGTACAATCAGGCCAATCAGGGCCACAATACTGACGGGCGTTCCGGTAAGAAACAGGGCGATGAATCCGCCGGTAAAGGCCAGGGGAATGGTAAACATGACAATAAAGGGGGACAGAAGAGACTGGAACTGTGCAACCATAACAAGATAAATAAATACTACTGCCAGAATCAGCATAAGATATAGATCCTTGAAAGATTCCTGAATTGATTCATTCTCCCCTTTCAGCTCTACAGTACAGTCTCCTTCAGGCACAAAGTTCTTCAGAGTATCTTCAATTTTACTGTTGATTTTCCCTACATTATACCCTTCCGCAACAGAACCTGTCAGCTTCAGGACCCGGGCCCCATTCTCTCTGCTGATAGAGGAGAAACCTGTACTCTCCTCCAAAGAAGCGATCTCCGATACCGGAATCTGTTCCTTATCCTGTGTTGTAATTTCAATGCCGGTCAAATCGTCTTTTGAAACAGAGGTATCCCGGTCATCATATACATAAATTTCATATTCCGTACTATCCTCATAAATCGTAGTGGCAGTAGTAGCCGCACTGAACCGGGCAGCAACAGCCATATAAACCTGAGCCACCGTCAGATTATAGGAAGCCGCCTTTTCCTTATCCACAACAATACGCAGCTCATTGGTGGGATCTCCCAGTCCGTTATCAATCTCCTGAACTCCCTCCAGGTCCTTTAAAAGCACGCCAAGAGCCTGAGCTGTATCACGGATATCATCCAGCTCATGACCCTCTACCTCTACCACAATCTGACCTCCTGTCAGTGCAGACATATCCATAGAGGAAGAGGCCACCTCTACTTCAAAATCCAGCTCCGATACAGAATCCTGGAGCCTCTGGACAACCTGATTGGTGGTCAGCTCCCTGTCTTCTTTTAAAAGTACATAACAGCTGGTACCGCCGCTTCCCATCAGAGACATGACCCCTCCGTCGGAGGTCCCGCTTAAGATACCCACGGTCTCTACCGCCTCTACCTCCTTTACTTTCTCGTAAAGCGCATCCAACGCCTCGGCTTTTTCCTCAGGGCTGTAATCAGACGGCAGATCTACAGAGAGAGACAGATTTCCGGAATCGCTCTGCGGAAACAGCTCCGTCCCTGCAGAAAAAGCGGCCCCCATGCTGGCAGCCAGTAAGACAACCACCAGCACAATGCAAACCCACCGGTGCTGCAGTGTTTTATCCAACAGCTTCACATAAACTCCGGTAATCTTATCAAACGTCTTGTTCCCCTTTATTTCCGTTCTTTTTAGCATTCCCGCAGAAGCCATAGGAACCAGCGTAAGTGCTACCGCCAGACTAGACAGCAGCGCAAAGCAGATGGTCAGCGCCATATCAGTGAAAAGCTGTCTTGTTAGACCGTCCGTAAAAATAATCGGCACAAAAACCACCACGGTCGTAATGGTAGAGGCTGTCACCGCCCCGGACATCTGTTTCGCTCCCTCCACCGCTGCCTGACGGATAGGAAGCCCCTCGGATTTCAGTCTGAAAATATTCTCCACCACTACAATGGAGTTATCTACCAGCATTCCTACTGACAGCGCCAGACCGCACATGGAAATTACATTTAACGAAATACCGGTAAAATACATAAGAACAAAGGTGGTAATGACACAAATAACAATAGAAACCCCTACAATAAAAGTGGGCTTTATGCTCTTCAGAAAAATAAGCAATACAAATACCGCCAGCAGACCGCCTATCACTAAATTCTGAATGATAGTATCCACCATGATGTTCACATATTCTCCCTGATCGCTGAGCACGGTAAAGGAAAGTCCCTTGTATTCCTCCTGCAGGGAATTCATTTTTTCATACAGTATATTGGAAACATCCGCTGTACTGTACTGAGGCTCCTTGGAAACAGAAAGCATAACGCCGTTCTCTCCATTTACTCGGGCATATAGCTCTGAAGAGTTATCCAGCTTTGTAATTTCTGCGATATCCGAAAGCATTACCACACCAACGGTGGGAACGTTTATCAGCGGCAGAGCGCAAAGTTCCTCATAGCTCTCCACTTTGTTGCCGGTTCTGATAACAAAATCACTGCCGCCTTCCGATAAATTTCCCGCCGGCATATCAAAGTTCTGCGCAGTTAAAAGAGAGGTCACTGTACTTTTGGAAATACTGGTGCTGATGCTAGACAGACTTTCCGCCTCTGTCCCCTCCGATTCTGCAGCAGCCATAGCCGCGGCAATCTGCAGATTGGTTTTCGCCGTTCCGGCCTCCTCGTTTTTGGCAACAAACTGTGCATACAGCACTGCGTATTTCTCTGCAGCCGCCTGAACCTC
>CABQMV010000136.1 GCA_902465325.1 uncultured Oscillospiraceae bacterium
TAATCTGTGGTCGTTTCCCGCCGTAGCCACAGACATACGGAGCAAATCCTGATATTCGTCAACAGCAGAAATCACCGCGCTTAAAAACAACAAAAATTCTTTGTTTTCTTCCGGTTTCTTTCCGGGATTTAACAGATTTCTTCCAGTATTGGTACTAATAGACCAGTTATTGTGCTTTCCGCTTCCATTCACGCCGGCAAAAGGCTTTTCATGAAGCAGACAGGCCATGCCGTGCCGGTCCGCCACTTTCTTCATAATTTCCATTGTCAGCTGGTTATGGTCTGTGGCAATATTCGTCGTGTCAAACACCGGGGCCATTTCATGCTGCGCCGGCGCAACCTCATTATGCTCCGTTTTCGCATTGATCCCCAGCTTCCATAGCTCCTCATTCAGCTCCTCCATGTACGCCATAACTCTCGGTTTAATAACGCCGAAATAATGATCCTCCAGCTCCTGCCCCTTGGGAGGCTTTGCGCCAAACAGCGTTCTTCCGGTCAAAATCAAATCTTTTCTTTTTTTATAAATTTCTTTATCTACCAAAAAATATTCCTGTTCAGGTCCCACGGTAGATTTTACAGACTTCACATCGTTATGGCCAAAAAGCTTCAATACTCTTACCGCCTGCTCGCTGAGCGCTTCCATAGAACGCAGCAGAGGGGTCTTTTTGTCTAATACATCCCCGCTGTAAGAGCAAAACGCTGTGGGAATACAGAGCGCATCATCTTTAATAAACGCATAGGAAGTAGGATCCCACGCAGTATATCCTCTTGCCTCAAAAGTAGCGCGCAGACCTCCGGAGGGGAAACTGGAGGCATCCGGCTCTCCTTTAATGAGCTCCTTGCCGGAGAATTCCATAATTACACTGCCGTCAGACTGAGGGGAAATAAAGCTGTCATGCTTCTCCGCGGTAATACCTGTCATCGGCTGAAACCAATGCGTATAGTGGGTAGCACCTTTTTCTATTGCCCAGTCCTTCATAGCATTTGCCACTACGTTGGCCACAGTAATATCAAGATCCGTTCCCTCTTCTATTGTCTTTCTAAGGGACTGGTAGATATCCTTCGGTAGCTTTTCCCGCATAACCGCATCGTTGAATACCATACTGCCAAACAATTCAGGGACATTCTTCATTTTCAATTCGCTCCTTTAACTGAAATTCCTGTTAACATAAATGTTCCGCTACAGGGATCCCCTTTTCAAACCCCAGATATAAGAAAAAACGCTGTGAGTCCTTAAACTCACAGCGCCTTTGCTGTTAACAATGGCTATCATAAACCATATAAAACCATTTGTCAACCCCTATATGAAAATTTTTGCAGTATAGCCTGATACAAAATTGTACCGCCGCTGTCCACTGTGCAGCTTATGACTTACAGGCTCATCCCAAATACAGACCCGGGTCTGCATTTTTACCATCTTGCAGTATCTCAAAGTGAAGATGGGCACCGTCTTCCTTTTCACAGAAAATGTCTCCGGAGATATTTCCCAATACAGTGCCCGCCTCTACTGCATGTCCCACTGCAATTCCCTCTGCAGCCTTGACCCCGCAGTATACTGTTTTGAGGCCTGCTCCGTGATCTACTATAATTGTATCTCCGTACCGGGGATCATATTTAATATCCGACACGGTCCCCACGTAGGCGCACAGTACATCGGTTCCAGAATCAGCTGCGATATCAAGCCCTTTATGCGTGCGCCACTCCTGCAGCGTCTTATTATAGACCAGACGGTCTGCCGCATATGCCTGTATAATGTCCCCCTCTACCGGCTTTGTCATCTTCACCGGTGCGGGACTAGGAGACGGTGAAGCATCCGGATTTGCGGAAGGCTCCGGTGTTACAGGGTTCATAGCCGCTACATCCGTAGGCGCCGGTGTCTTACCGGGGCTCTGGTTCCCGGAAGAAGCCCCCGGAGCCGGAGAAGCTGTAGTGTATGAAAGTATTTCCTGATCATCGTCGCCTGAACGCTGCAGTGCTACTACGCCGCCCACACAGGTAGCCACAATGCAGACAATTAAAATGATATAATAGCCTTTGGTCTTGAAAAAGTTTTTCATGTATATCAACCTCCAATGGCTATTCTTCCCATCAGAATAAAGTGATATACATTTATTTTATCCACTGAAATAAAAATAGGCCGGGGCACCGTATATCTGATACCGTGCCGCCCGGCCGATACAGAAATTTCAATTAGAGAAAGCGAAGGCTGATGTCCATAGCCTTTACTGAGTGCGTAATCCGCCCAATGGAAATAATATCTACCCCGGTCTCGGCAACTTTGCAAATCCGTTCCTCATCAATATCACCAGAAGCCTCTACCAGCGCCCGTCCGTCAATGAGCTCTACTGCCTGCCGCATCTGCCGGTCATCCATGTTATCCAGCATAATAATATCCGCCTTCGCCTCTATGGCCTCTTGTACCATATCCAGGTTTTCAACCTCTACCTCAATGCGTATAGTATGGGGAATCCTCCCGCGGACAGCAGAGACAGCCTCCTTGACGCCTCCAGCCGCGGCAATGTGATTGTCCTTGATCAGGACTCCGTCCGACAGGGAAAACCGGTGATTCTGTCCTCCTCCTACACGTACAGCATATTTTTCCAGATAGCGAAGTCCTGGGGTCGTCTTCCGTGTATCCACTACACAGGCAGAAGTATCCGCAATTAACGAAGCCAGCCCATGTGTTCTGGTTGCCACGCCGGACAGCCTCTGCAGTAAATTTAAAGCAGTACGCTCTCCCTCCAAAATAGCAATCGTGGGACCTTCTATTGTAGCAATCACATCCCCCTTCTCCACCCAGCTGCCTTCAGGCTTCAGCACAGTAAAACAGGTCCTGCTGTCTAACAGAGTAAAAGTTCTTTCCGCTACAGGCAGTCCTGCTATTATACCGGCCTCCTTGGCAAGAAAACGGGCTGTAGACCTACTGTCTTCTAAAATAATATTTTCTGTCGTAATATCACCGAAGGGCATATCCTCCTCCAGGGACAGACGAATAATCCTGTCAATCTGATCATAATTCAGCATGGATACTCCACCTTTCTCTCTATATTCCGCTGCCAAACCGCATCGTTTCGTTCCGGGTAATCTGAACGGTAATGGGCTCCCCGGCTTTCTGTTCGTTCCAGAGCAGACTCCACAATAATCTGGGCCAGCAAAGTGTCATTTTGCAAAATAAAATCCTCTGCCGCCGTGTTTTCCATATCCTGAATCCGGGTACGCATTGCCTTTATGGCAGAAAGAGCCGTCTGCAGAGAAGCTGCATCTCTCTCAATCCCCACCAGCTGAGTCATGGTTTGCTTCAGTTCCCGTATCATTTCCCCGGGGTCATAATTTTCCGGTTTTCCCTTCCGCTCGGTCCGGTAAACAAAATGCTTTTCTGACGGACCTCCCCCGGATAAAATAGCGTCAGCCCTTTCCCCGATACGGCGCCCGAAAACAAGCCCCTCCAGCAAAGAATTGCTGGCCAGCCGATTGGCTCCGTGAATACCGGTACAGGCTACCTCTCCGCAGGCAAAAAAGTTCTCAATGGCGGTCTCCCCGTCAATTCCTGTTTTAATTCCGCCCATACAGTAATGCTCTGCCGGGGCTATGGGAATCGTGTTTTTGGACATATCAATCCCGTATTCCAGACAAGTAGCAAAAATCATAGGAAATCGCTGCTCTAGATACGCCCTGTCTTTGTGCGTGATGTCCAAATTCATATGGCTTTCTCCGGTTCGCTTCATTTCTTTAAAAATAGAGCGGGACACTACATCCCGGGGAGCCAGCTCCGCCAGCTCATGGTACCGGGGCATAAACCGCTCTCCGGAGGCATTTCTCAGTACTGCCCCGTCTCCTCTCACCGCCTCGGAAATCAAAAAGCTTCGATTTCTTTCGTGATACAGCACAGTAGGATGAAACTGCACAAATTCCATATCCATAACAGGAGCCCCGGCCCGGTAGGCGCAGGCAGTTCCGTCGCCGGTAGAGACCTCCGGGTTGGTGGTATACTGGTACAGCTGGCCAAATCCTCCGGAAGCACATATGACAAGCCCTGCGTAAAAAACTTTATATTGACCGGTCTTCTCATCTAAAGCAATAACACCGTAGCACTTTTTCTCTTCAGCCAACAAGTCAAGCACCCAGATGCGTTCAATAATATGAATATTCTTTTTCTGGGAAGCCCTATGGATCAGGGTATCACATACTGCTTTTCCGGTAGAATCTCCCGCGTGGATAATGCGGTTCGTGCTGTGGGCGGCCTCTCTGCCCAAAGCCAGCTCTCTGTGATTGGGCGCTTTATCAAACTTTACTCCGTATTGGCATACCTTACCGATATTCCCTGCCGCTTCCTCAACCAATACCTTTACAGAGGCTTCGTTGCACAATCCTGCGCCGGCATAAAGGGTGTCCTTCATATGGCTTTCCGGAGAATCATTTTTGTCAAGGGATACCGC
>CABQMV010000137.1 GCA_902465325.1 uncultured Oscillospiraceae bacterium
CACATACATACAGCAGGTTTCTACCTGAGGGTACTCCCTCTCGATGCTATGAAATACCCTGCGCCAGAGTCTGGAGGATTCCAGTACATTGGCTTTGTCCACCAGGCAAAGACGGCCCCGGCGTTTCTCCGCAAACGAAAAGGCACGGCGGCACACCCGTTCAATTTCCTGTACACTGTAGCATTCTGTATCAAAGGCGGAAAGTCCGTCGCTGCTCACTCCGCTGGCGCCAAAATAGATGCCGCCCGTCAGCTCCCGGACGATCAGGATGTCTACGCCCTCTGTTAAAAGCTCCGGCTTCAGCGGACTAGCCTTTTGCAGCTGTGGAAACAGCTTTGCAGGCCTTAAATTAGAAAAGACCTCCAGTTCCTTTCGTATTTCCAGCAGCGCCTGCTCCGGCCGAGGGGCGCCGGGAACATCCCACTTAGGGCCGCCTACCGCACCCAGCAAAACACTGTCGCACTGTTTGCATACTGCCACAGTTTCTCTGGGCAGCGGCTCTCCGCAGACATCAATGGCGGCACCGCCGGCCAGCACAGGAAGATATTGAAAAGCCGTGCCAAAGCGCTTTTCCACAGCCCGCAGCACCTTAACAGCCTGCTCTGTAATATCCGGGCCAATGCCATCTCCGGCCATAACTGCAATTTTTTTCATATACGCCGTCCTTTCATGATCTGCCGCCGGAAGCTCTAATTCTGTTCATCAGACCGCCGGCACGGATAATCTCCTGTATAAACTCGGGAAAAGGAGCCGCCTGAAATACCAGATCCCGCGTCCTGTCCCATATCTTTCCCTCCGCAAAGGCTACCTCCACCCGGTCACCGGCCTCAATAGCCTGACAGGCCTCCGGACATTCCATAATGGGAAGTCCTATATTCACAGCATTCCGATAGAAAATCCGGGCAAAGCTCTTGGCTATTACCACCCCTATGCCGCATTCCTTGATAACCATAGGAGCATGTTCCCGGGAAGATCCGCAGCCGAAATTATTCCCGCCTACAATCACATCGCCGGGTCTGACTTTTTCCGTAAAGGTACGGTCTAAATCCTCCATACAGTGAGCAGACAGCTCTTTTCGATCCATAATATTCAGATAACGGGCCGGAATAATGACGTCCGTATCTACATTATCTCCGTATTTAAATACATTTCCTAATACATTAACAAGCATATGTCTTCTGCTCCTTCTACTCCAGCGCTTCCGGCGAACAGAGATAGCCGGCTGCCGCCGACGCCGCAGCTACTGCCGGACTTGCCAGATATACCTCTGACTCTGTATGTCCCATACGGCCCACAAAATTACGATTTGTGGTAGAGACGCACCGCTCTCCCGCTGCCAGTACCCCCATATGTCCGCCCAGACACGGACCGCAGGTGGGCGCGGACACCACAGCCCCCGCCTGAACAAAAATCTCCAGCAGTCCCTCCTGCAAAGCCTGCAGATAAATCTCCTGCGTGCCGGGAATAATAAGCGTTCTGACTCCCGGCGCAATTTTTCTGTTCTTTAAAATATCTGCCGCCGTCCTCAAATCAGAAATCCGTCCATTGGTACAGGAACCGATTACAGCCTGATCAATTTCAATCCTAGGCAAGCTGTCTACCTCTCTGGTATTTTCCGGCAAATGAGGCAGAGCGACTGTAGGCTTTAAGGTGCTCAGGTCCACAGTATACGTATGCTCATAGGCCGCATCCGGATCTGCCTCAAAAACTTTCCAGGGTCTCTGTACCCGCCCCTCCATATAAGCCTCTGTCCTGGTGTCCACAGGAAAAATTCCATTTTTAGCCCCCGCCTCTATAGCCATATTCGCCATGGTAAAGCGGTCATCCATAGAGAGATGGGCCACGCCGTCGCCTGTAAATTCCATAGACTGATACAGGGCTCCGTCTACACCAATTCTGCCAATGATATGTAAAATAATATCCTTTCCGCTCACCCATCTGGCAGGCGCTCCCGTCAGTATAAAGCGGCAGGCGGCAGGCACCTTGAACCAGCACTTTCCTGTCAGCATTCCCGCAGCCATATCCGTACTCCCTACCCCTGTGGCAAAAGCGCCCAGCGCCCCATAGGTACAGGTGTGAGAATCCGCGCCGATAATCAAATCTCCGGCTGCAGCCAGACCCTTCTCCGGCAGCAGACAGTGTTCAATGCCCACCTGCCCAATTTCAAAGTAATTGGTAATCTGCTGTCTCCGGGCAAATTCCCGAAGCCGTTTGCAGTTCTCGGCAGCTTTTATATCCTTATTGGGGGTAAAATGGTCCGGGACCAGCGCAATGCGGTCCCGGTCAAACACCTTATATTCGGCAAACTGCTTTTCAATTTCATCAATTGCCACCGGTGCCGTAATATCGTTTCCCAGCACCATATCCAAGCTGGCCTCAATCAGCTGTCCGGCAGAAACCTCTGTCCTGTCAGCGTGATAAGCCAGTATCTTTTGGGTCATTGTCATCGCCATTAGAAATGAAACGCCTCTCTTAAATCCTTTACTTCGCTGTCGCTGATCTCTACAATGTCTCCGATAGACTTAGAAGCCACCACGGCCTTGGCACTGTATTCCATTACCTCCAGCTTATCAAAAGCGTTCAGCAGATTCTCTCCGGTAACAATAACACAGTCATTCTCCACAATCAGAATATTTGTCATATGGTCAAATATGTCCGCTACCATATCAGGCTGCATAAAGCTGGAGCCAAAGGGGATCTTCTTTACATCCCTGAGCATAATATAGGCCTCGGGAATGGTTCTGGAATCAAATTCCGCATCCGTTACGGCAAAAGCCATAATGTTAGGCGCATGGGCAATAATAATGGAGTTGATTTCCGGATGCTTGTCATATATCTTCTTATGGAGCAGCACAGACCGGGAAGGAATCTTGCCTGCCTCGCACCAGTCCCCCTGTATCCTGACAATATCCTGCTCCTCCAAATACTTTCTGTCCTTGGCATAGGGCGTAATGATAAAGGAGCCGTCGGCCAGCCGCTGAGAAAAGGTACCCTGACTACTGGTGAACAGCTGCTGGTCATACGCCCTGTGGATCAGCTTGCACATTTCTCTCCTGGCAGCCCTTTCTTCACTGCTGTAGGAGGTACATACAAATTCATCCATTTTCACCTGCTGCTTTTCCTTAGAAGTACTCAGATACTTGTCCGGCAAAACCCGTATGGCACCGATTTTTCTGCCTTCAATCTCTACCCGGGCACAGAAGTCCAGGGTCTCAAAGGCCATAAAGGCTTTAAATATATCACCGGCTCCTACAAACACGCCATGGTTTTCCAGCATAACCATATTGTGCCCCTTTTCAAATTCAGCCGTTACTTTTTTAGAAAGTCCCTGACTGCCCGGAACATCATAGGGCGCCATTGACATACTGCCGCAGATCTGAGCAACATTTGGGATAATTTTTGTCTCAGGTATAATGCGCGCAATGCTGAAGGCAACCAGCGCCGGCGGATGTGCGTGCAGAATGCCCTTTATATCAGGCCTTGCTCTGTATATCCTCTCATGTACGGGAAATTCACTGGACGGCTTGTGAATGCCGATGACCGTACCGTCAGGTTTAACCTGAACAATATCCGCCCTGGTCAAAGTCCCTTTGTCAATCCCGCCGGGAGTAATCCAGATATCCCCATTGTCGTCTAAAATTGAAAGGTTACCGCCTGAAGTAGTGGTCATGCCGTAGGAATAAATTCTTTCCATCAGCATTACCAGCTGATCTGCAGGATGCAGCATATCAAAATTCATAACATCATCACCTTTTCTTTATTTTCGCATCTATTATACATCCAATACTGCCCCATCGGCAACAAAAAACAGATGAAATATTTTCAGAAACAACTCCTGATATCCCTGGTAGGACAATACCGGCGCCGGTTCCCAGTCTGCAAAGGAGGTATCCTCTCCCAGAAGCTTTTTATATTTGCTGTAATTGGCATTAGCGCCGTTAATCACCCGGCGGGCGCCTATATCGTCTGTATCCTTCAGCAAGGTATAGACGGCGCCGTGCCGGCAAGTATAAGCCGCTACCTGTACCATTTCAGCTTCTGCCTTTCTGTAGAGGATTTCCTTATACCTTCGTTCATCCGGTCTTCTCACAAGAAAAGGCGCTCCTGCACCGGAGGAAACCCGGCAAAGCCATCCCCATTCCGGTACATATTCGTAAAACATCTTCATACCGCATCTCTCCTATATTGAAAATTAAAATGTAGGGAATTTTACCATGAGAAGATGTCTGAGACTGTTGTAAAAGGTCGAAATTTCAAAAAAAAATCAAGCCGAAACCTGATTATCCCTTGAAAACACTGTATCCACAGGCATTTCAGACAGGTCAAAACCACCTCATTTACTACGATTTTACTACTGTTGAG
>CABQMV010000138.1 GCA_902465325.1 uncultured Oscillospiraceae bacterium
TATAGAAAAAGTGTCCGAATATCCCGTAAAATCAGGGTTTTCGGACACTCTGTGGTGCACCTTCAGGGACTCGAACCCTGGGCCCACTGATTAAGAGTCAGTTGCTCTACCAGCTGAGCTAAAGGTGCACACAAAAAAGTGGGCCGCTGTATCCAAACAGCTTGATTATAATACCATGCAAAAAAAAGCTTGTCAATAGAAAAATATGATTTCCAAAGCAATTTTTACAGCACAGCGGCAGATGCAGTACAGCTTCATACTTCACCATATACAATTTGACAGGCCGTTTCTCCCGTGATATAATTAGGCAATTTGAATTACAAGCGCTACGTGGGGCGGACAGGCCCCACAATAAGCAATAATAAGAGGAGGACATTATGCCAAAGAATTTACTTACACTGGATGAACTTGACTTAAATGAAATCGACGATATTTTATCAGAAGCTCAGTATTACCGTGACGGTGGATTTTTTCCCAATCTCCAAGGCCGGATTGCTTGTAATTTATTTTTTGAATCCTCGACTCGCACACAGTACAGCTTTCAAGTAGCTGAAGAAAAACTGGGAATGCGGGTCATTTCTTTTGATCCGGAGATTTCTTCGCTGAACAAGCAGGAAACCTTCTATGACACAGTAAAGACCTTTGACAGCTTTGGCGTTGACGCACTGGTTATCCGGCATCGACAGAATGAATACTACAAGGAGCTGGATGGGCACGTAAACGCTGCCATTTTAAATGGAGGCGACGGGACCGGCAACCATCCCACCCAGTCTCTGCTGGATCTGCTGACGATCAAACAGGAATTTAAACAGTTCAGCGGCCTTAAAGTAGCAATTATAGGAGACGTGGCTCATTCTCGCGTAGCCCATACCAATTATAATGTAATGAGAAAGCTGGGGATGGAAGTTGTCATCAGCGGTCCGGAAGAATATATGGACAAGGACTATGAAACAGAAGAATTCAACAGGGCAATTTCCACCTCGGATGTGGTCATGCTGCTGCGCATTCAGTTCGAGCGGGATGCAACCTTAGGTGATATGACAAAAGAACAGTATCACGAAAGATATGGGCTGTCCCTGAAAAACGTAGATAAACTGAAAAAGAGAGCGATCATTATGCATCCCGCCCCAGTAAACAGAGGCATCGAAATAGCAGACGATGTGATGGAATGTCCTCAGTCCCGTATATTTAAACAGATGGAAAATGGCGTATATGTAAGAATGGCCGCGCTGGTCCGTTCTTTGAGAGATGATAAATAAGCAATGGGAACCATAACGATTCAAAATTCTAAGGTATATGATAGCGGGCATTTTACACAAAAAGAGCTAATTCTTCAGGGAGATGCTCGTCAGCAGGATATTACAATCGACGGCACAGGACTTTATGCCCTGCCCGGGTTTGTGGATCTGCACGTACACTTCCGAGAGCCCGGATTTGAAAACAAAGAAACCATTGCCTCGGGATCAGCGGCAGCGGCAGCCGGAGGATATACCACCGTATGCACTATGCCGAATTTAAATCCGGTTCCCCATAGCCTGGAAAATCTGAAACGGCAGCAGGACATTATCCGACAAAACGGCCTGATTAGGATACTCCCCTATGCATCTATAACCGTTGATCAGCAGGGAGTCCAGCTTTCCGACATAGAAAACCTGGCACAGAGTGCTGTAGGCTTTTCCGACGACGGACGGGGCATACAGTCTTTTGAAATAATGAAAAAAGCAATGGAGCAGATTTACCGAGTCGGAAGCCTGCTGTCCGCTCACTGTGAGGATAATGCGCTTGCTACCGGCGGAGTCATCCACAGCGGCAAAGCAGCCGCTCATTACGGACTTCCTGGCATCAATTCAGAATCTGAATTTGTGCCGGTGAGAAGGGATATTTCCCTGGCAGCTAAGCTTGGCGTCAGATATCACATTTGCCATATATCAACTGCCGAGTCTGTAGACGCGGTAAGGCAGGCAAAAAAAGCCGGCTGCACCAACATTACCTGTGAAGCTACGCCCCATCAGCTGGCACTGTGCCAGGATGACATTACAGACAATAGCGGGCGTTTTAAAATGAACCCGCCTCTGCGTACAGAGCAGGACAGAAGAGCGATTCAAATAGGGCTTTCGGATGGAACCATCGACTGTATCGCCACCGATCACGCCCCCCACACGGAGGAAGAAAAGAGGGGGACCTTTACAGAGAGTCTCTTCGGAATCGTAGGACTAGAAACCGCCTTTCCAGTTTGTTATACCACACTGGTAAAAAGCGGCATCCTCGATTTGGCTCAGCTGGTAAAGCTGATGAGCCTCCGCCC
The DNA here is from genome assembly GCA_902465325.1 of uncultured Oscillospiraceae bacterium. GTDB lineage: Bacteria > Bacillota > Clostridia > UBA1212 > SIG427 > CABQMV01. The sequence continues at coordinate 2,306 of CABQMV010000138.1, forward strand.
CGCTGAAATCATTGGTCTGCCAGCCTCAGAAACACAGAAAGACTGGGTACTGGTAAACACAGAAGCTTCCTATAAAATAGATTCAAGGCAGTTTAAAAGCAAAGGCAAAAGCACTCCTTTTGAAGGCATGACACTCACCGGCAAGGTAGAGGCCACCATTTCGAGGGGACGGCTTGTATACAGAGCATAAGTAAGGAGAAGGAAATTAATGAACGTAAAAAAGAGAAAAGTAATTTTTGAAAACGGAAGAGTTTTTCACGGAACTGGCTTCGGCTCCTTCAACGAGGCTATATGTGAAGTGGTTTTTAATACTTCCATGGTAGGCTATCAGGAAATCATGTCCGACCCTTCCTATTGTGACCAGATTGTATGTATGACCTACCCTCTCATTGGTAACTACGGACTGACGGATGAGGACTACGAAACAAAAATCCCTCATCTGGGCGGCTTTCTTGTCAGGGAATATAACGATTATCCGTCAAATTACCGGTACACCCGAACTCTGGCCGATGTGATGAGTGAATACGGAATTGTAGGAATCCAGGGAGTAGACACCAGACAGATTACCAGAATGATAAGAAACGAAGGCAGTATGCGGGCCATTATTGTTGACGAAGAAAGGCCGGATTCCTCTGCCCTGGAGGAAATGGGAAACACACCCTGGGTACATAACCAGGTTTCCAAAGTAAGCTGCAAAAGACTCTGGTATTCCAGAACCTCCAATTATAAATATAACATTGTTGCCATAGACTGCGGCATTAAGCATAATATCATACGGCAGCTCAATGCAAAGGGCTGTAATGTAACGGTCGTCCCCTATACCATTACTGCCGATGAAGTATTGGATTTGAGACCTGACGGGCTTTTCCTATCCAACGGTCCAGGAGATCCTACAGATGTCCCCTCTGTAATTAATTTAGTCCGGGAGCTGTGGGGGAAACTTCCCATCTTCGGTATTTGTTTAGGCCATCAGATTATTGCGCTGGCCGCCGGCGGAGAAACCTATAAAATGAAATTTGGACACCGAGGAGGCAATCATCCGGTGAAAAATCTGCTGACAGATAAAATAGAAATCACCTCGCAGAACCATTCCTTTGCTGTCAATACAGAAAGCCTAAAAAATACCAAGCTGGAACTGACACACATCAATCTGCTGGATCATACTGCCGAAGGACAATGCTGTCATGCCGACAGAGTATTCTCAGTCCAGTACCATCCGGAAAGCGCTCCCGGTCCTCAAGACAGCGATTACCTATTTGACAGATTTATACAATATGTAGAAGAATATATCAACGAAAGGGGTGAGTTCAATGCCTAAGCGCACAGACATAAAAAAAATACTGGTAATCGGGTCCGGTCCTATTGTTATTGGACAGGCCGCGGAATTTGACTACTCCGGTACCCAAGCCTGTCTGGCCTTGAAAGAAGCCGGCTATGAGGTCGTATTGGCGAACTCCAATCCCGCTACCATTATGACAGATACCCATATTGCCCATAAGGTTTATATGGAGCCCTTAAACCTGCAGTTTGTAGCCAAAATTATCCGGCAGGAACAGCCGGATGCGCTGCTGCCCACCCTGGGAGGGCAAACCGGTTTGAATCTGGCCATGCAGCTGGCAAAGAAAGGGATTCTTCAGGAAAACGGCACAGAACTTCTGGGGACAGGCTTTGATTCCATTGAACGGGCCGAGGACAGAGAGCTTTTTAAGGAGATGTGTCAGAAGCTGGGAGAGCCTATTATCGATTCTGATATTGCCAATACTTTAGACGAAGCTCTGACAGTGGCTCATAAAATAGGATACCCTGTGGTATTGAGACCGGCGTTTACTTTAGGCGGTACCGGCGGCGGCTTTGCCGATAATGATGAAGAACTGATAGAAACTGCCAAAAATGCGCTGCGGCTTTCCCCGGTAAGTCAAGTATTAGTAGAAAAATCCATACGCGGTTACAAAGAAATTGAGTACGAGGTTATGAGGGATGCCAACGATACCGCCATTACTATCTGCAACATGGAAAAC
>CABQMV010000139.1 GCA_902465325.1 uncultured Oscillospiraceae bacterium
TTTTTAACGATATGTATTGCGGAATCAGTCGGATTGTGGTAAAGTATATGGTATTTTTGAGAAGCAACAATTCTAAAAGGCTGCATGGTACGTTTAACATACTTGCTTCCAATGAGGCTGAAGCTTTGTATCGGGAACAGCATCCATGAGCCGACTGTTCCCAGAAATTTTTATGCTGATTTTGTGTCTACTTACTTGACTATAGTTCACAATGCTTTGGTTTGTTTTTTAAAATCATCAAGGGCCATTAGCCACGAGGTGTCATTTTCCTTTTCTGCCCTGCTTCTACAATATTCTTCATCCGTTTTTTAAAGCAACCACTTTTGCACAAGGCTCCCAAATACATTTGCCTTTTTTAGGAATCACAGGTTGAATAAAGGGGCAAATATATTTGAATTTTTTAACTTCATTTATGCCAATCGCAATTTTTGCTTCATATTCTTATCTGTGTAGAATTTATCCCATATGAATAATTCGTAAATTTCATCAAGATTCATCAACATTCATCAATATAATAAATATCTCATTATTACTATACCATGCTGAAAAGAAAAAGTGAACAACTTGCATACAAATCCGTTATGAACATCCGTGCCAAATAAGGAAATCAACTTTAATACAAAGTTGATTTCCTTATTTGAAATGATATAATAGTAATAACAAATTATTGTGTGTAAGAGAGGCCAAAATTACAATGGTAAACAAAGCAGAGAAAAGAGATAAATGGTTGGATGAGGTTAAAGCCGAAAATAGATTGTCTCCGCGGGACCTAGACCTGGTAAAACGTGCTTCCGACGTTTTGATCGGTAATATAGTTACTGATCAAAATTGTACCTGGGGTGGTCGCCGTGGCATAGTTCCTGCGCCGGTAGAATATTGTGAGGGAATATGGAACTGGGATGCTGCATTTCACGCTGTTGCGGTTTCCCGCTTTGATCCCGCGCTTGCATACGAACAGTTTGAAATTTTCTTTGACTTCCAGGGTAAGGACGGGATTTTCCCGGACATGATTTTCAGGGACGGCAGCAAATTGGATAATTATTCCAAGCCGCCCGTATTTCCCTGGGCATTTGCAGAGGTATATAAACACGCTGCCAATCAGGAGAAATTGAAAGTGGCCTATGAAAAATATACCTTAAACGAACGGTTTTGGCGAATGAAGCGCTTTGATGAGCCTTCGGGTCTGTTTCATTATGACGCAACGACAATTGACGATAATCCGCTTCAGCATATGAAATGGGAGACGGGTATGGACGACTCTCCTCGCTGGGATCGTGGTGTGAACCAGTATCTGACTGTAGATCTTAATGCCTACATGATAATGTTTTACGATGTTTTGCTTTCTATGGCAAATATGCTGAGCTTTGAGGACGACATCGGTGTATGGGAAGAAAAGCGAAACCTTCTCGCGGCTGCAATCAATCGGCGGCTCTGGTGTGTAGAAAAAAATTGTTATCTTGATCGGGACAGATTTACAGGCGAGTTTTCATCCGTATTGTCCTCTGCCTCTTTTACACTTCTTTTTGCCGGCTGCGCGGATGCAGATAAAGCAGGGCGAATGGCGGAAAATGCGAAAAATTATGATCTGTTTTACCCGACGATGCCTTCGGTCGCATTCAATGATCCTACATTTGACTCTGCTCGTTTCTGGCGTGGCCCCGTGTGGTACAATCATGCCTTCTTTGCTATTGAAGGGCTGCGCCGGTATGGTTTTGCCGACCTTGCCAATGAGATCCGGGAAACGCTGCTGCGCTTTGCTGATCATGAGAAACGCGGGATTTTTGAATATTATAATTCAAAAACAGGTGAAGGATGTGGTGCGAAAAATTACGGTTGGACGGCCGCGTGCATAATTGAGATGATTTTTCATAAAAATTGAAGGGCGCTTTAGCCGGTTCATGCCGCTCCTCCTTTGCCGTTTGTCACAGGACGCTTCGGCTTTTGAGGAAATTTCTTTCAGGTGCTTTTATAAAAGTAGAGTGAAGGAATGAAAACATCATATTCCGCAGCTTTTCGCCCAATAGCTTTATTCTTATAAACTACTGTTATCGCTATTATTTTAGCGCTAAATTCTTTTTATTGGTTCCTTAAAACCTATAATGTAGGCATCCTGGCAATTACCGGCTAAAGATTTGTATTCTTTTATTTAACCATAATTTGCTTATATATGTTATTTTGAGGTTTTGAATGGTTTCTTCTTAATGATCTATCAAGTAGAGCAATTAATAAAGTGCGTTTTAGGATTACAAATGATCACGTTTAAACAGATTGTTAGAGCTATACATATCAACAGTTGATTAGTTGCTAAATCGAAACAGAAAGAGGAGAATTCGCTTGGACACTTTGCTTTTTACATTGTGCTCTATAAAATTGCATCCCCGGAGTGCAAGCGTGTTAACACTGCCGTTATTAGCCAAACTGTATAAATTTAAACCTTTTATTTTTGCAAAATAATATGAATTTATAGAAAAAGTGAAACTGCATAAAGTTTCACTTCAACAGTTCAGGCTGTACATGCCGCCTAGAATCAATTCTATATAAACAAAGCAGCATAATCAAAAATAAATTTGTCTTCTTGACAAAATTATCGAAAAGGGATATACTATAATAGTCAAAGATAGTCAAAGATAAAAATGCGGGAGGAAGTGAAAAAATGGCAAGGCTAAGTGATCTGATAGAAGAATTTATAAAAGATATGCTGGCTGGTAATGACAGCGGCGCAGTAGAAATACAGAGAAATGAACTGGCCAGCCAATTTAACTGTGTACCGTCCCAGATTAACTATGTCATATCCACAAGATTTTCTTCTGATAAGGGATATTTTGTAGAGAGCAGACGGGGCGGCGGCGGGTGTATCAAAATATGCCAGATCCATTTTGACAACCAGACAGACCAGTATTTCATGCATGTTTTGGCAGAGATGGGAGACAGCATTTCCCAAAGGACAGCAGAGATCTTTGTGCAGAATTTCTGCCAGCAGGGAGTACTGAGCGAAAGAGAAGGCAGGATCATAGAAGCTGCCCTCAGTGATAAAGTATTGAATGTGCTGCCGGTGGAGGAGAGAGACCGGGCGAGAGCTCATATTTTTAAAAATATTATATCGTCGCTGATGTTATAGACAGGGCGAAGGATACCGTAAGGGAGGAATGGAACATGTTATGTGAAAGATGTAAAAAAAATCAGGCGACCATGAGGCTGACTCGGGTAGTAAATAATAAAAAATCCGTTATCAACCTCTGTGCAGACTGTGCCAGGGAAACCGGAAATCAGTTTCCTACGGCAATGGATGGAATTGGTTCTATTTTGTCCGGCTTGATGGGCTTAGATACTCTTTGGAGTACCAGTCAGATTCCGTCGGCCAAGAATGTAAAGAAATGCCCGGTCTGCGGTATGACACAGGCGCAGATCAGTCAGGAGGGAAAGCTGGGCTGTTCAGAATGCTATATTACTTTTATAGATGAAATGCGGCCCTTGCTCCGTAAAATACACGGGAACTGCCTTCATCACGGCAGTATTCCCCAGGGGGATGGCAGCGCCCCTGTTACCCTTCCCAGCGACGATGAGAAAACCGGTAAAATGGCTGAGACAACGCAGAGCGAGCTGGAGACTCTGCAGCGGCAGATGAAGGATGCCATTGCCCGAGAGGATTTTGAACAGGCTGCCGCTCTCAGAGATCAGATTAAGCAGATACAGGATAAAAGGGGGGAGGGAAAGTAAATGGATAATTGGTTTATACAGGAAGGTCCGGAGCAAGATGTCGTTATCAGTTCCAGAATCAGGCTGGCCAGAAATTTCAGACAGATACCCTTTCCCTCACAGGCAGACAAAAAGACCCAGCAGCAGGTAATTGACCTGGCCAGACAGGGAGCCCAGGAAAGCGGTATACAAAATATGAATTTTGTGGCCATGAAGGATTTGCCGGAGCTTGACAAGGAATATTTAGTGGAAACGCATTCTATCAGTCAGGATTTGGCCAAGTCCAAGAAGAACTGCGGTCTGCTGATTGGCGAGAGCAGCGTCTCTGTTATGGTTAACGAAGAGGACCACCTGCGGATTCAAAGCATTTTGCCCGGTCTGCAGCTGCAGAAGGCTTATGAAGAGTGTCTGCAGTATGAGCGGGTACCGGTGCTGCAGAAAAACTATGCATTTACCTATGAATTTGGTTACCTGACTGCCTGCCCGACCAACACGGGAACTGCGCTGCGGGCTTCGGCCATGGTTCACGTACCGGCACTGGTGCTCTCCGGTAAAATTAATTCTGTTCTGGACTCCTGCAGTAAGCTGGGGATTGCCGTGAGGGGAATTTATGGAGAGAATAGC
>CABQMV010000140.1 GCA_902465325.1 uncultured Oscillospiraceae bacterium
CCGTGGCGTAAAAATGTATGTATTTGATCCTGACGACAGGATCCTGAACGCTCTGAAGCGCTATAGTCCAAAAATTGAAAAAGCGGCCAGAAGATAAGTGATTTGAAATAATTCAGAAGGAGTGATAGTATTGGCTTTTATTTACAGCGAACCCTCTCATACATTTAGTGAATACCTGCTGCTGCCGGGGCTTACCAGAAGGGACTGCATACCGGGAAATGTGTCTTTGAGGACCCCTCTGGTAAAGTACAAAAAAGGTGAGGAATCCTCGATCTATCTTAACGCCCCCATGGTTTCAGCCGTTATGCAGGCTGTTTCCGATGATAATATGGCCATTGCTTTGGCGAAAAACGGAGGCCTTTCCTTTATTTTTGTATCACAGCCAATTGAATCGCAGGCAGAAATGGTTTCCAGAGTCAAGAAATATAAATCGGGTTTTGTTGTAAGTGATTCCAATCTGGGCCCTGATAATACGCTTTCGGATGTTCTGGCTTTGAAAGCGAGAAAGGGTCATTCTACTATTGCTATAACCGACAACGGACAAGCAGACGGAAAACTCCTGGGACTGGTGACCAGCAGAGATTACCGTGTGAGCCGAATGTCAGTGGATACGCCGATCCGGGAATTTATGACGCCTTTTGAGTCCCTTATATACGGAACAGAAGAGACCAGCCTGAAAGAGGCGAATGATATTATATGGGATAATAAATTGAACTGTCTGCCCATCATAGATGCGGAAGGCCGTCTGAAATACTTTGTATTTCGGAAGGACTATGATCAGCATAAAGAGAATCCCTTTGAGCTTTTGGATTCTCAGAAGCGATATATGGTAGGTGCCGGAATCAATACCAGAGATTACAGGGAACGGGTTCCTGCCCTGGTAAAGGCCGGCGTAGATGTTTTGTGCATTGATTCTTCGGAGGGGTATTCGGAGTGGCAGAAGGATACGCTTGAATTTATTCATCAGGAATATAACGGGACCGTTAAGGTGGGCGCAGGAAATGTAGTAGATGCGGAATCCTTCCGGTATCTGGCAGATGCCGGGGCAGATTTTGTTAAAATCGGGATTGGCGGAGGATCTATCTGCATTACCCGCGAGCAAAAGGGAATTGGCCGCGGACAGGCCAGCGCCGTTATAGAGGTTGCCGCTGCCAGAGATGAATATTTTGAGAAAACGGGCATATATATTCCTCTATGTTCTGATGGAGGGATTGTACATGATTATCATATGACACTGGCGTTGGCCATGGGCGCGGATTTTGTTATGCTGGGGCGTTATTTTGCGCGGTTTGACGAAAGTCCTACTAATAAATTGAATATAAACGGCAGTTATGTGAAAGAGTATTGGGGCGAGGGTTCCAATCGGGCCAGAAATTGGCAGCGGTATGATTTAGGGGGAGCAAAGGAAGGGCTGTCTTTTGAAGAAGGCGTGGATTCTTATGTTCCTTATGCCGGTTCCCTGAGGGATAATATGGATATTACTTTAGGAAAGATAAGATCTACTATGTGTAATTGCGGCGTTATGTCTATTGAAGAGCTTCATAAAAATGCCAGAATGACCATGATCTCTTCCACCAGTATTATTGAGGGCGGCGCCCATGATGTTATATTGAAGGACAACAATTACTTAAATATCAAATGAAAGGGTGTTAAAAGTGTCTGAAAAAGAAACACATTTGACCAAAGAAGGTTTAGAGAAGCTGCAGAGCGAGTTGGAATATTTAAATGGAGAGCGTTCCATTGAGATAGCAAAAAAACTGGAGGAGGCCAGAAGCCACGGCGACTTGTCAGAAAATTCAGAATACGATGAAGCAAAGCGGGAGCAGGCTGAAAATGCCATGAAGATAGAACAGCTGAAGAGTAAGCTTAAAAACGTCGTTCTCATAGATGAATCTGAGCTGAGTACGGAAGAGGTAAGTCTGGGCGTTGTGGTGGTGCTTCATGACGTGGAGTTTGACGAAGACGTAGAGTACCATATTGTAGGCTCTACCGAGGCGAATCCTTTGGAAAATAAGATTTCAAATGAATCGCCGGTGGGCAGTGCCATTATAGGGCATAAGGTCGGCGAGACGGTAGATGTACAGACGCCTGCCGGTATTTTTCAGTATGAAATAAAGAATATCAAATTGCCCGGCAGTAAAAAGTGAGGTTATAGTTTTGAGCGAGGAGAATCGGAAGGATCAGGCGCCTGAGGCGGATATTAATCAGCTGCTGAAAATACGCAGAGAGAAACTGGCGGAACTTCAGGCTGCGGGAAAGGATCCGTTTACAATAACAAAATACCGTGTTACGCATCATAGTACAGAGATAAAGGAAAATTATGAAAGTCTAAAGGGTACGGTTGTTTCTGTTGCCGGAAGAATGATGTCCAAACGTGTTATGGGAAAGGCATCGTTTTGTAATATACAGGATTTAAAGGGGACGATACAGGCCTATGTTGCCCGGGACAGTCTCGGGGAGGATTGCTACAGGGATTTTAAACGAATGGATGTAGGAGATATTGTAGGAATCGAAGGCGAGGTTTTTCAGACGAAAACCGGGGAAATTTCGATTCATGCTTCTGCTGTTACGCTGCTGTCTAAAAGTCTGCAGATTTTACCGGAAAAATTCCATGGGCTTACCAATACGGATACCCGATACCGTCAGAGATACCTGGATTTGATTATGAATGCGGAAGTGAAAGATACTTTTATTAAGCGTTCTAAAGTAATCAGCAGTATTCGTCACTATTTGGACGGTCAGGGCTTTATGGAGGTAGAAACGCCAATGCTGGTGCAAAATGCCGGCGGCGCGGCGGCAAGGCCATTTGATACCCATTTTAATGCGTTAGATGAGGATCTCCATTTGAGAATTTCTTTGGAGCTCTATTTGAAGAGATTGATTGTGGGAGGGTTAGAGCGCGTATATGAAATTGGCCGGGTATTTCGCAATGAAGGGCTGGATACCAGACATAACCCGGAATTTACATTGATGGAGCTTTACCAGGCCTATACGGATTACCACGGTATGATGGATTTAACAGAGAACCTGTACCGCTATGTTGCCAAGGAGGTAACGGGCTCAGAGATTATCACATACGGAGATCATACTATGGATCTTTCCAAGCCGTTTGAACGAATTACGATGGTGGAGGCAGTCAGAAAATATGCCCATGTGGATTTTGATGCGATTGCTACTGCTGAGGAGGCAAAAAAACTGGCAGACGAACATCATATTGAATATGAAGCCCGGCACCAAAAGGGCGACATTCTGAATTTGTTCTTTGAGACATATGTTGAAGAGCATCTGATTCAGCCGACCTTTGTTATGGACCATCCGATTGAGATTTCACCGCTGACCAAAAAGAAGCCGGAGGATCCCAACTATGTAGAACGGTTTGAGTTTTTCTTAAACGGATGGGAAATGGCCAATGCCTATTCGGAATTGAACGATCCTATTGATCAGAGGGCGCGATTTAAGGCTCAGGAGGAGGCCTTTGCTGCCGGAGATGCAGAGGCAAATCATACGGATGAGGATTTCCTGAACGCTTTGTGCGTGGGAATGCCGCCTACGGGAGGCATAGGGTTTGGTATTGACCGCATGGTCATGATGATGACCGATTCGCCTGCTATAAGGGATGTTTTGCTTTTCCCGACAATGAAACCTTTGGACTCTGACAAGAAGGTTGAGAAGGCTGCTGCGGCTCCTGTTGAAGCTGCTCCGGTTGCCCCTGAAAAGATTGATTTCAGCAACGTAGTAATCGAACCTCTCTTTGAAGATTTCGTCGATTTCGAGACATTTTCTAAGTCCGATTTCCGCGCCGTAAAGGTTCTTGAATGTGAAGCAGTACCGAAATCCAAGAAGCTCTTAAAGTTCACTCTGGACGACGGAACAGGCGTAAATAGGACGATTTTAAGCGGTATTCACGCATTTTATGAGCCCGAAGAACTCGTTGGCAAGACCTTGATTGCGATCACGAATCTGCCTTCGAGACCGATGATGGGAATCGACTCTTGCGGTATGCTTCTCTCCGCAATTAACAAGCGCGGCGAGGAAGAAGAACTTCATCTTCTGATGGTTGATAACCACATTCCAGCAGGTGCAAAGCTCTATTGATTTGAGTCAAAAAAAGGCTAAAATCTCCGTTTTAGTCACCAAAAATCACCAACCGTTCTCCAATTTGGAGCAAATCAATGTGTGATTTCCCGTATAATCCCTTAAAATCACATAATAGCTTATAGTTTCCCTCAAGACTCACTATCGAAAGGTAGTGGGTCTTTTTTTATTTCCTGCGTTTTGACCAACTGA
>CABQMV010000141.1 GCA_902465325.1 uncultured Oscillospiraceae bacterium
CCGGACTGCCCTATGTCATCCGGCAGAAAATGCCTTTGGAGGGGACCACTACCTTTCATGACGCCGTATATGGAGAAATTACTGTAGAAAATAAAACACTGGAGGATCAGATCCTGCTGAAAGCAGACGGAATGCCTACCTATAATTTTGCCAATGTGATTGACGATCACCTGATGGCCATCTCTCACGTAGTAAGAGGAAACGAGTATCTTTCCTCTACGCCAAAATATAACCTGCTCTACGAAGCCTTTGGCTGGAAGATTCCCACCTATATCCACTGTGCCCCTGTAATGAAGGACGCCCACAGCAAGCTTTCCAAGCGAAACGGCGACGCTTCCTTCGGAGATCTCATTGCAAAAGGATATCTGCCTGAGGCTGTTGTCAACTATATTACGCTGTTGGGCTGGAGTCCGGGAGGAACCCAGGAATTATTTACTTTAAAGGAACTGGAGCAAAATTTTACCATTGAAGGGCTCAGTAAATCTCCTGCTATTTTTGATCCGGAAAAGCTTCGCTGGATGAACGGAGAATACATCCGCAGGCTTTCTCCAGAGGCCTTTCAGGAAATCGCCGTTCCCTGGATAGAAAAGGCTCTCGGCCAGAACCTGCCCGCCGAATTACTGCGTAAAATATGCGCCCTGATTCACGGACGGACAGAGGTGCTGGCTGAGATTCCCGAGAAAGTGGCTTTTTTCGGAAATCTCTCCCCCTATGACCCGGAGATATACCGACACAAAAAAATGAAAACCGATCCGGAGAACTCCCTCCTGTTTTTACAGGCTGTCTCCTCATTCCTTCAGAACTATACGGGCAGCTGGACCTCTCAGGAGCTGTATGAGGCGTTATGTGCGCTGGCGGCAGAAAAGCAGTGGAAAAACAGTCAGGTTCTCTGGCCGCTGCGGACTGCTCTGTCCGGATTGCCGGCTAGTCCCGGCGGCGCCACAGAGCTGGCTGAAATATTTGGGAAAGAGGAAACAATAAAGCGGATAGAAAAAGGAATAGAACTTCTCGGAGGCAAAAAATGAGTGATTTAGACACCGGTAATTTTATACATGATATCATTGACAGAGATCTTCTGCCCGGCGGACGCTATGAGGGAAAGACAATCTATACCAGATTTCCCCCGGAACCTAACGGCTATCTTCATATCGGACATGCCAAGGCGGTATGCATAGACTTTGGAACGGCAGAAAAATACGGCGGAAAATGTAATCTGCGCTTTGACGATACAAACCCCAGCAAGGAAGATACCGAATATGTGGAAGCAATCCAGAACGACGTTCAATGGCTGGGCTTTCACTGGGCCAACGTGCTGTATGCATCTGACTATTTTCCCCGTATGTATGACTGTGCAGTAAAGCTTATTCGGGATGGGTTGGCCTATGTAGACCACCTGACCCCCGAGCAGATGAAAGAGTACCGGGGAACTCTTACCGAGCCCGGAAAAAACAGTCCGTATCGGGACCGCTCTGTTCAGGAAAATCTAAGGCTTTTTGAAGCTATGAAAAACGGGGAATTTAATGACGGGACCTGTGTATTGAGGGCAAAAATTGATATGGCCTCCCCTAATATGAATATGAGAGACCCTGCTATATACAGAATTCTGCATGCCCATCATCACCGAAAGGGAGACGAATGGTGTATTTATCCTATGTACGACTTTGCCCATCCGCTGGAGGATGCTTTTGAGGGCATTACACATTCCCTCTGTGATCTGGGCTTCAAGGACCACCGTCCTCTTTACGACTGGGTAGTAGAGAAATGCGGTCCCTTTGATCCTATCCCCTGCCAGACAGAGTTTGCCCGTCTGAATTTGACCTACACCGTGATGAGCAAGCGGTACCTGCGCCAGCTGGTAGAAAACGGTATCGTCACAGGCTGGGACGACCCTAGAATGCCTACCCTGTGCGGTCTCAGAAGACGCGGCTATACCCCCGCCTCTATCCGTAATTTTATTGAAACCGTGGGAGTATCAACCAGCAACAGTGTAGTTGATTACGCCCTGCTGGAATACTGTATACGGGAGGATCTCAATAAAACAGCGCCCCGGGGCATGGCCGTACTGGACCCCATTAAACTGGTAATTGATAATTATGAGCCCGGAATGACAGAAGAATTTACTGCAGAAATTAACCCGGAGGAGCCCGGCATGGGTACCCGTCAAGTAACCTTTTCCGGAGAGCTGTATATTGAGCGGGGCGATTTTATGGCGGAGCCCGTAAAGGGATATTTCCGACTCTTTCCGGGAAATGAGGTCAGGCTGAAATATGCCTATTATGTAACCTGCACCTCCTACGAAACAGACGCAAACGGCAAAGTTACAACGGTACACTGTACCTATGACCCCGCATCAAGAGGCGGATGGCTGGAAGGGCGAAAGGTAAAGGGAACCATTCATTGGGTATCTGCTCACAACGCAATTCCCGCAAAAGTGAATCTGTATGAGCAGCTCTTTTTATCGGAAAGTCCTGATAAAGATAATTTCATGGAAGATCTGAATCCCAATTCTCTGACTGTATGCGAAAATGCAGTCGTAGAACCGTATTTAGCCGCCTTCCCTAAAAACTCACATTTCCAGTTTCTCCGCACTGGCTTTTTCAGCACAGACGATGATCATACACCGGAAAACCCTGTATTTAACCGAACCGTCTCTCTGAAAGACAGCTTCAATAAAAAGAAATAATCAACACCACCCGTCTAACGATAGTGTGCTCTGCGATTATAAAATTTTGTTACTGGCCAGCGTCTAAAGACGCTGGCTTTATCACTTTTTTTTGATATCCGCTCCGTGTTTCAGTTCAGACCTAGGTCGGTGATGCAAGGAGCAGCGCGGCTTGCGACAGTACAGTTTTAACGGAAAACATTGTTTCACAAAAAACTTTATTTTATAACGGACGCCAACGATCCTTTCATTTTTAATATGCGTGATTCAGAACAGCAGAACTATCCCTTCAGCTGCCTCATTCTATGAGCGACGCCTGATTTTGAAAGTGACGGCGTCAGCATTCGCCCTAATTCCTCTAAAGTGGCATCCGGATTTTTCAACCGCAGCTCCGCTAATTCCTTTACAGTTTCCGGAAGCCCCTGAAATTTACCGGAGGCCATTAAATCACGAATTTGATCAATTTGCTCCTGACCTGCCGCCCTTGTTCTTTCTATATTTGCCATATCACAGTTAACCGTTCTGTTTACACTGCGGTTTACTTCTTTGTTAACCTGCGCATTTTCAAAATCTAATACAGCTTTATAGGCCCCCAGATAGGTAAGAAATTCAACAATTCGCTCCGCTTTTTTAATATACAGGACCAAATAATCCCGCCGTACAGAAGCGTGAGGAGGAAAGCCTGACATAATCATAGTCTCTCTGCAAAGCTCCATATCCTCCCCGTTATGAAAACGCAATTCCATATGAGGCTCTTTATCCGGTGCGTTAACAGAACCGCAGCTGATAAAACACCCCCGCAGAAAGGCTCTGGCCTGGCCCGCCTCCAGCTGCAGAGCAAAAATCTGATACTCCCCTGCTTTCCGCTCTAAAAAAAGCCTGCGTTCTTTATAATCTTTTCTGCCCATGGACAGGCCCCACAGCTCATAAGCTGCCAATTCTGCTGTCCGTACCTCACATCTGCACAGCTGTGCTTTCACTTCTCCGGCAAAAGACATATTCCCCCACCCGATTTCTCAGTCTACACTGATTTCTCCTGACGCAAAATCTATCTTTTCGTCTCCAATCCACTTCACCTCAGGCTCAAGGCGGTAGCCTGTTTTATCCTGCACCTGCTGTCTTACCAGCTGAATCAGGGTCACAACATCAGCACAGGTAGCATTTCCTATGTTGACAAGAAAACCACTGTGTTTCACGGATACCTGAGCGCCTCCTACTGTCAGCCCCTTCAGACCGCATTCTTCAATCAGCTTTGCCGCATAGGCCCCTCTTGGTCTTTTAAAGGTACTGCCTGCACTGGGCATATCTATAGGCTGCTTCTCCCTGCGCCGGACAGTATAGTCGTTGATTTTTTCTCTGATTTCATTGGGATTTCCCTTCTCCAAACCCAAAAAGCCCATCAGAACAATATATTCCTTTTCCTGATAGATACTGCTTCTATACCCAAAGCACTGCTCTTTTCTATTCAGAAAAAGCACCTGTTTTTCTCCTACATCATAGACCAGAGATCCGGCGCACACCTGAGAAATTTCTCCGTCATAGGCCCCTGCGTTCATAATAAAGCCGCCGCCCAGCGTTCCCGGTATTCCCGAGGCAAACTCCAGCCCTGCCAAAGAAT
>CABQMV010000142.1 GCA_902465325.1 uncultured Oscillospiraceae bacterium
TTTTCCACTTGTTACATAATAGGGACAGGACAAAAATAAGGAGGTATTGTTATGAAATGTAAAAGTTTATTGATTTTTATAATTACAATGGTTTTATCAATAATTTTATTATGTGGATTTTTTACTGTATATGCAGACGATGTGGTTTATGAAGAGAATTATATATTGCAATTAGGTACTACAGTTGACTGTTCTGAGTATACATATTTGGCAACAAATAACTATAAAACTTATACACATAATCCGGGTTACTTTACTGTCCAGATGCCTGCTAATACCCCATATAGGCAGGTAAAGGTTAGCTTTCAGTCTTGTAGAATTGATCGGGCTGGCATCGCTGCTTGTGTAGAGGAGCGGATTTTATATAACAAATAACTTGGATGGCCTTTAGCTGCAGAAATATATGTACAAGAGGAGGTTGCTAGTAATATGGCTTTTGTTGTTGTAAAAGATAGTGATGGTATACAAATTCCTAATTACTATAGGTTTAAGGTAGAAGGTATTAATCAAAGATATGCATTTTATTTTGATACTACTGTAGATGGTGTAATTCGAGAAGGTTGGATAGGTGGAATTTTGTAATGGCTTGGGGAGAATTTCTCCCCAAGCTCATATATAATAAGGAGAAAGGGTGAGCCTATGTTTCTTGAAGCAGGATACCTTGTATACATTTTGTTTCTTCTTGTTTTTACCGTATTAGCGGGAGTCCGGTTTGCAAAAACAAAAAAAGCGGCAACTGCAATTTTGGCTCTGCTGTTTACTGTGGGCGCCTACTGCTTTTTTGAGTTTTCTTTTCTTCCTCTTCCTCTCAATATGAAAGGCTTGCAAGCCATAGGGGATTCCATGGTTCCTCTGAGTGAAACAGTAGTGTGGATTCCATTTTCCCGTTTAGCGGATTATGTAGCTTCTTATGGCAAGGAAGGCTTCCGATATTATTTTCAGACCTGGATGCTGTCTCTGCTTCTGGCCGGATTTTTTATGGGTTTTTCTTTTCGGGGCTTACCCGGAAGCCGGCATCTCTGCTCCGCTGTGCGGTTTTTTCTGTTTCTGTACCCTGTGGAGCTTTGCTGGTTTCTTTTGCAGTCAGACTTTTTACAGGAGTTTTGTGGAAGCCAGTGGATGTTACCAATATCCTTTATTTTGCGGGAGCTTTCTGGCTGGCCATTTTTCTGCAGGGGATGCTCCAAAGGTTTTTCCGCAGGGAGAGGGGCGGGAGAAGAAATGAAAAAATGTAAATTGCTGTTTTCCGATCTGCTTTTTTTATTACGCCATGATACAGGCTGCGTTATCGTTGTTTTTTTGTCTCTGTTTCTATCTTTTAGTGCAGCACTGCTGATTATCAGTATGGTGGGAAGCAATTGGAGGCAGCTGATGTCTTTGGAAAAGGAAAAGCAGATTTATAATATAAATCCCAGCTTTTGTGAATTCAGCTCTTATCCGGAGAGCCTCCGAAAATGCTTCTTAGAAGAAGGGGCCCCGGAAATTGAAGGCTTCGAGAGCTTCTCTCCTCTTTTTGCAGAAAAGTATACAGGAAATTACCAGGTGAAGGAGGTTGCTGTGTGGAAGGCTTGCTTTACACAACAGGATTGTATGAAGTTAAACCTTACCTAAGCTTTTCCGCGGCTTTCTGAGGGCCGATGGTTTACAGAGGAAGAATTAGAGGAGGGCAGTTGTACGGCTGTGCTCAGCAAAGTTTCCTATCCCAACTGCAGGCTTGGGGACCGTATATTGGTGGCAGGCCAGGAATTTACAGTCATTGGGATAGCGGAGTCGGATTTTTCGGCGGAGGAAGATTTTATCAAGACGACTGGCGGTGGCTGCCTGCCCTTTCAGGCCATGTGCCGAATCCCGTTCCAAAACGACAGGTCTCTCAGCTGTATATCGGATATTAACGTGATTTTTACAGCCCCTCTTACACAAAGTCAGTTTAATTACTATTTGAAATTTTTATATGTTCCCCCTCAAAGTCGGTATGATACCCAATCCCAGGGTGCCCTGTACTCTTTGATTCGGACTCTGATACTTTCTCTGGGGGTCATGGCAGCGGTCATCCTTAATTTAATGGGGCTTTACTGGATTTTGATCAAGCGCAGTATTTACCGGTTTCAGCTGCTTAAGCTCTGCGGTGCGAGAAACCGCTTCCTGTTGGTATATACCTATTTTCCTTCTCTTACAATCACTGCTGTTGGTATTTTATTTTCTTTTCTGTTTTATACCCTTTTGCTTTATCCCACAGTAAGCAGATACTTTTCCTGCTCCGATTTAAGCATTGGAGAAATGGCAGTGATCGGAGGGAGCTTTTTGCTTTTGTGCGGGATTTCTCTTTTGGTTCCGGTGCGTCGGATTGTGAGAGCTGCGGTGGCAGACAGGAGGGCCTGGCGATGAAACTGTTTAAAAAAGTACGGCTGACCTTATCCTATACCCATCCGTTTTCTGCAAGACTGCTGATTGTATATGTGGAATTGTTTTTATGTGCGGTCCTATTGAGTGTTCTGATGGGGGAAGTGGGACAGAAAAGGGCACGGATTGACTACTGCCGACAGATGAAACAGAACAATATTGTTCTGTTTCATCCTGAGGATCCAAACCAGCTTCGCTTCTGCAGAGAAAATGGAACGGTACTGGGAACGGAAGGGATGCTTTCCCTGTACGGAGATATGCTTACTTCTAAAATTAATATGCTGGTATATGACAGCGCTGTATTGGAGTATCTGTCAAAAGAAGTGATAGAGGGGGAGTGGTTCCCGAAGGGGAACTATGACTGTGACTATATTGTTGCGGTGCCGGAAGCAATGAGCCGGAGTTTTGAAAGGGGGAAGACCTATACCTGCCAGTATATTGACAGCAGTGAGGTGCCAGTTAAAAGAATTCCGATTTCCTTTTATGTATGCTGCATCATTAGAGAAAATGTGCTGCCAAATTCTTGGGTTTTTACAGTAAATGACAGCATTCTTGTGGGAAAGGCAGTGTCCGGAAAGGGGCAGGAATTTCTTACGCTCAGTGCCTTTGCCCGGTTAAAGAACGATTTTCTTCCGGGAGAAGCGGCGTCTCTGGGAATTCAAAGCGCAGATAAAAAACTAAATCAGATGGAGCAATCTTTTTGGAGGGATTTAGGACAGCTTCCTGTCTTTTTTATCTTGATCGGGGCACTGTTTCTTACGGGCTTTTTATCCAATTATTACCTTACCATAGAGGAGAACAGCAAACGGATTGCGATCCTCTTTTTGTGCGGCGCTACGGCGGGAAATGCTTTGGCTATGCAGATGATACATACGGCGTTTTCTCTGATGTTTACAATTGGCCTGGCTGTACCGGCAGCCTGTTTTATAGAGCAGAGAGGGAATCTCTCTGTTAGTTATGAAAGCTTTTGGTGGTTGGCAGCAGCAGCGCTGGTGCTGTCGGGAATTCTTGCGGCTCACGCTGTTTGGAGGAACCGGAGGCAAGGCCCGCTAGAAGTCATAAGGAGGAAATTTGAATCATGAATATTGTGGAGATGAAAAATATTCATAAGACCTATGCCGCAGGAAGAAATAACAGCGTTCATGCCCTGCGAGGAGTTGACTTTACCTTGGAACAGGGTTCCTTCACCGCAGTGATTGGTGTGTCGGGCTCCGGAAAATCAACGCTCCTGCATATTATTGGCTGCCTTGACACCTTTGACAGGGGGGCGTATTATTTTAACGGTCAGGCTGCTGAGCATTTTACCGGTAAAATGCTGGCCCGGGTACGCAATAAGGAGATAGGCTTTGTGCTCCAGAATTTTGGCCTGATACTGGGGAAATCCGTGTACGATAATCTGGCGCTGCCTCTGCTGCTGGCCCCGGACGTAAAGTGGAGGGAAATTCGCAGCAAGGTTTCAGAGATTTTGGAGATCCTGGGGCTTGAGGAGAAAAGGGAGGCTTTGGCGGAGGAGCTCTCCGGTGGACAGCAGCAGAGAATTGCCATAGGAAGGGCTGTGATTCACTCTCCGAAGCTTTTGATTGCAGATGAGCCAACCGGTGCGTTGGACAGAGAGACAGCCGGTCAGGTAATGGAGCTGTTTAAAAAACTGAATCGGGATTTTGGCATGACGGTTCTTCTGGCAACCCATGATCCCTTTGTATATGAAAAGTGCCGCTATGTTGTGCGGCTGGAGGATGGAAATATTATAGATGAGTACAGACAAATACCAAAAGACCAACGCTATGCGGATTTTGGACCGGGCGAAGGTGGAATATGAAATTCTGACCTACCCGGTAGACGAAAACGACCTGTCCGGGGAGCA
>CABQMV010000143.1 GCA_902465325.1 uncultured Oscillospiraceae bacterium
CCGGCCACGCCTCCTCCAGTGCAGACAGCTCCCTGTAAAGCAAATCATATTCTCCGTCGCTGACTGCCGGGTCGTCTAACACATAATACCGATAAGAATAGTCATTTAAAGTTTCCTTCAGCTTTTCTATTTTATCAGAGGCTTCCTGCCGATTCATACTTCCATCTCCTGTATAAGAATGTGTTTATTTTACCACAGGACACACAAAATTAACAGTAAAAAAAGAGAAATATGATATAATAAGGCTAACGATTTAAGGAAAACGAGGTGTATAAGTTTGGAACTTTACATAGCGACAGCACCGGCCTCCGGACAGGAGGAAACTCTGTATCAACGGTTTCGCACAGAAGGAATGGACCGGATTTACGATTCGTCAGAGGCGCCGTGTCCCGAACTCAGCGGCTGCCGTCCCAAGCGGCTTCACTGGCCGGAAGAAGAAGAGCCTGCGGCAAAACAGCTGGACACGCTGCTGGCGGAAAACGGCTATGTCAGAATAGACGGGAGTCCCCTGTATCAGATCGCCTCTCCCAACGACAGTAATATACTGATCTGCTGCTCTGAAAAAACAGCCCGCCAGCTGTTCCTCCATCTTTGGGACTGTGATGACCAATACCCGGCACAGCAAATCGCTGCGTTTCCATCGGCAGGATTCTCCCGCTTTGCTTTTCAAAATTACGAACAGGGATTAACGGCAGCCCGCTGTCTCTATTTAAACGATCGGGCTCACCTGTACAGCCTCTGGCTGGCTGAGAAAAAAGGGGGCATTTAAAATGGATTTTTATTTGATTCGCCATGCAGATCCGGACTATGAAAATGACACCATTACTGAATACGGCTGGAAACAGGCCGAAGCCTTAGGAGAAAGGCTTGCTCAGGAAAAAATTGACTATATCTACAGCTCCCCGCTGGGGCGGGCACAGGCTACGGCAAAGCCGCTGGCCAGACGTCTGAACAAAGAAATTGTACTGCTGCCCTGGGCCGCAGAAGTAGGTCTGCCTCAGGCCTTCAGCCCCTCCTCCTATCTCCTTAATGAAGATTGCCTGGAGCGGGGATACCGGTGGTATGAAAACCAACGATTCCGGGATCTGCCTATAGCGGAAATCAGCTCCGCCGCCTTCGGAGGGCTAGACTGTCTGCTGGCAATTCACGGCTATCGTGCTCTCAACGGCGTCTACGTAGAAGACAGACCCAATCCCCATAAAATTGCGCTGTTTTGCCACGGCTTTATTGGCTCAATTCTACTGTCCCATCTGTTTGGACGTCCCATCAACAGGATCTGGGCCGGCA
The DNA here is from genome assembly GCA_902465325.1 of uncultured Oscillospiraceae bacterium. GTDB lineage: Bacteria > Bacillota > Clostridia > UBA1212 > SIG427 > CABQMV01. Next base: position 1,288 of record CABQMV010000143.1, read on the forward strand.
CCTGCCTCTGGACCACCGGCGTGACAAAATTCAGCTTTACAGATACCGGAAACGGATATGTCCCCAGCTGTCAGTACATCAACGACCGTTCCCACCTGTACAATCTGCCGGATCCAAATTTTGACAAAATGCCTCAGTGGTAAAAGCTTTTACCCGGTTCTTTAATAAAAGAGAAATATGTAAAAAAGGGCGTCTCTCTTAGGAGAGCAGCCATAAGGAAGTCGCGTAACAGCGGTGTAACGTAAGCTACACCGCTGTTTTTTGCTGCTTAAATCCTTTTATCAGTAAATGGATGGTCGCAAACAGAATAACAATGTAAATCACTGCACTTGAAACAGCAGATAATATAAGCATATCATGAGCACTTGATTTCGTCTGGTTAACCATTATCAATGTGTTTTGGAGCGTAAGAATAGAAACCAGTGCATCGATAAAGTTGATTGTTCGCAATTCTGCAACAAGAACATTGTTGCGATTATTGCGGGTTTGTTTCTGAATATGGATAGAAGCCATTGTGATTTTATAGGTCGTATAGACAGCCATGGCAATGGCAGGAATAAGACCCATATTTACTGGTTTTTCTAATATGACCATCAATGAAATCGGGAGTATTAACGCCAGATTTAGCACCAGCAGCATAGCGGAGCTAACGATAAAAGTCCTCTGCCTGCGATGTATTTTTTCATGTTCACTTCTCGCTGTATTTTTCTTTTCCGTCAATAGAATGATTCCCCGGATTGTAACAAGGAGAAGATAAAAGGCACAAATACTGCCATGCCATATAGACGAAAGGTGAATCCCTAAAAAACCGTTATATAATGCAAATAATATAGTAACGCTAAAGGAAAGGACAGCGTTTGTCATAGTCTTGAAAATATAATCTCTCTTCCATTTTTCAAAAAATGGCTTTACTTTTTTAAGCATTGTATTATTTTCCATATAAGCTTCCCGCTGTTCCATTAGACGGTCTGACACATTCTTCTATGATAGCAGCTATTGTTTCAACAAAATCCGAGCAATCGTTATTCAGCCATTCTTTGATGGCTGCTATAATGCCTTCTATATAATAGGCAATATAATATTGACGAAATGGATCTGGAACTTCAAACTTTTCCAAAATTGGTTCAAGAATATATTCTTTCAAATTCCTGTACCGTATATTTACCTGCATTCCGTTGGGATTTCTAAAAGCCGCACGATAAACCTTTCTGTTATCGCTTATAAACTGGAGATATGGCTGCAAATACTCCTGCGTAATCAAAACAAGGTCTTTTAACTCACTGTCGTTTATCTTATCAATAAAAGCCTTCGCCTCCTGTGTGAAATAAGACAGAAAGCGTTTATTGACACTTTCCATTGCTTTATTTACTAAATCGGCAATCGTCTCATAATGCAGATAAAATGTTGACCTGTTTACTCCGGCTTTTTCACAAATTTCCTTTACAGTAATGTACTCTAAATCTTTCACTTCCAGCAAAGCTATGAGCGCCTCGTCCATACAGAGGGCGGTGTTGAAGTATTTGCTTTCAGACTTATTCATATGCCGCCGCCCTCCTTCCTTTGTTATTCGGCTTCTTCACTGATTTCTTTTGCAAGCTGCATGATTTCAAACGCATACTGTTTTTTGCCATTTTCCAGCAGTTTTTTATAAATCGGATAATTGACGCTGACGCCAACGATCCCGCAGATGCCTATGATAATCCCCACAACCATTATAACGGTACTTCCATTCCCGATTATTTTCATGGACAGGCACATCCCCACACCAAGTACAAGTGCCATAATGATTCCAAAAGTATATCCGAAAATGTTCGCTTTACTTTTCGCCTTTCTGTCCAACTTTCTCAAGGCAACAACTTTAGATGTACCTTTCGGTGCATATTCGTTGCCATTGCCTCTGCATAAATTTTGTCTGTGTTCATGGTGGATTCTCCTCTAAATTAAATTTCAGCCGCGGCTAATAATGTAATTATAGAAAATTTATCCCAAAATTGAACAACACCTTTTCTATTTTGTGTCGATTTCAAAATACATTTTCTTTTACTGGCGATACTTTTGGAAATATTCACTGCCAGTTTTATTATACTTTATTCTGTCAGATAAGTATAGCGCTGTTTTGTAAACAGAAAATCTGCCGAGAGTCCTGTATAAAGAACTTCCGGCAGACTATAACCTTATCACTTTATATACTTGTTTTATATCCTCTATGAGCCTTTCAAAGCGTTTTCGAGCCTGTTTATCAAGGCGCAGCCCATCAGCTTTTTCTCCATACCATCTTATTGACTACGCCGGTATAGCTCTGAATCAACTTTACCACCTTTGTGGACACATTCTCGTCCACATAGTTGGGAACATCCAGCCCCAAATCTCCGTTTGCCTGCATTTTCACAGCCATCTCCACAGCCTGGAGCACCTGCTGTTCCGTAATGCTGCCCAATATAAAGTTTCCTTTATCCAGAGCCTCCGGACGCTCTGTACTGGTCCGTACACAGACAGCCGGAAAAGATTTAAAATAGGCAGACTCCTCGGGCAGCGTTCCGCTGTCGGATACTACGCAAAAAGCATGGAGCTGCAAATGATTATAGTCTGAAAAGCCGAAGGGCTTCAGACTCCTCACCAGCGGATGGAATTGGAAGCCTCTTTTTTCAATAAATTTTGCACTTCGAGGATGCGTACTGTAAATCACAGGCATTTGATAAGTCTCCGCCATGGAATTCACCGCATTCATAAGGGCAAAGAAGTTGCTCTCGTTATCGATATTTTCCTCTCTGTGAGCAGAAAGCAAAATATAACGGCCTTTTTCCAAGCCCAAGGTTTCCAGCACCGTACTGTTTTGGATTTTTTCTCTATTAGCACTGAGCACCTCAGCCATAGGAGAACCAGTAACATAGGTCCTCTCCTTGGCCGTCCCCTCTGCGTTCAGATATCGGCG
>CABQMV010000144.1 GCA_902465325.1 uncultured Oscillospiraceae bacterium
TCATCATCTTAAACCCTAAATCGATAACAATAATTATTATTATTTATGTCTATAGTATACTATAAAAATCCGGGTTGTCAACACTTTTTTTTTGTCATATACTTATAGATGAAAAAAATTGGGAGGCACCCATGGCAAATAAAAAGAAAACAATAACAGTATTGTTTGTTTTAGTCCTTCTACTGCTTCTTGTACCCACTGTTTCCTGCGCCTGGGATTACGGCGGAGACGCTGACTGGGGCGGTGATGGTGGCGGCGGATATGTCGGAGACTCAGACTGGAGCGGAGATTCAGACTGGGGATGGTCTGATGGTTCCTCCGGTTCAGTCAGCTTTCATCCCGGCGGTGCGGCAGCTGCGGTAGGAGCCGCTGTTATTTTTATTGTTATTGTAGTTATTGTCTTCAAAACAAAAAAGGGAGGGAATTCTGGAACTTTGGTTTCTCCTTTGCATATGTCCGATACCTCCTGTGTGAATTTACATAATCTGGAGCTGCTGAAGCAAAGAGATCCTGCCTTTAGCGAAGCGGCTATGCTGAGCAGAGTAGAACATCTGTTTATATCCTCTCAGGTGGCCTATGCCAGTCAAGATTATGAGCCCATGCGGCCCTTTTTCAGCAATGCTATTTTTGAGCAGCATGTAAAGCAGATTCAGGATAAGAAAGCCCGGGGAGAAAGAAATGTTGTCTCGGAAATGGCGGTGCTTGGTTCCAAGCTGGAGAACTTTTCCGAGGATGGACACAATGAATATTTGGATATATGGCTCAGGGTAAAATATAAAAGTTATATAGGCCGGATAGACAATCCGGATATTGTGGTTTCCGGCTCTAAAACAAAAACTTTTTATATAGATTTCAGATGGCAGTTTACCAGGAGTGCAGGCGGACAGACCAGACCTGAATCGGATGCCGTTCAGACAGGTATCTGTCCTAATTGCGGTGCTCCAATCAATTTGAACCAATCGGGAAAATGTGAGTATTGCGGTTCTGTTATTTCTACAACAGAATATGATTGGGTATTAAGTAAAATAGACGCTTTGCAGCAGAGAAGTACAGGTTCATGAACAGACAAAACAGACAGAATGCGCGTGGGGCCATATTTGTTTTGGCGGTCTTCGCGGCGATTATCATAGCAATATATTTTTTCTTTATAGTGAAGGATCCGCAGCTGCACAGCGGTGATTCAGGAGGTACTGCGGAAATGAATACTTCCACGCCCCAGAAGGAGGCTGTGTCGGCCATACAGACGCCGGAGCCAGCAGCGTCCGCAACTCCCCAGCCGGGTTTGAGCCGAAAAGTAGCGGCGCTTGCCGTGGCAGAGCAGGCGGATGTAATATTTGTAGCAGCTGCCGCAGAAAACGGGGCTGCCTGTGATTTTTATGCTTTTCAAAAGGATGGAGGCCGTTGGACTATGTCGGTTCAGACCACCGGTTTTGTAGGGAAAAACGGTGTAAACTACGGCGAAAGAGTAGAGAACGACTATACTACCCCGGGTGGGATTTATCGGATGGGCCTTTGCTTTGGTATTCTGTCTGCGCCGGGAGGGATGAAATTAGACTATCAGAAGGTAGATGCAGATTGCTACTGGGATGGTGACAGAAAATCGGATACATATAATCAGCTTGTTCAAGGTTCTGATATGCCTGCAGGATGGGATGCAGGGGCTTCAGAGCATTTAACGGAGTATGTAGAGCAGTACCGGTACTGTATGAATATTGAATACAATACCGATCCGGCTGTGCCTGGCCGTGGGTTTGCTATTTTTCTTCACTGTACGAAAGACGGCATGGTTCAGACTGCCGGATGCGTGGCTATTCCTCCGGCAGATATGGTGACATGTCTGGAGATGGCTACAGAAAATACGTATATTGTGATTCTGCAGGATATAGAAGATTTAGAAGATATTGGAAAATAGAAAAAATATTCGAAAGCTTCTTGACAAAATACGAACAAATGTGCTAGAATGTATTTAATTGGAGGAAGCTTTTATGAGAGAAGAAATTTTTGATAAGCTGAATATATTGGGGGAAGCTGCAAAATTTGATGTATCCTGTGCTTCCTCTGGGGTAAACAGAGCGGGCAGCAAGGTGGCCGGCACGCTGGGAAATAGTGTCGGAGGAGGGCTTTGCCATTCTTTTACCGGAGACGGACGCTGTGTTTCACTTCTGAAGGTGCTTCTGAGCAATGACTGTATATACGACTGCAAGTACTGTATTAACCGACGGAGCAGTGACCGGCCGCGGGCAACCTTCCAAGCCAGAGAACTGGCGGAGCTTACTGTTGAATTCTATAAGCGCAATTATATAGAAGGACTTTTCCTGAGCTCCGCAGTTGTTTGCAATCCGGATGCTACTATGGAAGCAATGTGCGAGACCGTCCGGCTTCTGCGCCAGGAAATGGGTTTCTTTGGCTATATCCATATGAAAACCATTCCGGGGGCTTCCCCGGAACTGGTAGAGCTTGCAGGCAGATTGGTTGACCGTCTGAGTGTGAATATAGAATTTCCCAGTGAAGAAGGCTTGAAAAAATTTGCCCCCCAGAAGAACAAACAGAATATTTTTGGCGCTATGAAATATATAGGGGGACGGATTGATGAGGATAGAGAAACTTTTCGCTACCGAAAAAGGATCGGTGCCGCTGCGGCACCGATGGCCAATCTGCCTGCAGGGAGGAGCGGTGACCTGCTACGCCAGGGAAAGGCAGTCCATATGCCAGAGAGCTTTGGCAAAAAGGATACCAAGGCCAGAACCTTTACGCCGGGTGGACAGAGCACGCAAATGATTGTAGGCGCTACTGAGGACAACGATCGGAAAATTATTAAACTGACAGAGGCGCTGTACAGAAAGCTTTCTTTAAAACGAGTATATTACTCCGCCTATGTGCCTATCAATAAAGATCCGCTGCTGCCAAATACGCCGCCTCCGCTGCTGCGGGAGCACAGACTGTATCAGGCTGATTGGCTCTTGCGTTTTTACGGCTTTACAGCGGATGAAATTTTAGATGATACCAATCCCAATCTGGATCTGGAATATGACCCCAAATGTACGTGGGCTCTGCGCCATATGGATTTATTTCCAGTAGAGATTAACAGAGCGGATCGGGAAATGCTGCTGCGAGTTCCCGGTATTGGACCTGGTTCAGTAGATAAAATAATAGGCTACAGAAAAAATGGAAGCCTGGATTTTGATGATCTGAAAAAGATGCGGATTGTATTGAAACGGGCCAGATTTTTTATTACCTGCAAGGGAAAGCGAATGGGCCCTTTGGATTCAGATATGAATTTTATAAAAGCAAATCTCAGCTATGACAGCAGAAGCGTACCGCTGGTTTCAAATTATGTACAGGCCTCTATGTTTGGTAATATGGACAAGAATTGTATAACAGGAGCTGTTGAAAATGGATTGGTCAGACAGAACAACGGTCTATATATATGACGGTACTTTTGACGGTTTTTTGTCCGCTGTTTTTGCAGCCTGGAATGACAGACCTCAAAATTTTGGAAATATTAAACCGGAAGAAAATTTAACACCGGGACTTTTGGATGTGAATATGCAGGTAGCTTCAGATGCTTCTCAGACAGGGAGAGTACGGAAGTGGATGCGTGACCGGCTTCTGGAGGGAACAGAACAGAGAATTTATGAATATTTTTTGTCGGAGGATATGGAAAGAGAAAAGCGAATTTACCTGTATTTGAGAGCTTGTCACCGCTTTGGACAAAATGTAGATTCTCGTTTAAATGTGGCTGCCGTTTCAGACTTTTTGGAGGCAGAGAGAAAGTTTCATAAAGAATATCATAGAATGTGTCAGTTCGTACGCTTTACCCTCTTAGAGGAGAATGTGCTTTTTTCAGAAATCGGTCCGGATTACAACCATCTGCCGCATCTGGGAGATTTCTTTTTGGATAGGATGCCGGGGCAGCGTTTTATTATATATGACTCAGAGAGAAAAAGAGCGGTTCTTTCCAACGGTAGTCAGCTGGTACTGTTGGAAGATTTCCATGTGGATTCTGTGAAAGCAAAGGATGCGGCGGAAAATTTTGAAACTCTTTGGAAGGGCTATCTCAAAGCGCTAACCATTGAAGAACGGAGAAACTATAAATTACAGCGGCAGATGCTTCCTATTAAATATCGGAAATATATGACTGAATTCCAGTAACCAATCGAGGCGGAAATCCATACTATAATACTGTAAATATTAAAAAACGACTACGGAGGTATTTC
>CABQMV010000145.1 GCA_902465325.1 uncultured Oscillospiraceae bacterium
GTAATTATGTATGCGGATACCGTTACGGGTTCCATGAATGCTGCCATTACAGAGACAAACAGAAGAAGAAAGATCCAGCAGCAGTTCAATCAGGAGCATCATATTACCCCTAAGTCTGTTACCAAGAGTATACGGGATGTTATAGAGTCTACCATGACTACCCCGGGCAGAAAAAACAAAAAGCAGGTACGGGATATTTCTCCTCTCCTTACGCCGGAGGAACAGGGGCTGCCGGTAGAGGAACTGTTGGATGTTTTATCCGGGCGGATGGCCGAGGCTGCGGCAGAGCTCCGTTACGAAGATGCGGCGGCGCTCCGGGATACAATCAAGCATATAAAGTCGCTATTGTAAAATGAGAGAAATTGAGGACAGGATATGAATGACCAGATTACAGTAAAAGGCGCTCGCGCCAATAATCTTCAAAATATTGATGTAGCAATTCCCAGAGATAAGCTGGTGGTTTTTACCGGCCTGAGCGGCTCGGGAAAATCTTCTTTGGCTTTTGATACGATTTACGCAGAGGGCCAGCGGCGCTATATAGAGTCGCTGTCTTCCTATGCCCGCATGTTTTTAGGACAAATGGAGAAGCCCGATGTGGACAGTATAGACGGTCTGTCGCCTGCGATTTCCATTGACCAGAAGACGACCTCAAAGAATCCCCGTTCCACTGTAGGGACTGTTACAGAAATATACGACTATCTGAGGCTGCTGTATGCCAGGACGGGAGAGCCTCACTGTCCCAAATGCGGAAAGCCTATTGAGTCTATGGATATTGATCAGATGGTGGATGCCGTGATGGCCCTGCCGGAAGGTCAGAAAATTCAGGTCATGGCACCGGTTATCCGGGGACGGAAGGGCGAATACGTGAAAATGTTTGAGGCCCTGAGGAAAAGCGGATATGCAAGAGTCCGGGTAGACGGAATTTTATATGAGCTTACTGAAGAAATTGTGCTGGATAAAAATAAGAAACATAATATTGATGTGATTGTAGACCGGCTGATTGTCAAACCGGGCATCCAGAGGAGACTTACGGATTCTCTGGAAATTGTACTGAGCTTGGCGGCCGGGCTGGCGCTTGTGGATATGATGAATGGGGAGGAGCTGCTGCTGAGCCGCAATCTGTCCTGCCCGGACTGCAATATCAGTATTCCGGAAGTGTCCCCCAGAATGTTTTCCTTTAATAATCCTTTCGGTGCGTGTCCCACCTGTACAGGACTGGGCTTTCAAATGAAAATAGATGAAAGACTGGTGATACCGGATCCTTCCAGGTCTTTGCTGGAAGGGGCCATTGCCATTAACGGATACAATTTTACCAGTGAAAACAGCTATACCAGACAGATTTTTGAAACACTGGGAAAAGCATATGGCTTTGCGCTTTCGACTCCCTTTGAAAAACTACCGAAGAACGTACAGCAGGTGATTCTGTACGGTTCCGGCACAGACCGTTTTTTGTTTCAGTATGAAGGCGGCTCCTATACCTCGGCTTTTGAAGGGGTTATTCCCATGTCAGAGCGTCGGTATAAGACAAGCTCTAATGATTCCATGAAGCAATACTATGAGGAATTTATGAGTGTGTCACCCTGCCCGGACTGTCACGGGGAGCGACTGAAAGCAGAAAGCCTGGCTTTTACAATAAACGGGCTGAACATATCAGAATTGACAAAGCTGTCAGTGAGAGAATTGATTCCGTTTATGGAGAGCCTGCGTTTTACTGGCGCAAGGGAGACCATTGCGGCGCCTATTCTGAAAGAGATCAAAGCTAGGATCGGCTTTCTGAATAACGTAGGCCTGGATTATCTGACGCTGTCTCGTTCCTCAGGGACTCTGTCCGGAGGGGAATCTCAGCGGATCCGGCTGGCGACCCAGATCGGCTCCGGCCTTATGGGCGTGCTCTATATTTTGGACGAGCCCAGTATAGGGCTGCATCAGCGGGATAATGATAAGCTGCTGGGAACACTGAAGCATCTGAGAGATCTGGGAAATACACTTATTGTAGTAGAACACGATGAAGATACAATGCGGGAGGCAGATTATATTGTAGATATTGGCCCCGGCGCCGGCCGGCACGGCGGACAGGTTGTCTGTCAGGGCCCGCCGGAGACAATTATGGAATGCGAGACCTCTTTGACAGGCCAGTATCTTTCAGGTAAAATGAAAATACCCGTGCCCAAGCGGCGTCGTGTCGGTACGGGGGCTTTTCTGTCTGTATATGGGGCCTGCAAAAATAACCTGAAGAATATTGACGTCCGTGTGCCCTTGGGAACCTTTACCTGTGTTACCGGTGTTTCCGGCTCCGGCAAGTCCTCTCTGGTCAACGAGTTGATTTATAAAGAGACGGCTTCAAAAATAAACAGGGCGAAGCTTCGCCCGGGGGCCCACCGGCGTATGGAGGGACTGGAGAACCTTGACAAGGTAATTGCGATTGACCAATCGCCTATCGGAAGGACGCCCAGGTCGAATCCGGCCACCTATACGGGGACTTTCGATTTGATTCGGGAGCTGTTTTCTAAAACCCCGGAGAGCCGGGCCAGAGGATATAAAAGCGGCCGATTCAGCTTTAATATCCGGGGCGGTCGCTGCGAGGCCTGTGCAGGGGACGGAATTAAAAAAATAGAGATGCATTTTCTTCCGGACATATATGTTCCCTGTGAGGTGTGTAAAGGAAAGCGCTATAGCAGGGAGACTCTGGAGGTTCGGTATAAAGAGAAAAATATTTTCGATGTACTGGATATGACTGTAGAGCAGGCGGCGGAATTTTTTGCGGATATACCGAAGATAAAGCATAAAATTGACACGCTCTTAGAGGTAGGACTAGGGTATATTAAGCTGGGTCAATCCTCTACTACGTTGTCTGGAGGAGAAGCACAGCGAGTGAAATTGGCTACGGAATTGGCCAGATACAGTACGGGAAAAACCCTCTATATTCTGGACGAGCCTACTACAGGTCTGCATACGGCAGATGTGGCAAAACTGGTTGAGATATTGCAGAAACTGACAGAGGGAGGCAATACGGTACTGGTTATTGAACATAATTTGGATGTGATAAAGTGTGCAGACTTTATCATAGACTTAGGACCGGAGGGCGGAGACAGAGGCGGAAGCATAGTAGCTACCGGTACGCCTGAAGAGATTGCTGCCTGTAAGGCTTCCTATACGGGGCAGTTCCTGAAGAGAATAATAAAAAATTAGGAAATGGTGATTTGAATGAATGAAAGTCAAATGTGCGCGATCTGTAAAAAGAGAGTGGCGTCTGTGTTTATAACCAAGATGGATGAAAAGGGAAACGCGGTGAACCAGGGAATCTGTCTGGTGTGCGCGAAGAAGATGGGACTGCCTCAGGTAGATCAATTTTTGAATAAAATGGGGATTTCTGACGATGACCTGGAAAATCTTAACGACGAAATGACTTCTGTTATGGAGTCCTTTGACGGGGATATGTCTGGCTTGCTTCCAACAGAGGGCACAGGCCAGGGGCCCGATGAGGCCGACAGCAGCAGAGAGGAACGGCCGTCAAAAACCAATGCGCCTAATTTTATGGATTTTTTGAAAAATATGGGGCTGCCCGGGCAGATGCCGCCTTTGAGACATCCGGATGATCCCGGTGAAAAAGGGGAGAAAGCAAATAAACGAGGAGAGTCGGATCCTAAAAATGCGAAACCTAAACTGAAATTTCTCAGTCAGTATGGAACCAATCTGAATGACAAGGCCGCCGGTGGGTTGATTGATACCGTCATTGGCAGGGAACGGGAAATTGACCGAGTCGTACAGATTCTTAACCGGCGTACCAAAAACAACCCTGTGCTGGTTGGAGAACCGGGAGTAGGGAAAACGGCGATTGCAGAAGCACTGGCTCTTCGGATTGTAAACGGGACCATTCCCTACAAATTGAAGGATATGCAGATTTATATGCTGGATTTGACGGCTATGGTGGCGGGCACTCAGTTTCGGGGACAGTTTGAGTCCAGAATGAAGGGGATTTTGGATGAAGTCAAGAAAAACGGCAATATTATACTGGTCATTGACGAGCTGCACAATATTATGGGAGCAGGCGAAGCGGAGGGCTCTATGAATGCCGCCAATATTTTAAAGCCTGCGCTGTCAAGAGGAGAAATACAGGTGGTAGGTGCCACAACCCTCAAGGAATACAGAAAGCACATTGAAAAGGACGCTGCCCTGGAGCGGCGGTTCCAGCCGGTGACGGTC
>CABQMV010000146.1 GCA_902465325.1 uncultured Oscillospiraceae bacterium
GGACCCGTCTACCAACGTCGCCTTAAGCCTTACCACAGGATATCCCGCCAGCACACCTGCCTTTACACTTTCCTGAAGTCCTTTTTCTACTGCCGGAAAGAAATTCTTAGGTACACTTCCGCCAAATATTTTCTCGGAAAACTCCAGCTCATCCTGGTCGCCGGGCTCAAATTCGATCCATACATCCCCATATTGTCCGTGTCCGCCAGACTGCTTTTTATGTTTTCCCTCCACCTTTACCTTTCTACGGATAGTCTCACGGTAGGCCAGCTTAGGTTCTGTAAGCTCTACGCCAACGCCGTATTTGGCCTGCAGCTTATTCACAATAATATCAAGGTGCTGCTCTCCCATACCGGAAATAACCATCTGACCGGTCTCTTTATTGGTGCCGAAAACAAAGGTTTTATCTTCCTCCATCAGTTTTGTCAGACCTGCACTGATCTTTTCCTCATCTCCTTTTGCCTTGGGCGAGATAGCCATTGTAATCTGGGGCTTGGGAAACTGTATTTCCGGCAAAGATACAATGCGCGACTTATCGCAAAGCGTATCCCCCGTTGTAGCTTGAGAAAGCTTAGCAACTGCACCGATATCTCCGGCAATTACGCCTACCTGAGGCAGCTGTTTCTTTCCCCGCATATTAAACACCTGGGCAATTCGTTCCTCCGATCCGTTTCTGGCATTGATCAGCGTCATGTCTCCCCTAATGATACCGGAATAGACCCGGAATAGAGAAAGCTTTCCGATAAAAGGATCCGCAATGGTTTTAAAGATAAAGGCGGAAATTGGCGCATCCATATCCGGTGCAATTTCCATGGGTTCGCCCTTTTGATCCACACCTGTAACGATACCGCGCTCTGTAGGAGATGGCATATATCTGACAAGATAGTTGATAATTTCCCTTACGCCGACGTTATCGTAAGAGGAACCCACCAGTACAGGCGCAAGCTTCAAGGTGTTAATTGCCTTTTTCAAGCCCTTTAATATTTCATCTGTTGTAAACGCTTCTCCGGCAAAAAATTTCTCCATCAGTAAGTCGTCGGATTCCGCAACGACCTCACAAAGGCTGTTATGTATTTCCTCTACCAGGTCCTTCAAAGAATCGGGAATCTCTATGGGAATCGATTCCCCATTCGTATTATAGCTCTTCGCTATTTTTGTGGCAGTATCTACATAGCCAACTAGCCGCCCGTTTTCACGAATGGGCACCTGCATCGCCACACAGGACTTTCCAAAATGCTCTCGAATTTGTCCGTAACTATTGTCAAAGTCCCCGTTTTCATCATTCATTTTATTCATCATAATAACCCGGGGCAAATGGAATTGGTTGCAGTATTGCCATGATTTTTCTGTCCCTACCACCACATTACCGTACATGACAATCAACGCACTGTCTGCTACGCGGAGAGCCTCTAGTTTTTCTCCTACAAAATCAAAATAACCGGGAGTATCAATAATGTTAATCTTCTTATCCAGCCATTTGATTGGAGCTACAGCCATGTTTATAGAAACCTGACGCTTGATCTCTTCCGGATCATAGTCAAGAGAAGTATTTCCGTCAATAATTCTGCCCAACCGATCAATCGCCCCCGTGTTGAACAGCATGGCTTCTGTCAGCGCAGTCTTACCTACGCCTCCGTGACCAAGGATCACTACATTTCGAAAATCCGATGTTTGGTACGCCATAATAAAAACCTCCTAAATAAATTATTTATATTTCTCCCAATATAAAACAATTCCGGTTTTCCGTACTACAAAAAAATACTGCTATATTCTATTCTTCGTTATGGAGTCTGTATCCTAAAACCATCAAATTATCACTCAGATGGACATTCTCTACAATTAGGCTGTATCTTTCGGCCTCTTCATGAAGATCTACAGATGAAAAATTCCAAATTCCCTTGACGCCCGCTGCAGCTACTTTCTCTACAATTTCCTTGCTGCTCTTCTTGGGAACGGTAAGCACAGCAATATCAGTTTTATTTTCTCTGATATACGTCTGCACTTCATCGATATGCCGTACCGGAAGTTCATTGATATACGTCCCAACAATATCAGGATTTACATCAAAAATCGCGTTGATAGAATATCCCCGCTTCTTAAACTTTCCGTATTTCGCTACCGCCTGTCCCATATTGCCCGCGCCTATAATGATAACATTATAGGCCTCGTCCACGCCTAATATCTCGGCGATCTCACGAAACAGCTTCGGTACGCTATAGCCGTATCCCTGCTGCCCGAAACCGCCAAAGCAGTTAAAATCCTGACGTATCTGAGAAGCGGTCAGATTCATTCTCTGACTCAGTTCTTTAGAAGATATCCTGGTAATCCCATTGTCTAATAAATCAGAAAGATACCGGTAGTATCTCGGCAGACGCTTTATTACCGCTATGGATATCTTCTTATCATCCATACCTCTCCAGACTCCTCTCTTACTCATCAATCTTTCTTTTAGTATAGCATTTTACAGAATATGATGTCAAGATTCCCTGCAAAATTGCCGAAAAAGGAGCTCCTATTCTCTGCCATATCCCGCAGTGTCCGGAGGATTTTAACTTAAAATCAGCAAATCCCAATTTTAAAGTGTAAAAATCACATCAAAAACTTTATATAAATAAAATTTAAGTGTAAAAAAGCAAGAATTATATTGTAGTTTCTCTATTTTTTATACCAAATTGTACTAAAAATCCTAAAAAAGATTAAAAATTCACACTCCAAAGGCCTTATATCTAGATAATAAGTGTAACTTATTAATACACTCTTCTCCGCCATCCAATAGCACTGTTCAGAATTGACCGGACCGCTCCATTTTTACCATTGGGAATAAAAATATATTTTTTTACATCTAGTTCCAATGGTTTATTAATTACTCTGTTTTCTACGTTCTTTCCCAATGCCCATTGAGTCAAAAAGAAAAAATCCAGGCTCCTTTCCTGTATGCCAAAGGCCCCAGAAACAGTGTTGCTTCTATTGTTCAGCGGCACTGAATAGAGCTGATAAGATGGAATTGTAACCTTTTCTTTCAACTCCTCTAAGGAATATCTCCTTCCATTTGTACAAATCTGCGCAGTTAAAGAAAGCTGAAAAAGCTTACGATATTCTTTTGGGAGGGTTTGCCGAATAATGATTTTATAGGAGTTCAAGTAATACCTCTCCTTCTGGAGAATCCAGCTGAAACTGTACATAACCAATGATTTGTTTCCAATCCACTGTATGACTTTGAAACATATTTTTTGAAACTGCCGGCTCTTTATAATACTGACATTCACCTTCATTTAAAAGCTCCATAATAAGTGAAACCTTATTTGTATCCACAGATGGTATTAATTGTACACATTTGTTCCATTGTTTCTGATGATTAAAATCCGGCAAATCAGATTCTCCCGTACAGTTCCCCTCGTAATACAGAAAACCAAAAGCATGATAATGACGCCATTTGGCAAGGTCTTCATTTGTCGTAATGATTGCCGTTCCGGTTTCTCCGACCGTAAAAATTGCGTACGCAGTATTTACCGGCGAAATCGCTCCCCATATCTTACCTTTATACTCCAATGCATCATAGGTTACTTTAACAATACTGGTACCTGCCTTTTTAGCGGTAACAACAGCTTTTTCCTTGCTCTCAGTTGTATCTAGGCTGATGCTGTCGCCAGCAATAATTTCAAAGTGGAAATTGGGACGTGCAACATCATTGTTGATAACATCTGATACAATCTGCTCCACCCGCCAGGGCCTTAGGTTGGTAGTATCACCAACCTGCATATCCTTCTGCTGATACTGAAGCCAGATATCGTTCTGAAAATCTTCATAGACCCTCGCCTCTGTTTTGACGCCGAGGTATTCGTCTGACGCAGAGCCGCCTACCGTTACGGTGATATCCGGCAGCGTTCCGAAACACGCTTCGGTAACGGTGCCATTTCCAAAATCATGGCCGGGACTCCACTCGTTCGCTTTCTCGTAAATCGTTCCGCCGGTCAGATGGTAAGTTCCTGCGGATATGTTGGACAGAGTGAGGGTGGTTGGCGCATTTGTTGATTCCGCAGAACGCACCTCGTCCATTCCAGGTATGTCGGTTTGGTATGTAATCCTGCAAAGCTGTCCCGGTTTCCTTTACCAATGGGGCATAAACCGTCCTGCCAGTTTTTTTCTGGACTATTTTGATCTC
>CABQMV010000147.1 GCA_902465325.1 uncultured Oscillospiraceae bacterium
TACCTGGAACGGAGCAGACGACTCCATAACCGGACTGGCGCCCGATTGGTCCGACGAATTTAAAGCCTTTTTAGCTCAGTACCCTCAGCTCATCTATATTTCAGGGCACACACACAATTCCATTAAAGACTCACGGAGCATCTATCAGGAAGCATACACCCACGTAAACGACGGCTGTATGCGCTACGGCGAATATTTGATGGTAAACATCTCCGCCGACAACGTGGTTACTATTCATAGAATGGATGCACAAAACGATCAGGAAATTGGAGATCCCTGGGTAATCGACATAAAGGCAGTAAAGGAAAGCAAGGACAATTTTAAATACGGAGCGGCCCGCTATGAGGCCTCTGCTCAGTTAAATTTTCCTCAGGAAGCGGAGCTCTCCATTGACCAGATAACACCCAATTCCGTAACGGTCACCTTCCCCACCGCCTCCGGAAAGGATGAGGTTGACTGCGACTATGTTATGTCCTATATCTTTACAATTACTGATAAAGAAACGGGAGAGAAAATCGATCCCAACGGGACAGACGATGAATGGCCGGAAGGACATATCCGGGTATGGTTTGACGATTATTACGGCGTATTTGAAAGTAATACCCGGGTTTTTGAAGGGCTCTCTCCCAATACCTCCTATACCATTGAGGTGTATGCGATCAACGCCCTGGATAAGCCGGGAAATACCATCCGCACTGAATTTACCACACCGGCAGAATAAGTAACAGCCATATAAAAAACATCCGGAAGGCCTGATGGCCTTCCGGATGTTTTCATTTTCTAGGCTTTATTTTTCTTTTTTCTCTTTATTCTTTTCGTCCTCAATGGCCGCAGGCGCTGGCTCATCATCTGTCTCCAGCTTCTTCACATCCCGTATCGCCCATTTTTTGAACTGGATCAGCGTTCTGTCAATAGAGCTCTCTATGGTAATCTCTTCATCCTTAATGCTTACCACCCGTCCGGTAATACCGCCGATGGTTGTAATCTCATCTCCCAGAACAATATTGTTCCTCAGCGCTTCTTCTGCCTTCTGTTTCTTTTTATTGGGCCGGATAAGCAGGAAATAAAAGATGGCAAACATACCGCCGTAAATCAGGATCCATATCCACCAGCTTCCCATCCCGGTGCCGGCATTCGCACCGTCCGCACTGCCTGAGGAACCCTCGCTGGCAAATACGCCTATGGAACCCAAAAAGCTTAAAGCCAGTACCAGTAAAGAAAAAAGTCTTTTTTTCATGTACAACCTCCAAATATTTATTTACTTTCTTTATAACCGTAGTTTTCAAAGAACTCGTCCCGAAAATCCAACAGTCTATCTTTCATTATAGCCTGTCTTACGGATTTCATCAAGTTTAAAAGGAAATATAAATTATGAATCGTAGCAAGCCTCAATCCGTACATTTCTCCCGCCTTCAGCAAATGACGGATATACGCCCGAGTATGATTCCGGCAGGCGGGACAGCTGCATTCGGGATCCATAGGCGTAAAATCCCTGGCATATTGAGCGTCTCTTACAATCAGACGCCCCCTGGAAGTCATAACGGTTCCATTTCGTCCAATTCTGGTGGGAAGAACACAGTCAAACATATCAATCCCTCTTATGACGCCTTCAATCAGATAATCCGGGCTGCCCACTCCCATCAAATATCTGGGTTTATCCTCCGGAAGCTCCGGCACAGTCTCCTCCAGCATCTCATACATCACAGGCCCTGGCTCCCCTACACTTAAACCGCCTATCCCGTAGCCCGGAAAATCCATGGCGCTCAAATCCCGGGCAGATATTTTGCGAAGATCAGAAAAAGTACCGCCCTGTACAATACCAAACAGTGCCTGCTCTGCAGGACGGCTGTGAGCCCTGAGACACCGCTCCGCCCACCGGGTAGTCATATACATGGATTTTTTTGTATACTCATAGGTAGAAGGATACGGCGCACATTCATCAAAGGCCATCATAATATCCGCTCCCAGTGCATTTTCAATTTCCATAGCGTATTCCGGTGAAATAAAATGCTTAGAACCGTCCAGATGAGAGCGAAATTCCACTCCCTCCTCTGTAATTTTACGCAGTTTCGCCAGAGAGAAAATCTGGAACCCTCCGCTGTCTGTGAGAATAGCCCGGTCCCAGTTCATAAACTTATGAAGACCGCCGGCGTCCCGGATCAGCTCATGCCCCGGACGCATATATAAATGATAGGTATTGGAAAGTATGACCCCTGCATCCATGGCCCGGAGCTCCTCCGGGGAAATTCCTTTTACTGAAGCCTGCGTACCTACAGGCATAAAGGCGGGGGTTTCAATATCTCCATGGGGCGTATGCAGGATCCCCAGCCGAGCCCCCGACTGTTTACAGGTTTTTATCAATTCATAGGTTACCGCGGGCATACATTCCCTTCCTTTCTTCGATAGCAATTTTATTTACAGAAACAGGCAGGCATCCCCAAAAGAGAAAAAGCGGTATTTCTCCCGTATAGCCTCTTCATAGGCCGCCAGCACATGCCCTCTCCCGGCAAAAGCGCTGACCAGCATAACCAGTGTGGACTCCGGCAAATGAAAATTCGTCACAAGTCCATCCATAACCTTAAAACGGTAGCCCGGATAGATAAAAATTTTCGTAGAACCGCTTTTAGGTTCCATATGACCGGTTTCATCTGCAACCGACTCCAGCACCCGGCAGGAGGTAGTCCCCACTGCAATGATACGGCCGCCCTTTTCCTTTACCCGATTGATCAAATCACAGGTCTCCGGTGTAACCGTAAAGACCTCCTCATGCATCAAATGCTCCTCTACCGTGTCGGTCTTTACCGGCCGGAACGTCCCCAGCCCCACATGAAGAGTAACAAAAGCCGTATAGACTCCCATAGCCCGAATTTCTTCCAGCAGCGCTTCTGTAAAATGAAGGCCTGCGGTGGGAGCCGCTGCAGAGCCCCGCTCTCTGGCGTACACAGTCTGATACCGTTCCGGATCTTCCAGCTTTTCTTTTATGTACGGAGGCAGCGGCATAACGCCGATCCGATCCAGCACCTCCTCAAAAACGCCGTCCCAGGAAAAGCGGACGATTCGATTGCCGTCTTCCTCAATAACCCGAAGCACCTGCGCCTTCAGCGCACCCTCGCCGAAATCAAATCGGGCCCCGGGCTTTGCGCGCTTCCCCGGCCGGACCAATACCTCCCAGTCCGTATCTGTATACCTTTTCAGCAGCACAAACTCCATGGGACTTCCCGTATCCTCTTTCACACCGTATAATCTGGCGGGAATCACCCTGGTGTCATTCAGCACCAGACAGTCTCCGGGTCTCAGATATTTTGTAATATCCCGGAAACGTTCATGTCTCCATTCCCCTGTTTTTCTGTCTACCACCAACAGACGGGAAGCAGACCGGTCTACAATCGGAGTCTGAGCAATCAGTGTTTCGGGCAAATTATAATTAAAATCAGAAACATTCATACCTGTACTCTCCTTAACCGCTCTATGATACCACAGCCTGCACATATTTTCAATTGACACAGCGATATGTAAAGTGATATTCTATTAGCGCATATAATGTAATGTCTATGGAGGTTTTGGGTATGAAGCAATATAAAGCTGGCGTGATCGGCGCCACGGGAATGGTAGGACAGAGATTTCTGACGCTGCTGGCGGAGCATCCGTGGTTTACCTGCGTAACACTGGCTGCAAGCGCGCGTTCCGCAGGTAAAACGTATGAAGAAGCAGTGCAGGGCAAATGGCGTCTGCCTGTACCCATGCCGGAGAAATTCCGTAGTTTTATTGTAAAGGATGCAGAAGCCGATGCAAAGGAAATTGCACAAAGCGTTGATTTTGTCTTTTGCGCCGTAGACATGAAAAAGGAAGAGATCAGAGCCCTGGAGGAAAAATACGCCCGGCTGGAGTGTCCTGTTATTTCTAATAACAGCGCTCACCGCTTTACGCCTGACGTTCCCATGATCGTGCCGGAAATCAACCCGCAGCACGCAGAAATCATTCCTTTCCAGCGAAAACGGCTGGGCACCCGAAAAGGCTTTATTGCCGTAAAGTCCAACTGTTCCCTGCAAAGCTATGTCCCTGCTCTGCACCCCCTTAGAAAATATGGGCTGCAGAAGGCGCTGGTATGCACCTATCAGGCAATTTCCGGCGCTGGGAAGA
>CABQMV010000148.1 GCA_902465325.1 uncultured Oscillospiraceae bacterium
AAGTGTCTGTGGAGGGTCAGGTCATTTTACCGGAGAAAAAGAAATATTATATCATGATGAATAAACCGCCGGGGACGATCTGCGCCGTATCCGACGACAGAGGACGAACCTGTGTGGTGGATCTGATCAGGGAGGAAATTCCGGCCAGACTGTTTCCGGTAGGAAGACTGGATTATGATACGTCAGGACTGCTGCTGCTTACCAATGACGGAGAATTTATGCAGAAGCTAACGCATCCTTCCTTTGAAATATGGAAGACATACCGGGCAGTTGTGAAGGGCGTGCCTGCGGAGAAAGACGTGGCTGCCTTTGCAGAAGGCATTTTGCTGGAGGACGGAAAGACGGAGCCGGCGGTGCTGGAGGTTGTAGGCTACAAGGGGAAGAATGCCATTGCGGAGATTTCGGTGAGAGAGGGTCGGAATAGACAGGTCAGACGCATGATGGAGGCCTGCGGCCATTCAGTAATTTCCCTGGAACGAATTCGCATTGCGGCACTGGATTTGGGCAATTTAAAGCCCGGTGCGTGGCGAAATCTCAAAGAAAAGGATTTTGAGGCGCTCTTTAGACAATAGGAGTTGGCACAAATATGAAAAGTAAAACAGACAGAAAAGAGGACCCTGGATCCGCCAGCGCTCTGCAGCTTCCTCTAGAGGACGTTCCGGAATATCTTGCCAGGTGTCTGGAAACTTATAAAATTCACCGTGAGACAATTGAATTAACTTTGAAACTGGACAGCGACATGGATTTTTCCTTTGGCGAGGTCTGGGTTTTGGTAACACATGAGGAGTTTTGTATTCTTTCCGGTGAATATGTAAAGGAAAAGGGCTGGATTCCCGGAGAATACCATATATATTCCAGAGAGGAGTATGAGCAGCTGGCCTGTGACAATCTGCCTACCTCCGGAATTTTGACAGCAGTACAGAAGAGTACGGGAGAACGTGTACTTCTGGCCCGATATTCCAATGCAAAAGCCAGGGAGACCGCTGTTTTCCTGAAGCTTCTGGGTATTTTGCAGGAGAAGGGTGCGATTGGTCCGGAGGATATGGAGGAAATCCACAGTGAGACACGCCATTGCGAGAAATGTGGGCGACCGCTGAAGTCCCATGAGGTCAAGGTTTGCCGCAAATGTCTGGATAAGAAAAAAGTATTTATGAGGCTGCTTTCTTATTCGAAGCAGTATAGACTGCGGATTGCCATGGTTCTTCTGCTGATTATACTGGCTGCTGTTATGCAGGTAATCTACCCCTATGTGTCCGGCAAATTATATATGGATGAGGTTTTGAATCCGGACGGAAAATATTATGGAATGGTGGCGCAGATTGTACTGGTTATGATTGGGGTGCAGGCTGCCAATTTGCTGCTGAATGCTCTGAGCGGGAGACTGAATGCGAAATTTGCGGCGGACGTGATATACCGTCTGAAAACGGAAACCTTTCAGGCTATGCAAAAGCTTTCCATTAAATTTTTTACGGACCGGGAGACGGGAAATTTGATGACCCGCGTGAACAACGATTCGGAAGAGGTTCAGTGGTTTTTTATTGATGGACTGCCCTATATGCTGTTTAACATTGCCAATTTGGTGGGTGTTATTTTCCTGATGTTTGCCATGTCTCCGGTGGTTTCCCTGCTGGTGCTGATCCCAGTGCCGTTTATCTTCCTGTTTATGCGGAAGTTTATGCCAAAATTCCACCGTATGTTTGGGAAGGCCTATAAAAAAAGGTCCGATATGAATTCTAAAATGAATGATTCCTTTACCGGGGTCAAGGTCGTTAAGGCCTTTGGAAAGGAAGAAGGGGAAATTCATCGTTTTGCGCAGTCCAGTCAGGCCCTTGCACAAGTAGAAAAGAAGATTTTCCAGACAGGAGAAACCCTCTTTCCCACTACGCATCTGCTGATGTGGCTGGGCTCTCTGGGAATTTACATATTTGGCGGAATACAGATTCTCAAGGGTAATATCTTATTCGGCGACTTGACGGCCATGCTTTCTTATGTGGGGATGATGTACAATCCTCTCAACTGGTTTACACAGCTGATTCAGAACTGGTCTAGGGCCATGCAGGCGGCCAACCGGGTATTTGAGGTGATGGACTCTGTATCTCAGGTGCCGGAAATGGAGAATCCTGTTGAGCTGGAGGAGGTGAAAGGGGAGGTACGGCTGGACGATGTGTGCTTTAGCTATGAGCCCAATGTGCCGATCCTGACGGATATCAGTCTGCAGGTAAAGCCCGGGGAGGTTATCGGTGTGGTGGGCCATTCCGGAGCGGGAAAGTCTACGCTGATCAATCTGATTACCCGTCTCTATGATGTAGATTCCGGTGCTATTTTTATAGATGGGGTCAATATTAAACACCTTTCTTTTGACTGTATCCGGAAAAATATAGGGATGGTCCTTCAGGATACCTATCTGTTTATTGATACGGTTACGGCTAATATTGCCTATGCAAAACCGGAAGCTACCCTGGAGGAAATTTTGTGCGCTGCCAAGGAGGCCTGTGCGCATGATTTTATTATGAATCTGCCCGACGGCTATGATACCTTTATCGGCGGCGGCGGACAGGGGCTGTCCGGCGGCGAACGCCAGCGTCTGGCTCTGGCCCGGGCTATTTTAAAGGACCCCAAAATATTGATTCTGGATGAGGCTACTTCTGCGGTGGATACTAAGACGGAGCTGGCAATACAGGAGGCTATGGAAAAGTTCTCCAGAGGCAGGACGACGTTTAACATTGCCCACCGACTCTCCACCTTACGGAACGCGGACCGGCTTATTGTCATTGACGGCGGAAAGCTGGCGGAATGCGGTACCCATCAGGAGCTGTGTGCAATAGGGGACGGGGTGTATAAGAGACTGTATGATATACAGAAAGAAGCGTTAAAGGTAAGGGGGCTTGAAGACTGATGGAACTGAATTATCTGGATATTGAAAAAATAATATTTAAAAAGACAGAGGGCGGCCTTTTGAATATGAGCTATGACGGAAAGGAATATTCTGGTGTACTTCTTCAAAGAGCCTTTCCCATTTCCCACCCCTGGGAATTTATATCGGTCAAGGAGGCCGCTGAACATAAGGACATGAGTCAGGAGATCGGTATTATCCGTGACGTGAAGACTCTGTCGCCGGAAAACAGAGCCTTGGTGTCCAGTGAGCTGGAGCAGAGGTATTTTGTCCCTGTTATACAGGCTATACACAGTTTAAAGGACGAGTACGGCCAGGTGTATATGGATATTGAAACGAATGCAGGCAGTAAGCGTATTGTAGCGCCCAATTCTACGGCTAATTTTATTTCCTTGGGCGGGGACAGACTGATGATTGTAGATATTGACGGGAACCGTTATGAAATACCGTCTTTGGAGGCAATGGATAAAAAGACCAGGAGGCTTTTGGAGGTCGTCATATGACTTTGAAATTTCCTCTGACTGAAGAGGCAAGTAAATTATTTGAGCCGGATGCCATACACTTTGCTATTCCGCTGGATTTGAATGATGCAGGCCGATTTGATACAGGGTATTTTATTGTTACTCAAGATGCAATGTATATTGTCCGGCACGACAGCATCTGTTTAAAGATAGTGCTGGCAGACTATGAACATTTTACCACGGAGATGTGTATTGGGGGCGGCTTTTTCTATGCAGTGAACAAAAAAAAGGACTGTAAGGAGAAAATCTGCCATTTTACCATGGAGCATGCGGCCCGCTATGCGATTGTAGCCAGAAAGCTCCAGCTGAGGGCGGAGCATAAACCGGATATGCTGGCCAATGATGAGCCTGACCGGAAGTGTCTTACCTGCGGCAGGGTCCTTCCGGAGGGCAGCGGGATCTGTCCCTTCTGTACAGACCGGGGTGCTATTTTGAAAAGGCTGCTGGGCATGATGAAGGGGTATTTGCCTGCCATTGGTCTGGGTCTGTTCCTTTTGCTTTTAATCACAATTGTGGGCATTGCCATGCCTATGGTCTATTCTGAACTGGTTAACCGGGTATACCTGTCTTCCCCTCAGGAAAGAGGCGGCAATTTCATGTGGATATTTGGGGGCCTGGTAGGTGCGTATGTGCTGTGTAAGCTTTTTCATTCCGGCTTTACCATTATCCGGGGCCGTCTTATGGCCAGT
>CABQMV010000149.1 GCA_902465325.1 uncultured Oscillospiraceae bacterium
TGGGCGTACCTCGGAATTTTATGAGAAGCTGTACAATAAAGGACTGATTAATTCGGAATTTTATGCAGACTATGATATTGACCGGACCTACGCTATGGCCAGTATTGGTGGGGAATCTCCGGATCCTATGGAGGTTCGTCGGTGTCTGGAGAAAACCCTGGCGTATCATTTAAAAAACGGCCTGCCGGAGGAGAGCTGTGAAAGAATCAGAAATTCCGCAGCCGGGCGAATGTTCAAGCGCCTGAATTCTCCTGAGGCATTAGGTAAAATGTTTGCTGTCTCTTACTTTGCAGGAATCAATCCCTTTGACTATTTCCAAGCTTATGGTAAAATATCATACAATGATGTCCAGCAGGTTTTTGAAGAAATCTATGCAGGTGACATGGTTACTTCTATCGTGAAAGGGAGCAAGAATTAGATGGAAAATTATATTGAATTTCCTAATTTGGGACTGAAATTTCCGATCAATCCCGGAATTGAAATTACAGAAAATTACAGTATCAAGTGGTACGGCATCATTATATGCTTTGCCTTTATACTCTGCGTGCTTTTAGCTCTTCGGTCATGTGAGCGATATGGCCTCAGTAAGGATAATCTCTTAGACTATATATTAATAACCGTTCCCTGCGCTATTATAGGAGCCCGGGTATATTATGTGATTTTTTCCTGGGACAGTTACCGGGAAAATTGGACGGATATTTTTAAGATATGGGAAGGCGGCCTGGCGATTTACGGAGGCGTTATTGCTGTTGTCATTACTGTACTCATTGTTTCCAAAATCAAGAAGCAGTCTTTCATCCAGATTCTGGACTTTGCACTGCCCTATATTATACTGGGACAGGCCATTGGACGGTGGGGGAATTTTGTAAACCAGGAAGCCTACGGTTCTTCCACAACGCTTCCCTGGGGCATGACAGGAAATCTTATTGCATTGGACTTTGGTTCGTCGCTGGTGCATCCTACCTTTTTGTATGAATCTCTTTGGTGCTTTGCGGCCTTTGCCGCTATGATGTTTTTGAGAAGGCGTTTACATCAGAAAGGACAGATGACGTGCCTGTATATGATATTTTACGGGGCTGAACGCGCTTTGGTGGAAGGTCTCAGAACGGACAGCCTGATGCTTGGGCCGATTAGAGTTTCTCAGTGGCTTTCTGCGATTTTATGTGCTGCGGGGATTGTGCTGTTTATCTGTCTGACGCGCAGGCATAAAGCCGCGTTGGATGCGGAGGCTGTGACGGAGGATAATTCAATTTCAAGATTGGCTCGCACACTGGAGGCCCAGTCCCGGCAGTCTGGATCCGATTCTGCAGAAGAGGCAGAAGGGGTGGAGACAGGAGACCGTAAGGCTGCGCATGAGGAGCAAAGCGATCTGAGAAATACTGAGGAGCAGGATGAACGTTGATATTGAACGCAGTCAGAGAATTGACTACGTAAAAAAGTTTGACTACATACTGATGGGTCTGATCTTTCTGATTACTGCAGTCGGACTGATCTTTTTAAAGAGTGCCATGAATGACGCCTATCGGGATCACGGCGCTTCGGCGATGAAAATTCAGGTGATCGGGCTGATTATCGGCATTGTGTTTGCCATGGTTATTTGCTTTTTTGACTATGGCAATTTGAGAAATATCAGCTTTCCTTTTTTTCTGTTTAATATGGGAATGATGCTTCTGGTTTTTGTGCCCAGAATCGGTATTTCCAGTGGAGGAAGCCGAAGTTGGATCGACATAGGGATTACCACCTATCAGCCTTCGGAGCTCATGAAACTGGCTATGATTATTGTGTTGGCTAAGTATTTGGAGAAAATTCAGGAGGATAAACTTCGTCCTGAATATATTGTTATCCTTTTGCTGGCTTTTTTTGTTCCTTTGGGGATGGTGCTTCTCCAAAAGGATTTTGGAATGGCGCTGGTGTTTGTATTTATCTTTTTTGTTATGCTGATTGTAGGCAAAATAAAGGCGAAATTTATTGCTGTCCTGGGGATCCTGGCCTGCGCGGCAATGCCGTTTATATGGAAATTTTATTTTAACGGGGTAAAACGGGAACGGTTTCTGGCCTTCCTAAATCCGGAGCAATATGAAAACTCTTATGGTATGCAGCTGGTCCGGGCTATTACTGCTATTGGTTCCGGTGGCCTGACAGGAGATGGAATCGGGAACGGAGATATGAATACTGCAAACCGGATTCCGGTAAAATTATCGGATATGATTTTTGCTGTAATAGGAGAAGAGGCTGGTTTTATAGGGGGGATGGCCGTTATTTTACTGTTTACAGCTATTTTGCTGAGAATGCTGTATGTATCCTACGGGGCCAGAGATATTTTTGGTTCCTGTATGGCGGCGGGGATTTTTGCCATGTTTTTCTTTAATATATTTGAGAATCTGGGCATGAATGTGGGAGTTATGCCCATTACCGGACTCCCACTGCCTTTCGTCAGCAAAGGCGGCAGTGCGATGATTACCAATTATATTGCCGTCGGCTTTTTGCTGAGTATTTCTCTGAGGCGCCGAAAGGGTATGTTCCTGTAGCAATTAAAGCGGAAAAAGCCATACCCGCCAATTTTATCAAGATTGTTTCTAGAGGTTCTTGTAGGAATCTCTTTTTTTATTTTCATCATTTTCATGGGGACAGAGTTGACAAGTTGTATGGGGGATGGGATTGCAAATGGTTTGAAAGTGGGGTAAAATAGCTATGTTGGTGGTGAAAAGTAGAATTTTTTCACAAATAGTTGCATTCTGTGGTAGAAGGTGGTATAATACTTTTCGTCAGAGGAGATGACAATACTGAAAGGACAGCAAAATGGGATTTTCCGGCGAGTTTATTAACTCAATAGACGCCAAAGGCAGAATTGTAATTCCTGCAAAATTGAGAGAACAGCTTAGTGAAGGATTTGTTATCACTAAGGGGCTGGGACATTGTGCGTTTATATTGCCGAGAGCTGCTTTTGACAGTATGGAAGAAAAACTGAGCCAAGCGTCTTTTACAGACAAGAATGCCAGAGCGATGCAGTTGTTTTTTATCGGTTCCAAAATTGACGGTGAGATTGACGGCCAGGGCCGTGTAGGGCTAACACAGAGCATAAGAGAATTTGCCCGGCTTCAGAAGGAAGTTGTGATCACCGGCGTAGGAAAACGAATTGAAATCTGGGACAAGCAGATGTACAAGGATTATCTGGAAAGTCTTACAGATTCCGAGGAGTTTATGGATGGCATACAGGGATTTGACCTGTAATGAGAGTGGATTTTGCTCACAAGCCTGTCATGCTGCAGCAATGCCTTGACGGACTGAATATAAAAAGTGACGGCACCTATATTGACGGGACCCTGGGAGGTGCAGGTCATAGCTGTGAGATTTTAAAGAGGCTTGGACAGGGCGGGCTTCTGATTGGAATTGACCAGGATGCAGAGGCGATTGCGGTGGCGTCTGCAAGGCTGGAGGCCGTTGAAACAAAAGCTCGGCACCAAGTGGTCAAGACGAACTTTGTCAATTTAATAGACGCGTGCAGAGAATGTAAAGTATCCAAAGCAGACGGTATTTTGTTGGATTTAGGGGTATCCTCCTATCAGTTAGATAATGGGGACAGAGGTTTCAGCTACCGATTTGACGCCCCTCTGGACATGAGAATGGACAGGACTTCCGGTAAAATAACTGCTGCCGAGGTAGTAAATGCGTATAGTACCAAAGATTTGATTCGTATCATAAAAGATTATGGCGAAGAAAAATGGGCGGTACGGATTGCTAAAAAGATTGAGACCGCTAGAAAGGACAAGCCTATTGAAACGACCTTTCAGCTGGTTGATATTATAAAAGCAGCTATACCTGCCGCAGCGAGAAAGGAAGGCGGACATCCTGCAAAAAGAACTTTTCAGGCAATCAGGATTGAGGTAAACCGAGAGCTTGAGGTGCTGGAAAGCGCTGTGGAGGCTGCCATCCGTATTCTTGCGCCGGGAGGCAGACTGTGTATTATTACATTTCACTCTTTGGAAGATCGGATCGTAAAACGAAGTTTTAAAAAGGCCGAGAATCCTTGCCAATGCCCAAAAGATTTTCCGGTTTGCGTTTGCGGACAAAAGTCTAGGGGCAAGTGCCTG
>CABQMV010000150.1 GCA_902465325.1 uncultured Oscillospiraceae bacterium
ACACAGCGACACAGAGCACCGCTGTAACGGCAAAAGCAAACAAGGTACACACCCAGATACTTGAAATCGCCAGCTGCAGCAGCGCATACAGTCCATAGTATACAGGAAAACCTGCCATAACCATAAATACCGATGCCAGACAGGGCTTCCACAGGTTCCCGATTACAGAAATGTTCAGCCGTTCCTTCTTATTCAAGGTCCACTGATTTAACGCAAAGGGGACCGCATAAGAAATATAAGTAGACAGCACGGCGCCGTATACATTAATTGACGGAATCGCCGCCAGAATATAACTGATGACCAGTCTCAGCACAGCACCTGTCAGCAAATACATAGTAGAGGTAAATAGTTTATTTACACTTTGCAGAATAGAACTCTGGAGATGCACCGTACCCTGTAAAATAACGCTGAAGGACAGGGCCATCAAAATATTATAATTGTCACCGTAGCCCAGCAACGTAAAAACGGCCTGAGCAAACACAGCAAAAGCAGCTGTCATAGGAACCGCAATCAGATAGCACAGCCGGTATCCCTCATTGGCCTTGGCAGATTTCTCCTGCTGCTGCTTCAGGGCATGAAGCGCCGCCATCGTAGGTAGAATGCTTACACACATAGCCGAGATAATACTGGTGGGCACATTCAGAAGCTGCCTGGTAGACGCCAGATCGCTGTACAAGCTTTTCGCAACCGTCTCAGACAGTCCTCCTGCCAAAAGTCTGTGGTTTAATATGGAGGTATCAATCATATCGCCGGCATACTGGATCCCTGTATTTAAAGTAATCGGAATGCTGTAGAAAAAAATCCGCTTGAGCAGATCTCCCGTAGTAAGGCGCCTGATCTTGGTGGGGGCAGCCATAACGCTCTCTAGCGCGTCTCTTCCGCCGTTTTTTAAAATACTGAGACGCTGCCGGTAATCCATTCTGGCAGCAGACCGGCGCTGTTTGACCATAAAGACCAAAGAAACAGCCGCTCCGGCAAAGGTTCCCATAGAGGCGCCGGCTACAGCCCATACAACGCCGTAGGGCAGCAGAATCCAAACCATTACAATAGAAACCACCATATGCACAACCTGCTCCAGAACCTGTGATATGGCCGTAGGATTCATGTTTTTCCGGCCCTGGAAGTATCCCTTATACGCAGATAAAACAGAGCAGACCAGAATTGTGGGCGATATAAACAAAATTCCGCCCCAGGACTCCTCCATTCCCATTAGCGAGGCAATGGGCTTGGAAAAAACAGCCATTAGAGCGGAAAGAAGAAAACCAATTGAAAAGAGTACGGAACGGGCCAGCCGAAACGCCCGTTCCGCCCCTTTCTCATCCTGTTTGGAAACCAGCTCGCTTACCAGCTTGGCAATGGCCACTGGCAGCCCTGCCGTAGCAAGCACATAGACAAAAGCAAAAACAGTATTAGATGTAGCAAAGACAGAATAATCCACCCGTCCCAGCATATATTCGCTTCGCATAATCGGTACGAAAAAGAGAGACAGTACCTTTACCAGCATATTAGATATGGATAATACTGCAAAGCCTTTGCTCATTGTTTGCTGTTTGCTGCTCATGCTATGCTCCTACCGGGTTTTAATTTTTTTAACTGCACGGGCAAGGATTTTACCGGACCGATCAATAAACCGGGTAAGCTCCTCTGCTGTCAGCGGCTGATGCGCCAGCTTTGCCAGATCATATATCTGCTGACAGATCATATTGGAATCCTCTTTTTCCTGCATGTTCTCCAGAGAGGATACCAGTTCGCTGCTCTCATTTAGTACCAGGGTAACATCCTCCTCCATAGGGAATCCCATTCCCCCGCCGTACATCTTAGCCATTTCCTGCATACGGCGGCTCTCCTCAGACAGCAGCAGAATACCGGGCACATCCGATTTCATTGCCTCTACTCTCACCTTCAGCTTATCGTTTTTCGCGTACTCCCGGAAAACAGGAGCAAAGGTTTCAGCAAGCTTATCCATTTCCTCCCGGGAAGACGTGGTCTCTGTATTTTTCATTTTATCAGAAACCTCCGCATCGATCCGATCAAATTTAAGCTTGCCGGGATTTTTATATTCTAACAGCTGCATAAAATGAGTGTCAATAGGCCCGTTCAAAACGGCGGGCTCTATCCCTGTATCTTTAAACATTTTAACATACTGTGCCTGCTGTACCGGGTCATCTGTATAATACACCTTATCTCCGGCCAGCTCCTTATATTTCTCTGTATATTCAGGCAGTGTAACATACGTTTCGTCCGTAAGCTTAAGCAGCAGCACATCCTTCACCTTGTCAAAGAATTTCTCATCCTTCAGACAGCCGTATTTTACAAAAGGATTGATATCGTCCCAATATTTGCAGTAATTTTCCCGCTCTGTATTGAAGAGACCGCACAGCTTGTCCGCTATTTTTTTGGTAATATGCTGGGAAATCTTATTTACGTAGCCGTCGTTCTGCAAAAAGCTCCTGGATACGTTCAGCGGCAGGTCCGGACAGTCAATGGTGCCTTTCAAAAGCATGAGAAATTCCGGCAGAATTTCTTTTATATTATCGGCAACAAACACCTGGTTGTAGTAAATTTTAATGGTGCCTTCCAGCGTATCGTATTGATCCTTCAATTTGGGGAAATACAAAATCCCCTTCAGATTAAAAGGATAATCTGTATTTAAATGAATCCAGAACAGCGGATCATTGTAGTCAAAAAACACCTCATGGTAAAACTTAATATACTCCTCATCCGTGCAATCCTTTGGCATCTTAAGCCACAGAGGAGTTGTATTGTTAAGAGGCTTAGGCTCCTCCGGCGCCTTCTCTGTCTCCGCCTCAGCAGAAGCCTCCCCCTCTGCCGAGACAGTTTTCGCCTCCTGCGGCTCTTCTTCCGCCTTCAGATCCTTCTCTACATCAATAAAATACAGGGCAATGGGCAAAAAGCCAAAATACTTATTCAATGTTTCCTTAATTTTAAACGCATCCAAATATTCCTTGCAGTCCTCTGCCAGATGGATGGTAATGTAGGTCCCTCTCTCTGTCAGTTCAGAAGGCTCCATAGCGTAGTCCATGCCGGTCTCGCTTTCCCAGTGAACAGCCTCCGCGCCAGGCTGCCAGGACAGCGTATCAATTTCAACCTTATCGGCCACCATGAAAGCAGAATAGAAGCCCAGACCGAAATGGCCGATAATCTGCGCATCATCCGTCTTGCCCTGATACTTTTCCATAAAGTCCTTAACGCCGGAAAAGGCAACCTGATTAATATATTTCAGCACTTCCTCTTCTGTCATGCCGATTCCGTTGTCATGTACCGTTATGGTCCCGGCCTCTTTATCCAGACTGACCTCAAGCTTCCACTGACAGTCTTCTTCCGGGATCTCCGCCTCCCCCACAGCAATCAGCTTCTTTAATTTATTAATGGCATCGCTGCCGTTTGACACAATTTCTCTCAAAAAAATGTCTTTTTCTGAATAAAGCCATTTTTTAATAATAGGGAAAATATTTTCTGTGCTAATTGATATAGAACCGCTCTTCGTATCCATAACACGACCTCCTAAAACCACTTATTTACAATGTCGCATTTTACACTTCTTTATAAAGTATGTCAAATAATCGGCCTCCGGATAACTACAGGCTCTGCTTTTTGGATACCGTCTCTCCTCTAAAATATTTTCGTAGGGCTTCTCTCCGGCCGCGAACAAAAGTTTGCATTTAGAAAAAAGATATGCTATAATCGGAGTATAAAAAAGAAAGGAGCAGATTATGGGTAACAGATCCAGTAAGATGCCTACGCCGAAGCAGGAAGAAATCTTAAACTGCATTGAGGCTTTTATTAAAGACAGAGGGTATCCCCCCTCTATTCGGGATATATGCAGGGAAGTCAACCTGTCGTCCTCCTCTACCGTATTTTCTCATCTGGCCGCTTTGGAGAAAAAAGGATATATTCAGCGAGACGATGGCGCCACCCGCGGAATACGGCTTACCGGTCCCCGAAGC
>CABQMV010000151.1 GCA_902465325.1 uncultured Oscillospiraceae bacterium
AGCAGGGAAAATATTATGCTGGCTAAAACAGAAATCTGCTTTGGTATGGCGGAGGGCTCTACTTTGCTGGTTTTTGGAGGAGACGGTACTCAAGATAAAGAAATCACAAGAGATATGATCTGGACACGGGTTGCTTCTTTTCAAAAAAATATACAGGTGAAATTTTTTGGAACCAATCCGGCCTGCGATTTTTGGGCGAATGAAATCAGTATAGGGAAGGACGGGACTCCTACTTTCCGGTTTCATCCGGGCGGATACCGGGTCAGTCTTCAGGTGGCGGGGCTTCATAATGTGAATAATGCGCTGGCTGCGCTGGCCGCTGCCTATACCTATGGCGTGCCTATGGAGCAGGCTGTTTCTCAGGTAGAGGCCTACCAGGGGGACAGTGTTCGGCAGCACATTCTTCAGGTACACGGCATAACAATAATAGATGACACCTATAATGCAGGACCGGAGTCCATGCAGGCAGCGCTTGCTGTGTTGGGCACCCTGCCGGGAATTACCCGGAAAATTGCAGTTTTAGGCAGTATGCTGGAGCTGGGCAGCGCTTCTAAAGCCGCCCATGAAGCTGTGTGCCGCGCCGCAGTGCAAAATGGAATTGATATACTCATTGCGGTAGGAGATACCTGGGGACAGAGTACAGCCGATTGCCCCATTGCACAGAAAATTAACTGCGGTTCCTGGAAAGAGGCCATTCCCGCTATTCGATATTTTTGTGGGGACAGAGTTGGTAAAATAGGAAGGACAGGAGATGGTTTTCTGGTGAAAGGCTCTCATGGTATGCATATGGATGAAATTGTAAAAGTACTGACAGAAGGAGAATCCGCAAAATGATTTTGAAACCGCTTATCATTGTATTTTGGGCTGCTTTGGCTGCTGCGCTGTTAATGGGGCCTGTTTATATTCCTTTGCTGAAAAGGCTGAAATTCGGCCAGACAGAGCGTGAGGACGGTCCGCAGTCCCATTTGACAAAGGCGGGTACGCCCACAATTGGCGGACTGATTTTTCTGACTCCGGTGTTTCTTGCCTGCCTGGTGCTGTATTTTACCGGCTATGCAGAGAAAGTACTTCCTTTGCTCTTTGTGACCATCGGTTTTGCGGCGGTAGGATTTATAGATGATTTTCTGAAAATTATTAAAAAGAATAAAGACGGGCTGAAGCCTTGGAAGAAAATGGCCTGCCTGTTTGCCGTATCTGTTCTTTTTTCTGCCTATATTGCGTTCAGCGGCGACTACGGCACAGAAATTGCCATAGACTTTTTTGGACTGCATATGTCTTTGAATTTAGGCTGGTTTTTTATTCCTTTTACTGTATTTCTTCTGCTGGCGATGACCAATGCGGTGAACTTATCGGATGGAGTTGACGGGCTGTGCGGCGGGAGCTCTCTGCTTCTGTTTGTACTGTTTACACTGATTACCCTTTATCAGGGAGAAAATATATCAGTGACATATTTTTCTGTAGCCTTCATAGGCTCTTTACTGGGCTTTCTGTTTTTCAATTTTCATCCGGCAAAGGTGTTCATGGGCGACACGGGATCCCTGGCCCTGGGAGGAGCCATGGGGGCTTGCGCAGTTGTCATGCAGAAACCTCTGATTTTGCTGCTGGCCGGCCTGCTCTTTGTTATAGAGGCGCTTTCGGATATCCTGCAGGTTTTGTATTTTAAGAAAACAAAAGGAAAGCGGCTGTTTAAAATGGCGCCCATTCATCACCATTTTGAATTGTGCGGCTGGTCAGAGCTGAAAGTGGTATTTGCTTTTTGGGGAGTTACTCTGATTTGCTGTGTTCTGGCGGGGCTTTGCGTTCTGCTGTAGTAAAATATAGGAGATGTGGCTATGACTTTGAAAAACCGGCAGGTTGACTTTTGGCTTGTGCTGACAATATTGGTTTTGCTGGGTATGGGGACAATGATGGTGTTCAGCTCCAGCTCTGCGGCCTCTTATGTGAAGCTGCACAGTTCCTATGCCCTTTTGCTAAAACAGCTGCTATGGGCCGGTGTAGGAATTATGGTCATGGCGTTTTTCAGTATGATTGATTACCATTTGATCGGCCGCTATACAGTCCCGATTTTTCTGGTTGCCACGGCGTTGCTGGGGATCGTCCTGATCCCAGGTATTGGTAAAGTCCTTAATAATGCCCGGCGTTGGCTGGGCGTGGGAGGGCTTACCTTTCAGCCCTCAGAGGTTATGAAGCTGGCGGCGATCCTGCTCTTTGCCTATCTTTTCTCTAATACAAAATACATAAAAAAAATGAAGACCATTGTAGGCTTTTTTGTGTGTCTGGGAATTATAGGGGTTATTGCTTTCCTGCTGGCTCAGGAGCCCCATATCAGCTGTGCTATTATTATTGCAGCAGTTTGTATTGTACTTATGTTTATGGGTGGGGTAAAATTGCGCTATTTCCTGGCTACAGGAGGAATTGGTCTGGCTGCCGCTGTGTTTGCAATTGTTAAATTTGAGTATATCAGAACCAGAGTATTGGCTTTTCTGGATCCCTTTGCCTATGCCAGTGACGACGGGTATCAGGTCGTGCAGTCTCTGCTAGCCATTGGCTCTGGCGGGCTGACTGGTAAGGGACTGGGACAGAGTGTACAGAAATTTCTGTACCTGCCGGAGCCCTACAATGATTTTATCTTTTCCATACTGGCGGAGGAGCTGGGTTTTTTAGGTGTGATAATTGTACTGGCGCTATTCGGGGTGTTTATCTGGCGGGGGTATAAAATTGCCATTAATGCGCCGGACCGCTTTGGTACGCTGACTGCTGCGGGGATTACCTCTATTATAGCGGTACAGGTGCTTATGAATATTGCAGTGGTTACCTCCTCTATGCCGGTTACCGGTGTTTCTCTGCCTTTCTTCAGCTACGGCGGATCTTCTCTCTCTATTATGATGATTAATATGGGTCTGCTGCTGAATATCTCTAAACAGGCGGATTATAATAAGTTTTAAAGGAATACAGGGTCTCTTTGAGCTAATGGACATTTTCCCGCAAAGTGATATGATTATCCGTAGGTGAGATTTTGGATGACTTGTTACAGAAATGAAAGTTTTGGCCTAGCACTTGAGCAGGCAACGCAGATTTATGCGCATCAGACTCTGCTGAGTATTCCGTCGGGCGAAGAAATTCGTAAACTGCATCAATTTTCTGATGAATACAGACGTAATATGGCCGGTCTTATGAAGGGCGTAGCTGGCAATGCCTCCCGCCGCAGACGGCAGGTTTATTTTCTTAATGTGATTTATGGAATGCGGCGGTGTGCTGTATTCCTTTTACTTTCTCTTGTGCTTTCTTTTATGGTGGGAATGTCTGTGGAAGCGATCCGTACGCCGTTGGTAAGCTTTGTTATAGAATTTTTTGAGGATCATGTACGAATTTCTACGCCGCCTTCCGGTGGGGCTTTTTTGCCTGCTTTTCACCAACAGGAGGATACAGCGGGAGACGAGGTGCTGGAGCAGTATGTGAGACGGCTGAAAGAGTTGGGGTATGAAGAGGAATGGCATGTTACATTAAAAAATATTACTAGTTATGAGTTTAAAGGCAGTATAGGAGTAACTGTTACAAAACAAAACTATCTTGATTTTAATATTACTACTATTGATATAAATAATGATACGTTAAAGGAATTTGATTATAATGGTATTCACTTTACGTCTTCTGAGATGTTAAATAGTAGGGGAACAATAGTCTATTGGCAAATTGAGGAAGATATATATTATATAAACTTTTCTAGTAAAAATAAATCATACATACAAGAATTGATAAAATGCATAGTTGGTTAATATAAAATTAAATTTTAATATAAATAAAAACTTATTGGTTAAAAATTTG
>CABQMV010000152.1 GCA_902465325.1 uncultured Oscillospiraceae bacterium
ATGAAAGCCAAACGGGAAAGAGACTATCAGCTTAAGGGGTCTCATTTTCCAGTATCTCCTTTACTAATTTTTTCTGAGGATCGGATAGTCTCTTTCCCGTTTGGCTTTCATAGAATTTTGAGAACAGTGTCAAGGGTTCCTGTTTCTCCGGGGCGGCGACTGTGACAGGTTGTTCTGTATCCGCTTGTTCAAAAGTAAGGTTCAAAAGATTGGGATAACGTTTTCTTAATTCTGACAGAGGATCGGGGACCCGGTCAAAATCAGTAAGAATTACTTTTACATAATCTTCAGTAGGCTGGGCCGCCGCCCGCAATTCCTGAAAAGGGCCCCGAATCACCCGCATATCCCTTAGCGGCGTCAGGGGCAGGAGGCTGATTTCTATTTCTCCTTTTTCATGGAGCTCCAGTACGGTAACGGATTTTTGCTTTTCTGCCTCTGAAAAGGAATATTTCAGAGGAGAGCCGCAGTATCGAAGGTTTTTTTTGCCAATGGTCTGAGGAATATGGAGATGACCGCAGGCCACATAGTCGAAAGCATCATAGACAGAGCTGTCCACGTTGTCCAGGCCGCCTACGGGGCTGATTTCAGACTGAGAGAGCAGGGGAACGCTGCCCTGTCCCGTTATGAACTGGTGGGTAAGAAGTATATTTTTTTTGCCGGATGCCACAGGGGTCTGTGCCAGTATGCCTGCTACGGCCTGGTGGTATGTGACAATGTCTTCCTGCTCCAGATAATAGCGCACTTCCCCGGGACGGACAAAGGGCAGCAGAAAGATATTTACGCCGTCCAGCGGAATCGGGGTCAGCTTCCCGGTAAAATGTCCGGCCATGTGAATTCCCTGTTTTTTTAAAATTGCACTGCCAAAAGCCAGCCGAGTGCCGGAATCATGATTGCCTGAAATAAGAAAAACAAGGATGCCCATTGCCTCCAGTCCTGATAAAAAGCTGTCAAAAAGCTCCACTGCCTCTGCCGGAGGAGCGGCTCTGTCGTAAATATCGCCGGCGATCAGCACTGCCTGAGGCCTGTGCAGGGAGGCCAAATCGGTTATCTGCTGCAAAATGTATTTTTGGTCCGGCAGTAAACTGTGTCCGTAGAGGCGTTTCCCCAGATGCAGGTCTGCAAGATGGAATAATTTCATGCAAGGGCTCCTTCCTTAAATCATTAAGGGTAAAAAGAATAGCAATATTATGACATAAAATTTATACAGGGGCAAATTTCAGCCAAGGCGGCTGCTCTTGGCTTACTACTTGACTTGTCGTGGACCGCAAGGGTAAAATACATAATATGAAGCAAGCTATTTTCCGAAATAAGGAGGGTGAAGGAATATGGGTCTATTGAAGGCAGGTGCTGGAGCGCTCAGCAGTGTATTGGCCGACCAGTGGAGAGATTATTTTTACTGTGAGGCGCTGAGTACAGATATCCTGGCAATAAAGGGCTCCAAACGAGTTGGCGGAAAGAGCTCCAATACAAAAGGCAGTGACAATATTATTACGAATGGCTCTGTGATTGCGGTCAGCGATGGACAGTGTGCGATTATTGTGGATCAGGGCAAGGTGGCGGAAGTTTGTGCTGAACCGGGAGAATTTGTATATGACTCTTCTACAGAACCCAGTATCTTCTACGGAGGGCTGGGAGAAGGCGTGAAGAAGAGCTTTTCTACTCTGGGAAAGCGTTTTACTTTTGGCGGAGATACGGCCAAGGACCAGCGCATTTATTTTTTTAATACCAAAGAAATTATGGGGAACAAATACGGTACCGTGAATCCGGTGCCCTTTCGAGTGGTGGACCGGAACATAGGACTGGATATGGATATTGGAATCCGCTGCCACGGAGAATATTCCTACCGGCTTACAGATCCTGTTTTATTCTATACAAATGTGTGCGGAAATGTTACATCTTCTTATAACCGGTCTCAGATAGACGGTCAGCTGAAGGCAGAGCTCATGACTGCACTGCAGCCGGCCTTTGCCAGAATTTCGGAAATGGGAATCCGGTACAGTGCCTTGCCGGGACATACTATGGAGATGGCTGAGGCGCTGAACAGAGTTTTATCGGAAAAGTGGTCTGAGCTCAGAGGGATTCGGATTGCCTCCTTTGGTGTAAATTCGGTATCCGCTTCGGAAGAGGATGAGAACATGATCAAACAACTGCAGAAGAGTGCTGTGCTGAGGGATCCTACCATGGCGGCTGCTGCTCTGGCGGGAGCTCAGGCTCAGGCGATGCAGGATGCAGCCAAGAATGAAGGTGCCGGCGGCGCTTTTATGGCTTTTGCCGGAATGAATATGGCCCAGAATGCAGGAGGCCTGCAGGCTCAGGAGCTCTATGCCATGGGGCGGCAGTCCCAGGATTTGCCCACTGACATGGCTCAGGCACCGTCCGGGGACGATGGCTGGAGGTGTCAGTGCGGACAGGAGAATACCGGTAAATTTTGTGAACGGTGCGGCGGTCCCAGACCTCAGACAGACCCCTATGGCTGGACCTGTGCGGGCTGCGGGGCCTTCAATAAAGGAAAATTCTGCTCCGAATGCGGCAAGCCCAAGCCTGCCGGGGCGAAGGTCTACCGATGTGACAAGTGCGGATGGGAGCCGGAGGACAAGAAGAATCCTCCTAATTTCTGCCCGGAATGCGGTGACGCATTTAATGATGACGATATTATAAAGTGACGCTATGCATTGGAGAGAAATTCGATTAAAACAGGAAGAGAGCCTGGCTCCTTATGCGGCCCGGTCTGTCTGCAGCCTAGGGAGGGCGGTATACGAGCCTCCCTGTGAAGTGCGCTCAGATTTTGAGCGGGATGGGAACCGGATTTTGTATTCTGAGGATTTTCGGCGGCTCAGGCATAAGACCCAGGTTTTCTTTAATGCAAAGAATGACCATATTTGTACCAGAATGGAACATGTTCTCTATGTGAATTCCATTTCCAATACCATTGGCCGGACTTTAAATTTGAATCAGGATTTGCTGACTGCCATTGCGCTGGGTCACGACATTGGACACGCCCCCTTTGGCCACAGCGGCGAAAGAGCCCTGGACAAAATGCTTCATGAGCGAAATCCAAAGCTGCATTTTCACCATGAGCTTCACAGCCTGAGGGTAGCGGACCGCCTTTCTAAGCGAATTTCACAGGAAATGATTGCAGACCGCTGCGGGCTGAATTTGACCTATGAGGTGAGAGACGGCATCGTTTCTCATTGCGGAGAAAATTATGAGGAGTTTCAGCTCAAAGCGGATCGAAATAAAAATCCGGCGCTCATCTATGAAACCGACCACCGCCGATGTATGCCCTATACCTTGGAGGCCTGCCTGGTGAGACTGGTGGATAAAATTGCTTATGTAGGACGGGATATTGAAGATGCCATTCGGGCCAAGCTCATTGACTACAATGATATTTCTCCGGAGGTCAGAAAGACACTGGGCGCCACAAACGGAGAGATGATCAACACACTGGTAGTCGATTTGATTGAAAGCAGCTACGGCACTGAATATATCAGACTGAGCAGAGAGAAGGGGGAAGCCCTGAAGGAGATGATATTGGAGAATAACCGGCATATTTACCGTTCTGAAATGATTATCCAGTACGAGAAAAATGCCACCAATACCATGGAGGGGTTGTTTAAAATGCTGTATGGATATGTGAGTGAAATGTGGGGGGAGGCAGTGGCGGCTACGGGAGCGGACGCTTCCTCTGTATCCCCCCGTGCCCTGGAGAAGCTGACGGCCAAAGAGCCCTCTGCGGTGAAACGGCGGTTGGTAAAATATATTTTAGACAAGGGATATGGTCCCGCAGAGGTAACGCCGGAGCAAATTGTAACGGATTATATT
>CABQMV010000153.1 GCA_902465325.1 uncultured Oscillospiraceae bacterium
ATAAAAATAATAACAAAATAACTTCATAGATTATACCGTATTTTTACCGATTTGACAAATCATATTTTACCTGCAGATAAACAGGCCTGAAGAAAGCCGGCGGCACTCTTAATCACCTCATCCTCCTGAGCGCAGTCCAGGGAAAGCGACAGGTAGGGCTCTGTTCCGGCATTTAGTAAAAGCTTCCCTCTAAACTGCTCCATAACGGCAGTCAGAAACTTCACCTGTGTAATTTTAGTCCCGTTTTGAAAGAACAGAAGCATTTTTTCAGCCCTGACAGAAAGCTCTGTGAATCCGCACAGTCCGGCGCTGTACCGAATAAAGGAAATTTCCATTAACCGCTGTACCTCCCGGGGGACATCTCCGAACCGGTCTATCAGCTCGTCGGTAAGGTCTGTGATATCCTCCCGGGTCTGTATGGCCGCAATTTTCTGATATAGATCCACCCGGATTTCATCCTCCTCAACATACGTATAGGGAAGAAACGCATTTGCCTCGATATTGACAGTAACCTCCACCGGTGCCTCCTGGGGAATGCCGCCCGCCTCTGCAACCACCTGAGCCAGCAGCTTGCAGTACATATCGTAACCGACCACAGCCAGCTGCCCGTGCTGCCGCTCTCCCAGTACGCTTCCAGCTCCTCTTATTTCCAGATCACGCAGCGCAATTTTAAATCCGGACCCGAATTCCGTAAATTCCCGTATTGTCTGGAGCCGTTTTTCCGCTATTTCTGAGATATTTTTATCCTTTTTGTAAGTAATATATGCATAGGCGGTCCTTGCCGACCGTCCCACCCGACCCCGGATCTGATAAAGCTGGGCCAGCCCCAGCCGGTCCCCGTCCTCTACAATAACGGTATTTACATTGGGCATATCCAGGCCGGACTCTATAATAGTGGTACACAGCAGAATATCGTATTCCCCCTTTAAAAAGTCCTCCATAATATCCTCCAGCTGCCGTTCAGACAGCTGTCCGTGAGCCACGCCGATCCGGGCCTCCGGCACTATGGAATTCAGCCACATTTTTTTCTCATTGATGGTACGAACCCGATTGTACAGATAAAAAACCTGTCCTTTTCTGCCCATTTCTCTG
The DNA here is from genome assembly GCA_902465325.1 of uncultured Oscillospiraceae bacterium. Taxonomy (GTDB): domain Bacteria; phylum Bacillota; class Clostridia; order UBA1212; family SIG427; genus CABQMV01. The sequence continues at coordinate 1,093 of CABQMV010000153.1, forward strand.
TAAACTGCATTTTTCACAATGTCCGGCGTAAGCTCGGAAACAAAGGTCTGCACCGGATGTCTGTTTACAGGAGGCTCCTCCAGAATACTAATATCCCGGATACCGGAAAGAGACATATGCAGTGTTCTCGGAATCGGCGTAGCGCTCAAAGCCAGAATATCCACCTTTGGATAGCGCATTTTCAGCTTTTCCTTATGCGCCACTCCGAAGCGCTGTTCCTCATCGATAATAACCAGTCCCAGGTCTTTAAAGTCCAGTCCCTTTTGCAGAATACTGTGCGTCCCTACTAAAATGTCGATTTTACCGTGTGAAACATCCTTCAGCACTGCTTTTCTTTCTGTGGCTGTACGGAAGCGGCATAAATAGTCTACTGTCACAGGAAAATCCTGAAAACGCCGTACAAAGTTCTGATAGTGCTGCTGCGCCAACACTGTAGTAGGAACCAAAAAAGCCACCTGCTTTCCGTCACAGACCGCCTTAAAAGCTGCCCGCAGAGCCACTTCCGTTTTACCGTAGCCCACATCGCCGCACAGCAGCCGTTCCATTGGCCGATCCAGCTCCATATCCGTCTTTATTTCTTCACAGCACTTCAGCTGGTCGTCCGTCTCTTCAAATTCAAAGCTGTTCTCAAATTCCTGCTGCCATACGGTATCCGGGCTGAAGGCGAAGCCCTTCAGCTGCGCACGCTTTGCGTATAATTCCACCATCTCCTGCGCATATTCCCGAAGCGACTCTTTGATTTTCGCAGTAGTACGGCTCCAATCACTGCCCCCTAATTTATTGATTCGGGGAGATTTTCCTTCCGCACCGATAAATTTCTGTACACTCTCCAATTGATAGGTTGGAACGTAGATTACCCCATCATCTGCGTACAGAATTTTTACATAATCCTTCCTCGTGCCATTGCTTTCAATGGTTTCAATGCCGTCAAAGCGTCCTATACCGTGAACATCGTGTACAACATAATCTCCCCTTTTAATATCGGCGAAGCTGGTAAGCGGCTTTCCTTTTTTACGGGCCCGGCTTTTACTTTTTTCCTTCTTAAAAAAGGACTTTCCACTAATCACCGCAAAATCTGCCCGCTCATAGACAAAGCCATTCTCCAGCGCGCCGACCATGACGCCGATACGGTAAGCGCCTCCATCCGTCTCTCTGCCAGCAAGAAAAGCAGCCTGAGGATACCCGTTGTCCCGAAGATAGTCCAACATTCTCTCTGCCTTCCCCTGTGTCTCCGCAAGAATTAACAGCTTTCCGTTCTTTATGCTTTCCAGGCCCTGGGGAAAAGGCTCCGCCGTCCCGACAGGAACCACATATTCAGCCAGCTCCTCTCCCTGAAATACGCCAGGCGAGAAGGGTTCTAGAAAAGACAGACTGCAGGCGGCACGTCTTCCTTGATAAAGCAGTAAATCAAAAGACATCACCATTTCAAAGCATTGCGGAAGCAAAGGCGTCCTTTCAGAAATAGCTTCACAGATTCGCTTATGCTCCTCTCCTTGAAAAGCCGCCGCCTCTCCAGTCTCATTGCGGCGGTCTACAAATAGCAGGGCTCCCTCTGTGTACCGAAAAACAGGAAACGCAGTTCCCAGAATAAACGGCAGATACCGATCATATCCGGGAAATTTCCTGCCGGGCGCCATGTTCTCCAGATCGGATTCTATTTTTCGCATAAGCGCCCGGGCCCGGTCAGCCCTTCCCTGCTGCTGCAAATGACGGCACTGTTCCTCCGCCGCATCCAGAATGCTCTTTCTAACGTTCAGTTCTCTTTCCAGAGAAAATAGATTTGTCTCATTGTCAGGATAAATTTCCACCGCATTTCGGGTTCCGGTCGTCCGCTGTGACATCACATCAAAGGTGCGGATCGAATCAATTTCACTGTCGAAAAATTCAATTCGGCACGGGGTCTCCTCCGTGGAAGGGAAAATATCTAATAAGTATCCGCGCAATGCAAACTGGCCTCTGCCCTCTACAGCAGAAACCCGCTGATATCCCGCAGCCGCAAGCCGGTCTGCCAGAGAAGCTGTATCATAGCTTTCCCCTGTACGCAGAGTAAGAATCTGTTCTCTCAAAGCATCAGGTGAGGGCAAATACTGCAGAGCGGCCCTCACAGGTATAATCAAAACCTCCCAGTCCCCCTCCAACAGCTTTTTCAGAGCGCTCATCCGTTCAAAATTTCCCTCGCGGCCTCTGGCTTCTACGTCATAAAGCATATCCTCCCGGGCAGGAAGCAGCACCGCCTTATCCGCCCTGTCCCCGCACAGGAACAGGAAATCATGGTATCGGGCGGCCGCCTCCAATTCATTTGACGTAATATAGACCAGCTTTCCCTCCTCGGCAAAAAGGTAGGCAAAATGAGCCTTTGCTGAAGAAGAAAGGCCCGTAAAATAGTTTACAGCATCTTTTTTTAGTACAGCGTCCCGCCATACTGGGTACTGCGGCAGACGGCGAACCGGATCCATCAGACAGTCCATTTATTTCCCCCGCTATTGTAAAAATTCATTGTCCGCTCACAGCCCTCTTTGAGAACTGAGGCCACAGCCTCTGCGGCTTTCTGCACACCGCTGTGGATGCCGGCCTCCTGCCCTTTCGTAAAACGTCCCAGTACATAGTCTGCCAAATCCATATAGGCAGGATTTTTCCCTATCCCCACTCGAACTCTCACAAACATATCGGTATCCGTATACTCCAGTACAGACTTCAAGCC
>CABQMV010000154.1 GCA_902465325.1 uncultured Oscillospiraceae bacterium
TACAGCCCCGTACCGGGAGATTCTGCAGAAAAAGCTGGAGGGAAGGGGGACGACCCTGGACCGTCTGATAGAGAAAGAATATAAAATTAGACTGGCGCTGGGTGCCAGTTTGGGAAATGCCATTACGTCCCTGAGCGCCGTACCGGCTTACGACTGGGATAAAATCGCTCAGAAAGAAAGTGCTGTACTGGGGATTTTGTCCAAAGATCCCTCCGGTATTTTCAATGCCATGAACAGCGCCAGCAAAATGCAGTATGTAAAGGCTGTAGAGGACCAGGCGCTTCGGCGTAAAATGTCTGCAGAGGCAGTGGCTGCTGAGGCCCTCAGGGCTGCAGAGGCGGCTCCTGCCGAAGAGAGCCGGAATCATGTGGGCTTCTATATAAAGAATGCTATATCTGACAAAAGTCCGCTTTTCCTATCCCTTACAGCAGTGCTTACGGCTGCGCTGGCCTTTGTACCGGGCGTGGTCCTGTTTATGACAGGGTGGGGAATCCTGCTTTTGCTTCCTCTGATCCTGCTGAGCCGTCATATGGCCGCTCAAATTATAGAGAGAATTCTCTGCTCTCTGTGCAGGCCCACTCCTTTGCCGGGACTGGATTACAGCCGGGGACTGCCCAGAGAGAGCAGTGTAATGGTTGCTATGCCGGCGCTGCTCATGAGTAAGAAGCATGTAAACAGCCTGTTTGAACAGTTAGAGGCCATTTATTGTGGCAACAGGGAGGAATATGTATTCTGTACCCTGGTAGGAGATTTGTGCGACAGCGATACCAAAGAGAGAGATAAGGACACGGAAATTCTCAATGCAGGCAGAGAGGCGGTCCAGTATCTCAATAAAAAATATGGACAGCATTTCTTTTTTACCTGTCGGCCCCGAACCTGGAGCCAGGGACAGGAACGATGGATGGGATGGGAGCGGAAACGAGGCGCACTGCTGGAATTTAATCGACAGGTAGCGGGAAAGGTGCGTTTTGTATTGACTATTGATGAAAACACCTTGGTGCCTACCGGTTCAGTCAGTAAAATGGCGGAGATTATGGCCCATCCTTTAAACAAAAAATATGGAATTTTACAGCCTGCTATGGGGACTGTCCCTGCCGAAGGAGAAGTCAGCTTTTATTCACGGGTATTTACGCCGGAGCCGGGACGGGACAGCTACGGCGGGTTCGGGGGCAGCTTCAGCTTTGATATGTGTCAGGAGGGTTCCTATACCGGAAAGGGAATGTATGATCCGGTGCGTTTTAATCGGGTCTGCGAAAATCTTTTTCCCGATCAGCGGATTCTGAGCCATGATTTAATAGAGGGCTGCTTTCTCCACTGTGCCTATACCTCCAGGGTCAGCCTCTATGAGGAATTTCCGGCTACCATGGAGCAGGACATAAAAAGACTTCACCGGTGGACCAGAGGGGATTGGCAGCTCCTGCCGTATCTGCACCGCACTTTTATTGACCGCAATGGGCGGCGGCAGAGGAATACCCTTTCTGCATTCTGCCGATTTAAGATAAGGGATAATCTGGTGCGGAGCCTGGTGCCTTTTTCTCTGACCCTTCTGCTTTTGGGAAGCCTGATTTTATATAAAACCCTGCCCTTTACCTTGCCCTTTCTTCTGGTCAGTGTTTTTGTACCGGCGCTGCTTTCTCCCAGCAGAAAAAGCTGGCTGCAGTGCCTGTGCCGGCTTGCTCTGGCTCCCTATCTTGCCTGTATCATGACAGATGCTGCTGTAAGAGCACTGTGGCGTCTTACCGTAAGTAAAAAGCGCCTTCTGGAGTGGGTTACTTCTGCGCAGAGCACGCCTAAAGCAGCCTCTAAAAAGAAAATAAAGACGGTGGGGGAGAGCTGTCCTCAGGAATGCCGTAACCGGTATTTAAGAGAGGCCCGGAGAATATGGGCGTTTTATGAGGATTATGTGACACTGAGCGATCACTTCCTGCCGCCGGATAATGTGCAGTTTGAGCCGGTATACGCAGTGGCGCACAGGACGTCTCCTACTAACATCGGCTATTATCTGCTGGCCTGCCTGGAAGCATATGAGCTAGGATTTATTTCAAAATCTGAGCTTTTGGAGCGGGTGGAAAAGACACTGGAGACATTCAGTAAGATGAAGCAGTGGCAGGGTCACCTGCTGAACTGGTATGACACCATATCGCTGGTTCCGCTGTCGCCTGAGTTTGTATCTGCTGTAGACAGCGGAAACCTGTGTGCCTGTCTGATTACACTGAGCCAGGGATTAAAAATCCTGGATGCAGAGACTTCAGGTCTTCTGCCCAACGGTCCCGGTGTTGCGAAGGAGCTTATGGAAGCGGCTGCTAAGGGGGGAAATGAAGGGGATTTCAGCTTATGGCAGAGCAAATACAACCGCTGTCAAAGGGAGGCCGCTGCAGAAGAGGAAAATATAAAAAGCAAACAGTGGCGGGATGAAATACGCCAGAGGGCCTGCCAGCTCTCTGAAAAAATTGACCGGATTGTGGAGGACATGGACTTTACTCCCCTATACGATCACGGACGTCAGCTTTTCTATACCGGTTTTAATCTGGAGACCAATGCGCCGTCTTCTTCCCATTACGATACGGCGGCTTCGGAGGCCAGACTCACTAGCTATATTGCCATTGCCAAATCTGATGTGGATGCCGAACATTTTGACAGACCCCTCATGTATTTTGGCCGTCACGGAGACGGCGTAATGAAATCCTGGTCCGGCACAGGCTTTGAATTTTATATGCCGGAGTTGTTTTTAAAGCCCTGGCGGGACACTCTTTGGGATATCACTACAGAGCACGTAACGGAGGCACAGATTGCCTACGGAAATCAGAAGGGAATTCCCTGGGGCGTTTCAGAGTCTGGGTACAATAGTCTGGATCTTAATCTGAATTATAAATACAGGGCTTTTGGGGTACCTGGACTTGGAATTAAAAGGGAACCGGTATATGACCCGGTTATCTCTCCATATACCAGTCTTATGGTAGCAGACCGCTATCCTAAGACTGTAATGAAAAATCTGGAGCACCTGCAGAGAGAAGGTGCCTGGGGAATCTATGGTTTTTATGAGGCTGTAGACTATACAAAAGACCGCGCCGGCGTGGTGGCAAGTGTCATGGCGCATCATCTGGGAATGTCGCTGACAGGTCTGACCAATTTGCTGGCAGACGGATATGTGAGAAACACCTTTAACCGTGCGGCCGCTGTCAGAGAGTGCCGTATTCTTTTGGCTACCCGTCCGCCCAAGGGCTACAAAAAGTATACAGTCAAGGTGTCCAGACCGGGCCTTGCGGAAAAGAAAATACTGGCGGAGGAAAAGGCCGTTACAGCTGAGAGTACGGCACTTTCTAACGGCCGATACACCTGTATTCTGGAGGCAGATGGAAGAGGACGCTCCTACTTCCGGAATGTGGACATTACTAAAGACAGCTTGTTTGTATATGTTAACAATCGGTCGGACGGAGTACTGTACAGCGCGGGAAAATATCCGGTTCCTAAACGGCCGGAGGATTACAGCTGCAAAATCAGTGCGGCAGCCTGCCTGATCAGCAGAAGGGACGGCAGGTTAACGACAGAAACACTGGTGTGTGTATCGCCGGAAGAGGATGGAGAAATTCGCAGAATTAAAATTACCAACTGCGGCGAGGAGCCGGTTTCTCTGGAACTGACGGCCTTTTGCAGATTGGCTATGGCGCCGGGACCTGAGTGGAAAAGCCATCCGGCTTTTTCTGATATCTTTGTTACCACAGACTGCCCGGAGGAGGGAGTCCTTACCGCTTATTCCA
>CABQMV010000155.1 GCA_902465325.1 uncultured Oscillospiraceae bacterium
TATTATTATTATATCAGATTTGTGAATTCACGGCAAGCCTATGGCGTGTAAAAACAAATTAGAAAAGCATAGCGCTGCGTACCTCTTTTGCCTTTTCAGAAAGGCCTAATGCTCTGACAATTTGGAAGGCAAAGGCCTCTGCAGCACCGGGCCCCCGTCCTGTTATCAACTGGCCGTCTGTTACGGCAGCCTGCTCGACGAAATTGCAGTCCTGTTCCCTTTCCAGACAGCCGGGATAGGAAGTTACCGTCTTTCCTTTCAGCAGCCCGGCCCGTTCCAAAACAATAGGCGCGGCGCAAATTGCACAGCACAGCTTGCCGGCCCGGTAAAAACGATCTGTCAGCTCTATCACTCTACGGTCGTCTCTTAAATGGTCAGCGTTGGGCTGTCCGCCCGGTAAAACAAGGCCGTCCCAGGCCTCCTCTTGAATCGGGCTGTCCTCCAGCAACCTGTCGCAAAGGAGATGAATGTTTCGGGAACTCTGAATCTGCCGGCTGCCTGTGACAGAGCAAATTTGGGTCTGCACTCCGCAGCGCCTCAGGATATCCACTGTCCCCAGGGCCTCTATCTCCTCAAAGCCATCGGAAATAAGCATTAACATATTTTTCATTTTGCCTTAAAAACCTCCTCCATACAATCGGTTACCGTGCGGACAAAAGTCAGGCTGCAGAATGGATCCTTCCAGGTTCTCATAAAAGAAAGCGCCTGTTCCCGGTTGCCCTCCGGAACTACACACCTGGTAAAACCCAGGCGAAAGGCTTCTGCAATCCGCTGCTCTATATGGCTGACGCCCCGGATCTCCCCTGTAAGACCCACCTCTCCCGTGACAGCCAGCTTACTGTCTATCGGCAGATTCGAATAAGAAGAGATCAGAGCCAGAGCAATTCCCAGATCACAGGCAGGCTCATTCACCCGGATCCCGCCGGTCATATTGACATATACTTCACAGCGGCTAAAGGCCATTCCGCAGCGCTTATCCAGGACAGCCAGCAGCATATACATACGGTTGTAGTCAATTCCCGTAGCGGTCCTTCTCGGCTGCTGCCCCTCTGTACGGGTCACCAGCGCCTGTACCTCCAGCAGCATAGGCCGGCTGCCCTCTAAGGTACACATAACAGCGGTTCCCGGTACATCCTGGGGACGGGAAGCCAGCATTGCCATAGAAGGATTCGGTACCTCTGCCAGCCCCGATTCACGCATTTCAAACACGCCAATTTCATTCGTAGAACCAAAACGGTTTTTGACCCCCCGCAAAATCCGGTAGCTCAAGTGCCGTTCTCCCTCAAAATACAGTACCGTATCTACCATATGCTCCAGCATTCTGGGCCCGGCAATATTGCCATCCTTGGTTACATGCCCAATCAGGAGGACAGAGATTCCCGAGGTCTTGGCAAGGCGCAGCAGGGCGCCGGTAATCTCTCTCACCTGTCCTACACTGCCCGGAGAGGATGTCATGCTTTCATCATATACGGTCTGTACAGAATCTACAATCAGAAAATCCGGCTTGATTTCTAAAGCCATTTCCTCAATAGCGCTGTACAGGGTTTCCGATACAACCAGCAAGCGCTCCGAATGACAGCTAAGCCGCTGCGCCCGCATCTTAATCTGGGCTGCAGACTCCTCCCCCGACACATACAGCACAGTCCTTTGTCTGCCGTCAGGTGCCGGCTCCTGAGACACCTGCTCCGCCAGCATAAGCATAAGAGTAGATTTTCCGATGCCCGGTTCTCCTGCCGCCAGAATAAGAGAGCCTCTGACAATACCGCCCCCCAGCACCCGGTCTAATTCTCCGATTCCCGTGGGGCAGCGTTCTTCGCAGCTGCCTGTAATATCCGATACAGGCAGAGGGATGCTTTTTCCAAAGCGCCCCCTGCTTTTGCCTCCGCTCTCCAAAGCTCTGTTTATCTTCTCCTCTGTAAAGCTGTTCCAGGCTCCGCAGCCCGGACATTTTCCCAACCAGCCGCTGGATTCATACCCGCATTCTTTACAGAAAAAAACTGATTTTCCCTTGGCCATTTTATGAGAACACCACTTGACCGTCTCTATAGTACACAGTCACCTTTCTGCTTTCCTTATCTACCCCTTCCTCTGTCTTTCCTACTGCGCCGGTCAGCATCAGTTCCGCCAGCTTATCCTCCACATGGGTTTGGATGGCCCTCTTCAGGGGCCGGGCGCCAAATACCGGATCATACCCTTTGTCCGCTACAAACTCTACCAGCGAATCGTCAAAAGCAAGGGTGATTCCGTTTGCCTGGGCCCGACCGGCAAAATTTTTCAGAAGAATAGAAGCAATCTCCTTAATCTCCGGCTTGCTCAGCGGCTGGAATACAATAATATCGTCTACCCTGTTCAGGAATTCCGGACGGAATGTGCGCTTCAGCTCATCCATAACATTATTTCTCATCTTTTCATATTTTACCTCCGGCGCTTCATCATCCGCTGAAAAACCCAGTTTTTTCGGTTCTACAATAGACCGGGCGCCAATATTAGAGGTCATGATAATGACAGTGTTCTTGAAATCTACTACTCTGCCCTGAGAATCTGTCAGTCTGCCGTCCTCCAGGATCTGCAGCAAAATATTAAATACATCCGGATGGGCCTTTTCAATTTCATCAAATAGAATAACGGAATAGGGTTTCCGACGGATTTTCTCTGTAAGCTGGCCCCCGTCGTCATAGCCTACATAGCCGGGAGGAGATCCCACCATTCTGGACACGCTGTGTTTCTCCATATACTCAGACATATCCACCCGAATCATGGCTTTCTCATCGCCGAACATGGCCTCTGCCAGTGCCTTGGAAAGCTCTGTTTTTCCCACACCGGTAGGTCCTAAGAAAATAAAGGAGCCAATGGGCCGCTTGGGATCCTTCAGGCCTGTGCGGCCTCTTCGAATCGCTCTGGAGATAGATTTTACAGCCTCGTCCTGGCCTATCACTCTTTTATGAAGCGTTTCCTCCAGCCGCATAAGTCTCTGGCTCTCGTCCTCTCCCAGCTTGCTGACAGGAATCCCTGTCCACTCCGATACAACATCGGCAATGTCCTGCTCCCCGATTTCTCCTGTACTCTCTTTATGGTCCTTTTTCCAGCTCTCCTTCTTGCTTTCAAATTCTGCAATTTTTTCTTTTTCCGCATCCCGGATACGGGCCGCCTCTTCAAACTCCTGATTTTTAACGGCCTTCTCCTTGGCCTCCGTCATTTCCTCAATGGCCTTCTCCATATCAATAAGCTCCTTTGGCAGCGTCGATACGGCCATCCGTTTCCGGGAACAGGCCTCGTCAATCAGGTCAATGGCTTTATCAGGCAAGAAACGGTCGTTAATATACCGCTGAGACATTTCTACTGCCGCTTTTACAGCTTCCTCAGAAATATTCACATTGTGGTGGGCCTCAAATTTCTCCTTGATTCCCATGAGAATCTTAATGGAAGCATCCCCGTCAGGCTCATTGACCATAATCGGCTGGAATCGCCTCTCTAAGGCCGCATCCTTTTCGATATACTTCCGATATTCATTTAAAGTCGTAGCGCCAATTACCTGGATTTCCGCTCTGGACAGAGATGGCTTTAAAATATTAGCCGCATCCAGCGTCCCCTCTGCCGAGCCAGCACCTATAATCGTATGAATTTCATCAATAAACAGGATCACTCTGCCGTCTCGCTTTACTTCTTCAATAACCTTTTTCAAACGTTCCTCAAATTCTCCCCTGTATTTGGTTCCCGCTA
>CABQMV010000156.1 GCA_902465325.1 uncultured Oscillospiraceae bacterium
AATAGAAAATTACGGGTGATTTTATCCATACAAAAGATTATATCAGAAAAGTCCTTCAGTATATAGAAGAAAATATCAATCATGATATAGCATTGGCGGAACTTGAGGCTATATCCCATTATTCTGTTATGCAGCTATACGGAGATTTTTACAGCGTGACCGGCCATGCTTTTTATGCATATATAAAGAAAAGACGACTTTCCAATGCGCTGGCGATGGTAAAGCACTCTGACCTGAGTTTTACGGATATTGCATGTATCTGCGGGTATAGCTCCCATCAGAACTTTTCCAAAATAGTAAAGTTAAGTACGGGCGTCTCTCCTACGGAATATAAAAAAAGCGATCTGTATTTCTATTTTTCTCCTTATTATACTGACTGTGCAGGTCCCATCACGGTAAAGAAAGCAGTGATTCCTCCAGTAATATGTGTCCGTTATTACAGCGGCCGGCTGACAGGCATTGAGAACAGAGCTTTAGCCTGTCTGTTCCGTGCCATCCCTGACTTTAACGGTAAAATTTATGGAAGGGCGGGGAAACAAAAAAATTCACAGTTCTGTTATGAATTGTGCTTGACAAATGCAGAGCAGTATATACCTGTATTAGAAAACTGCGGTTTCGGCAGTGTTTGTAGATTTCCCGGCTTTTCGCAGCTGTTTGCCATGATGACCTCGGATAATACAGAATCTGCTATTAACAGCTCGTGGAATTTTCTCTATAATCATTGGCTACAAAGCAGTATGTTTGTACAGACAGAAGCGCCCTACTTTGAGGAATATCTTTTATCAAAACAGCGGGTTAAGAAATTAAAGCTGTATTTGCCCATTGAGAAACGCACGGAGCTTTTTAATATTCATATCAAAAGCTTTGAGGGAAAAAAAGTGTTTCTGTCCTCCGAAGAGCACGGATATTGTGCTGAAACACGGGCAACAGACGTATTGGTAAATTTTATCCGTGCGGATATTGCTTTTTTACAGAAGAAGCGATATCAGATTCTTACTGTGAGAAAGGAACACCGGTTTATCTGTGCCATCCCGGCGGAGCAAAAGCGGCTATCGGTTTCCTCACTGAAACCTTTTATCGTTCCTGCGGGAACGTATGCTGTTTTAGCGTGTGAATGCTGTAATGACTACTCTGTGTACGAGGGGCTGTTGACTTGCTTTTTATCAGAAAACGGCTTAAAAGCAGATGCGTTTCCTATCTTTGCGATATATGAAACAGAGAATGGCTTTGATGATGTAAAGCTAAAGCTGTATTGTAAAATACAAAATGTTAATGCAGGAAAAGCCTCGGGCCAAATTATTTGATATGCTTATATCAAAATTAGCTAAAGGATGGTGTGGATATGCGTACAGTAAAGAAAAACAAAGTTGATGATTATACCCCTCAAACAGAGCCTATGGTTATTGATAAAATCAGGGCTTTAAAAGCAGATTCAACGATTCTGAAAAAGCTGCCGAAGGCAAAGGTCCTGGAGGGAATCATGTCGCCTGATGAGCCGTGGGTAGGAGGCTGTCGCTATTTGTTGTGTTTTACGTCGCTTTTTATGCATGTTGAAAGACATCATACCAATTATTACACGGACAAGAAGACTCTGAAAGATTTTAATGGACATTACGGCTTAAGCACTCCCGACACTGATATTGCAATTTTGAACAGAGAACGAGTCTATAAGGTTTTTCTTACTGCAACAGGAATGGGACTTGCAAATTCCTGGAGCACCAATGGGTATCCGCACAGTTATGAAATTGTCCAGAACTATGTGGACCGATCTATGAAATTTGCCGGCTATCAGTATGAAACGGTTATGTATACGGATGGAAATCAAGAGGCCATCATGGATAAAATTAGAATAATGATCAATTCCGATATTCCGGTACTGGCACGTTATACAAGCGGATGGGAGCTTGTTATCGGGTATGATACAGAAGCGAAGACCATTATGCTGCGAAAGGGAAATGAAACTGCCGCGAAAAATGATTTTACAGAAGAGCTAGAATATCTGGTATGCGTTACAGATACAGGCTATGAGCCAACGGAAGTGAATACTGTTGTATCTAATATTATTGAGACAATGGAGACAGGTGGAGAAGGCTTCGGTCCGCAGGCTTATTATGAAGCAATCGATTTCTTTTCAAATGATGATTTTTTTGATCATGCCAGTGATGACCAATTAGAATTTGTTAAGTATCAGATGTGGGATTATTTTGTAAGCCATGCAGAAGCCAGAGGCTTTTCGGGTATAGGGTTTGGCTGGCGATTTTTCAACCGCAATGCAGAGGGACAGGAGGCGATTTTCAATCAAATCAGTTATTACGGTGATCTGCACCACCAGACGGCATGGTGCGGCTGGCATGTAATTGACTCAAATGCCCAAAGATTGAAAGATCATTTTATCAGAGAGAAAATTGTGTATATTATTTATTCCATGATCGAAAACGATATGCAGGTATGCAGGCTTTTGAAAAAACTTATTGGTTTGGAGACGCCGGACGTGCTGCTGCCCATAGACCAAAAGTCAGGCAGGGTATTTGTTACAGAGATTCAGACCGAGGAAGTGTCCGCGGAACAGATATTAGAAAAAATCAAAGTGAAATCCTCCGACAGTGTCAATTTTAACAGTGATATAGAGCCATGCGGAGAAGAAGAAGTAAAATGGGAGGTTGTGTCTAATGCCATTCGCTTTCAGTGTAAGAACGACTGGAGCAGTATGGTGGTACAAAAGGAGTATGCGGTGCCTCTGCAAATTGACATGCGGGTCAAAACGGAAGGATCTAGTATTTATGTGTATTATAAATCCGGGAATTTGCTGCTGGGAGGAAACCGTATGCCGGGAGAAATGCGGATTACTGATATTTCAACAAAGCTTGATATCGGATATTCAGGAGGGATAAAGGTCAATGAATTTACAGACGTATCCTGGATTCTACACCGCCACTTTACGGCTGTCATTGTAAACGGTAAGACTATTCATTTCGGTACCAACTACCCCTATATGAATTTGAAAGATTTTTCAACTGCCAGCATTTGCTTTGGAGCGACAGCAGAAAGTCGAGTAGTTGTAGAATCGTTTAAGATATCAGAGCTGGAGTAAAGGAAATTTATGTAAATATAGACCTGTATTTTACGAATAGAGAATGTGTTTACCCCACAGAGATTTTACTGCCGTATCCGGTGAATCCGGGTGCGGCAGTATACTGTATTTTACCGGGTGCAAATTCTTTCTGATGGGCAAAGTGTACATGCCCTGAAAAGATAGCGGCCACAGGACTTTCCGGGGATTTTACCATATCACAAAATTTTTGTATTCTCCGTATCCTCCGGCTTTCCAACCATAAATTCCGGTCTTCACCGGGTCATTACCTCAGGGGAAATAGATTCGGTCATAAGGGGAAATGTGCAGCAATAGGACGATCAGTAAATTTCTGCCTATTTGCTGTTCCATATACTGTAGCTGTTGGCTGCTTATTTTGAGATTTGGGTTATCCACAGAAAGAATGAGCAGCTCCTCAAGATCGTATACCTGAAAGCCGGGGGTGGGTCCCATAATCCTTTCATATCGGGGATAAAATGTTTTTCCTTCTATGTCTCCTTCGTGATTGCCGTAGGCAAATATTGTTTTTACGTTTATACTGCCGCAAAGCATCTCCAGTTAAAAATATAAAGTCGGCGCGGATTTGCTGTGCGTAATGCAGTA
>CABQMV010000157.1 GCA_902465325.1 uncultured Oscillospiraceae bacterium
TGGGCGAAGAGGCCATAGAAAAATTATCAGGGAAAGAAATGCTCATAGGTACCAGCAGTATGGTGAAAGAGGGTTCGGCCACTATTCTGACTACCATAGATGGCGAAGGCCCCTGTGAGTATGAAGCACAGATTGAAAAAGTATCTCTGTCCAAGGTGAATACTACAAAGGGCCTGGTAATTCGGATTACTGACAAGACACTTCTGCAGAAAACCGGTGGGATTGTACAGGGAATGTCCGGCAGCCCCATTCTTCAAAACGGCAGGATCATCGGTGCGGTTACCCATGTCATGATCAACGATCCCACCTGCGGGTATGGGGTGTTTATTGAATCTATGCTGGCAAACCGAACGGATACCAATTATCAACAGGCCGCCTAGGCGTCAGCCGGGCATCGGAAAGGGAGACCCGGTGCCCGCGGCCTTTATTCCTGCACAGTCGGCCACCATTTTGGCTTTGGCGCAGTAATACATAGAAGCCGCCGGGTTACGGGATGGAGAAAAGAAACCTGCCCGGCGAAAAGGGCCTGTCCGTGTACCGGGAGTTTGGTATCTGTCCGTCCTCCGTACAGTTCATCCCCCACCAGCGGAAAGCCCAGATAGCTGGTATGGACCCGGATCTGATGGGTACGCCCTGTGTGAAGCAGAAATTCCACCAGAGCCATGTGCTCTTCCATAGAGGCAATCACCCTGTATTCCGTTACGGCCCGCGCTCCGTCTTCTGCAACCGTACGCAGCATAATGGTGTCCGGCGCTCTTTTGATGGGGAGACAGATTGTGCCTTGCGAGCAAGGTGGAGGAGGTGAGCAAATTCCGTAATATACCTTTCGGAACTGCCCTGTCTGGTCCTGTTTTTTCAGCTGCTCCTGTACAAAACCGTTCCGGGCAAACAGAACTACGCCGCAGGTATCTTTGTCCAGCCTGCTTACCGGATGGATGGTGCCGGGGATGTTGTGTTGCTCCATATACCAGGCCAGAGCGTGGGAAAGGGTCCCGCTCTGGTGCAGACAGGTAGGATGGACGACAGTACCGGCCTCCTTGTTTAAAGCAATCAGCGCATTATCTTCATATAAAATTTCCAGGGGAAGTTTTTCCGGCGCGATTTCTGGCTTTTTATCGGTGACATTCAGCAGAACGGTAATTTCATCTCCGCTCTGTACCAGGTCTACGGTTCTGGCAGGCTCCCTGTTGATCAGCAGCCCTTTGTTGTATTTTAAGGTTTTGATCATACTGCCGGAAAGCTCCAGGCGCCTGCGCAGGACGGATTCCAGTGTTCTGCCGTCTTCTTGTACGGTGCTTTTGTAGACCAGTCTATCCTCGTACATCGTAGATTACAATCTTTCCCTCCGCATAAATCTGCGGGTAGGCTGCCGCAAAATATTCTTCATTGAGGCCTCTGATCTCGCTGCGTTCTGTGGGGGAAATATAAACATAGTCAATACCGCAGGCTTCCTTGTTTCCTTCAAATACCACAGGGTCCTGAAACATTTTTTCTATTAGATCCTGTCTGCCGCTGTAGTCTACGCCGTGCGAATAGAGAAAGGTCTCTGATCCGCAGTATATGTTTCTTCCTGTAAGCGAAGATATGGCATTGTTGTGATTATAATAGGTGAGGAAGGTGGCCTGGGGAGAAGTATTTTCCAGTATAAACTGACAGGCGGAAACCTCCTCTTTTCCGTACAGACCAATGCCGCAGTAAAACTGATCTTTAAGAGGGATGCCGGACAGAACCTCTCTGCCTAAAGTAAGCAAGGCGGCATTGGAGGCCAATATGACTGCTGTTCCAAGAATAAGAGATCGAACCCACAGCTTCCCGCGCCCCTTTATTTTGTACAGCATATCAAGAAGCCAGTCTGCAGTAAGGATGCAGCTGAACAGGTACCACATAAAATAAAGCTTATTGTTGTCATAGGCCAGGGTCTGGAAGACAATACACTCCGAGACGGCGAAAATCAGAATTGCCCCGGAGTACACAGCTTTCATTTTTTTTGAGGCCATAAAAAACGCGGGAAAAATCATAACAAAAACCAAGCCCACATTTTTAATCCAGAACCACAGCCAGTTGTCTCCTGCCTCATTATAGGCGTTGAAGCTCAGTGTAAGGAAGGTGTCGCCGCTGACTGCGCTGAAAATCCAGAGGAAAAATTGCGGGATTGCCAGAAGTACAGCCGGCAGGCCAAATTTCATCCAGTCGATTATTGTGTTTTTGAGAACTTCTCTTTCCTCTGCTTTTCTGGCGGTATTAAATGTGTACAGCAGCCAGCAGAGAGCAACCAGTCCCACAGAAAAGAAGGTATAGGTCTGTATCATAGGAGAAAGGCCGGTAATGATTCCCGCCGGAAGAAAATTTCGGTTTTCCTTTTCAAACACGGCCAGATAGAGCAGATAGAAAATCGCCAGTGCCGCCATCCAGCCAAAGAGTGTTGCTCTTTGCGGCAGCATCATATCTGCAATGGCGTTTGTCCATACAATTGTAGTTTCTCCCTCTCCTTTAAAGCGGTAATTGGTAGGGGTACAGTAATAGCCGCTAAAAATTTGAGAAAACTTGTCCTTATCCAACAGAAAAAAAGTGCCAAGTCCGCCGTTCAGAAAGAAAAATACAAAAGAAAGCAGCGCTTTTTTTCTATCCTTTAATATGGTATCCGCTAAAATCCAGAAGCCGGCAAATACAGCGGCAAACGCCGTAAGCATAGGGAGAATATAGGCCATACGGAGGCCGGTTCCAAATTTATAAAGGGAGGAGGAAACA
This sequence comes from uncultured Oscillospiraceae bacterium, assembly GCA_902465325.1. GTDB lineage: Bacteria > Bacillota > Clostridia > UBA1212 > SIG427 > CABQMV01. Next base: position 2,749 of record CABQMV010000157.1, read on the forward strand.
GAATCACAGAAAAAATAATAGTCTAGTTTTGCACCGGGGAAAATATTGTAATCTGGCGGAAAGGTCTCTTGCTCTGCCACGCTGGTAATAATGCCTAAATGAAAATTCATATCTCCATAGGTAGCCTGTCCTGTAGAATAACCGCCATTGTTTTCATACAGGGTGTGGTTAAAGAGAAGAATCCCTGCCAGCAGCAGAAAAACCAGCAGCGTCGGAAACAGCCAGCGGTCGGAGCCCGTGAACTTCAACCAGGTCTCTTTCGGGTTTTTTAAAGGATTGGGTAATTTGCCGGTCTTCTTTTTTACTGCAAAACCGACTGCTGCCAAAACGGCGGCAGACAGCAGCAAGCCTGCTATATGAGAAGCTACGGTAAAACCTAAAAGGAAAGAAAAGGGAACGTGACTCCACATAAGTCCTATGATACCGAAAACAGTTCCCAGCCACAGCCTTACAAGACTGCGTTTTTTCCAGAAAAGAAAATGAGACAGGGCCATTCCCCACAACAGATATAGAAGTAAAAGTAAAAAGCCCAGCATAGAAAATCTCCTTATTATATAGTAGTGAAATAGTAGCATGAACAGCGCAGCTAAGTCAACTGCTCCTGAGAGGGGCTTGGTTGACGAATACCACATCATGTGGTATCATTTTTGTTGAAATTATACCATATATTTACGTAAGATAAAGAGGCGTGCTATGAATTTTGAAAATATTTTGCATGAAACATATGGAATCGACAGAGAAATCTGCCGCCTGGGCAGTTTAGTAGAGGAAGAACTTGTTTCGGTTTTTCGAGAAATAGATCAAACAAGAGATTATAATCAGATTAAAGTGCTGAATGCCATGCAGGAGGCCGGCTTAGCGGAAAGGCATCTTTTCGGCACTACCGGCTACGGCTATGACGATGCCGGCAGAGAGCTGTTAGACCAGGTATACGCAAAAGTGTTTG
>CABQMV010000158.1 GCA_902465325.1 uncultured Oscillospiraceae bacterium
AGCATTCCCTTTTTCAAATTGAACACTGTGCCGGTTTCGGAGTCTGTAATGCCGTGCCCAAGCGCTCCATAAAAACCGGTATTTTTTGAATAAAAAGTCAGCGTGCCGATTCCCGCTACACTGTCTTTCACCCACAGCCCCAATTTATAGACACCTGTTTTTTCCTCCTGGCAAGGCTCTGCTGTTACTGTTATTTCTTTTCCTTCTCTTTCAACTTTCAAAGATGCGGACTTTCCTTTTCCCATGGTAAGTACCTGAGTCAGTTCCTCCGCACTCTCTATCTCTTCCCCATTAACTGCCAAAATCCTGTCTCCGCTTTCCAAACCGCAGTCTCTGGCAGGGGTCACAAATATGCTCTCATTTGACAGAAAACCCACAAACCCTGTCACCAGAACGCCTCTGGACAACATTTTAACACCAATGGGCTTTCCGCTCACAATTACCTTGGTCTCCGGAATCACATTCACATCAATGGTTTTCTGTGTCACGATTCCAAAGGCCTTTACTGTTACCTTACTGCCGTTCTCTGATACAGACGTACTGACCGGTAAAATTGTATCGCACTCATACAACTGTCCTTCTATCAGCGTCAGGCTTTCCGGTATCATAAAATAATTCCAGACAAACATTACAACAAGTAAAGGCAATAAATAGGCTGGAATCCATTTGACAATTTTTTTGGATACATGAGGCAACTTCATGAATTAACCTCCCTTATTACATTCAAAATCATAACGCAAAAGGCGTTACGGTAATAAGATATCCTAAAAAGTTTGCAAGTATGCTATTCAGCTTTTTCCAATAGCGCTTTTGCGTGATGAAGAGCCATTTCCGAATCCGGATTGCCGTCCAACAGCCTGGCCAATTCCCTTATTTTCCCATTTTTATCCAATATTTCACAGTGCACCTGTGTTCGCTCATCCACTAGCCTCTTGCTCAAAAGCAAGTTTGTATGGGCCAGGACAGCGATCCGCACAGAGTGTGTCACACAAATCACCTGATGGAGCAGGGCGATCTGCCTAAGCTTCTCCCCCACCCGGGAAGCTGCCTTCCCGCTGATGCCAATATCAATTTCGTCAAATATTAAAGTCGGCGTTTCATCAGAAGCGGCCAAAATACTCTTGATCGCCAGCATAATCCGTGAAAGCTCCCCGCCGGAGGCAATCTTAGCCACAGGCTTCACCGGCTCTCCCCGGTTTGTAGACAGCAAAAATTCTACCTTATCCGCACCGTTTTCTGAAAAAGCCGGCCAATTTCCTGTTTCTTCCTTTACAGGCAAAATATACTCCACCGCAGCCTGAAAAGACGCGCCCGGCATCTCCAGCGCCTCCAACTCCTGACAGATTTTTTCAGAAAGCACAAGACTGACTCTCTGTCTGGCTTGACTCAGAGCGGCGGCCTTCTCCGCCAGCTCAGCGTACTTCACAGATAGCTTGCTCACAAGGGCCTGACTGTATACCTGACTGTCCGCCAGCCGGTCCAGCTCCTGACGGGCCTGCTCCAGATAGCTTTCAATGTCCGGTCCATACTTTCGGGTCAATTTTTCGATTTCAGCCAGCCGGTCTTCTGTTGCAGTCAATTCCTCAGGAGTAAAATAAAAATCTTCATACAGGTCAGTAATTTCCCGGGAAATATCTTCTGCACTGTATATCAGTTCCTGAAGCTGTTCTCTGACAGCCTCGTATCTCTTGTCATAGGAAGAAACAGCACCAATTGCTTTTAGCGCAGCCGAAAGCAGTGCTGCGGCACCTGGGCTGTCCTCCTCGCCGCCGTTTACTGCCCGGGCACAGCTCGACAGGGCAACTGTTATTTTTTCGCCGGCAGCCAGCTGCTCCCTTCTGATTTTCAGCCGTTCTGCCTCCCCGGCCTCAATTCCCGCAGCTTCTATTTCAGCAATCTGATAGCGCAACAAATCCATTCTCTCTTCCCGCTTTCCGGGATCCTGCTCCTCCTCAGACAGCGCTGCACGCAAACGGTTATACGAACACAGCAAAAGTTTATATTCCTCTAGCAGAGGCTTTATTTCCTGCTCACCGTAGGCGTCCAGCAAGCCGATATGGGTCTCCGGTTTCATTAGAGTCTGATTGTCATGCTGCCCATGAATATCCAGCAGCCGTTCCCCAAGATTTCGCAGCATAGTTAAGGTCACGCTCTGTCCATTTATCCGGCAGCTGTTTCTTCCGGAAAGAGTCAATTCCCGGGAAAGAATCAGGGTCCCGTCTTCCTCCCAATCAATATCCATCTTTTCCAGCTCAGCCCGTACCTTCTGGCTGCTTTGAAAAAAAGTTCCCACTACTTTACAGCTTTCTGCCCCAGTCCGGATCAGTTCTTTAGAAGATCGAGCTCCTAAGACAAAACCAATTGCATCAATTACAATAGATTTTCCTGCACCAGTCTCACCGGTAAGACAATTTAATCCGCTTCCGAATTCCACTTCCAGTTTGTCAATTAAAGCTAAATTTACAATGTGCAAACTTTGAAGCATCTAAATCACCTTACTTTACCAGATTGATAAGCATTTTTACAATTTCCTCGGCAAATTTCTCCGTACGGCAAACCAGAATAATCGTATCGTCCCCCGCTATGCTCCCCAGAACTGCCTCCAGCTTTAAAGAGTCAATAGCGGCACCCACAGCCTGGGCCATACCGGACAGCGTTTTTACAACAATCATATTATTGGCATAATCCGCTGTCAGAAATGCGTGGGTATAAACGGAAAGCATTTTACCGGTAAGGGAAAAATTCGGCTCCTTCATAGCGCTGTACCGGGTAATACCGCTTTCATCGGAAACCTTAATCAGTTTCAGTTCCTTTATATCCCGGGAAACAGTGGCCTGCGTTACCCGAAAGCCATTTTCCCTGAGCTTTTCCGTTAATTCCTCCTGGGTCTCAACAGTCCCTTTTTCTATTATATCTAATATCATAGCCTGTCTGCTGTACTTCATGGTACCTCCTGTTACCGCTTAACTTCCATTCTGTCTTCTCTCCGACCGGTTTTCGCTTTCAGGGCACAGAAAAAATCAGGAGGATCAATTCTGACAATCTGCAGTCTGCTGTCCGCAGTCCTGCAATACACTGTTTCGTCCCCCTCCATTCGATAACTGGTCCTGCCATCTACAGAAGTTACCATTTCCCGATGCTCCTTCACAAGCCTCATAGAAATTACCGCCTCCCGGCCGGCCACAATGGATCTGCCGTCCGTAAAATGCGGACACTTGGGAGTCACCAGTATAACGTCACACCCCGGCATAACAATCGGCCCCCCTGCAGAAAGCGAATAAGCGGTAGACCCAGTTTGAGTGGCTATAATCATGCCATCGCAGGGATACATTTCTACAGGATAGCGGTCTATAAACAACTGAATGTAGGCTACCTTGGAAAGGGAAAACTGTGTCATAACGCAGTCGTTGATAGCGTAGTCCCGAAAAACCTCGCGCTCTCTGCCCGTACCGTCCGGCTTTTTGACCGTAACCTCCAGTACAGACCGCTCTTCCGTAGTATAATCTCCCGTCAAGAGACGTTCGACCGTCCGGTCAATATTTCCCTTTTCAACTTCCGTCAAAAGGCCCAAGGTCCCCAAATTCAATCCCATGACTGGCACACGATATTCCAAAGAGCAGGCAGCGGCTTTTAAA
>CABQMV010000159.1 GCA_902465325.1 uncultured Oscillospiraceae bacterium
CATGAAGTAAGCAACTTCCTCGGGAGTGGCTCGATGTGTTTCTTCCTCTCCGTAAAGGAACGCTTCCGCATGAATTGCGACTTCCGTTTCTTCATCAATGTCTTCCATGAATCTGTCGAAGGCAATCCAGCCTTCAAGGTCGTCATACTCCCTTGGGATACCACCCACAAAGAATTCGACTTCCTGGTCGTTTGCGGTCGCTCTAACCGCAGAGAATAACAAAGCCATATTTATCACCAACACCTTTCATAATATTTCATCCTCAAAATGAGGAATGATTACACATTAAATACTTCTACAAAAAAGGGGGTTGCGCATAAAATGTATGCGCAACCTCCCAAGACACAAACATTTAACAATTAGAAGAACGAAAAAAGGGGCAGACTCTGCGAAAAAAATCGCAAAATCTGCCCCTAAAATCCCAGGTATTTAGTTCAAGTCCTCCCCAAAGGTCGTTTTTGGGGAAAGATATCTTTTGAATTGCACCTTGAAAAATGGCACGAAAAAACCCAGAAACCGTTGTGGTTTCTGGGTTTTCCGAACCGATATCTTTTTCGGTTCGCAAAGTTGGTTGCGGAGGCAGGACTTGAACCTACGACCTCCGGGTTATGAGCCCGACGAGCTACCAACTGCTCTACTCCGCGTCAACTGGGCAACAAAACTATTATACTACATTGTTTTATAAAATGCAAGCCCTAATTTTTATCTACTTCTCCGGAATGTTTTTCCAGCGGATTCATGGCTCCCAAAGTAGCAACAATTACATTAAGCTGATATTCATCACAATCTCGCAGGAGCAGCTGAGCCTTTTGAAAATTTAAAGAGGGGAGCTGACGTTCGGGAAAAATAATGTCGTCCACGGACATCTGTAAAACGCGGGCAATATGAAATAAAACGTCCGCTGACGGTTTTCGGTGCCCGCTTTCAATATGTTTTAAATGAGTTGGTGTAATATCTAATATTTCAGCTAAAGCTTCTTGCGATAACTGCTTTTTCAACCTTGCCAATTTTACTGCTTTTCCCAATGTGTTGTTCCCTGATTGCATATTCTTCCCTCCTATATAATGTAGGATAACGCCAAAGAAACACAATTGAAAATTAGCGGAAAGAATATATGAAGTTAGCAATAAGATATTTTATGGAAAAATTATCTATTTTTTATTAGGTAGTTGGTGAATTCATTTTTTATTTCTCTGTATTTCTCCAGATGGATCGGAATGTTCTGCCCGGAGAATAAAATAATTTTCCCGTTTTCAATGCAGTTAATATGGGCGGGGTTTACGAGAAAAGAACGGCTGGGATTTAAAAAGTGAAAATTCAAAGCATTCAGATGTCCTGCAATTTTATCTAGGCTGTCGCAGAAGAAAAGTGACTTGCCGCTGAAAAAGATAGTAATTAAACGGTTTTGCTCTTGAAAATATTCAATTTCTTTAATTGGAATGTTTGTAATAGACCTTGCTGTTTTTACCGTATACAGCGTATTCATTCCGCTGCAAAAATTCATTATAGCTTTAAAGAAAATCTCCTCAAATTCTGCGTCTGTAATCAAATTTTTATCCAGAAAGGTCAGGGGATTTACTTCAAAAGAGTCAAAGGTAAATTCCGGGCCAGGCGCCATAAATACAATTTCAGTATTACAGTTGTGCTTTCTCAAATGCCTGGCCAATTGGATTCCGTCCATTTTTCCTAATAAAATATTTGAATAAATAAGCTGAAATCTGTTAGGGTAACTTGAGATTTCATAGAGTAATTTTTCGGCGGAGGAGTAGGAAGAAATGGAAATATGAAGTCTGTTTTTATCTGCAATATGATGGAGCAACCGAGTATAGTAGTCTGCCGTTTTCCGACTGGCATCGCATATGGCGACTTGTATGCTGTCCACAATTTTCACCTCGTTGCTCATTATAGTATAAAGTGTTTTATTTCACAAGTTTTTTTGGAGGACAGTTGACAGGGTTGAAAATATATAGTATTATACATATGAACAAATGATCAAATGGTTGAATAAAAGAGAAAGGAGCGTTTAGCCAAATGGAGGAAGAAAACGAAATGTGTATATCAGAGGTTATGCCTGAGGAGGAGGAATTATATGATCTAGCTGAACTGTTTAAGGTGTTCGGCGATACCACTAGAATAAAAATACTGTATGTACTTTTTGAATCGGAAATGTGTGTGTCTGATATGGCAGAGTGCCTGAATATGACACAGTCTGCAATTTCTCACCAGCTGAGGGTTTTGAAGCAGAACAGTTTGGTAAGATACCGTAGAGAAGGGAAGGCTATTATTTATTCGCTGGCGGACGATCATGTGCGGACAATTCTTGATCAGGGAATGGAGCACATTACAGAATAGCAGATAAGACAGTAAACAGGGACGGTGAAGAAATGGAAAAATCGTTAAAAATAAATCTTATAAAAATAGTTATCAGTGGGATTTTGTTTGGAGCTTCCTTCCTGCTGCCGGTAGAGGGGTACTGGCGCATGGGTGCTTTTTTGGTGCCTTATTTAATCATAGGTGCAGAGGTGCTTGGAAAAGCTGTCCGCAATTTATTCCGGGGCCAGATATTTGACGAGTGTTTTCTGATGAGTATTGCCACAGTGGGTGCCTGGATTTTAGGGGATTATCCTGAGGCAGTAGCGGTTATGCTGTTTTATCAGACGGGTGAATTTTTTCAGGATTTTTCTGTGGGAAGATCTAAAAGATCTATTGCCGAGCTTATGAATGTCAGGCCTGATTACGCTAACGTAATCAGAGAAGGACAGGAGGAGCGGGTAGATCCAGAGTGTGTACAGGTGGGGGAAACCATTTTGGTAAAGCCCGGAGAAAAAATCCCTCTGGACGGCAGGGTTCTGGAGGGCGTCTCTTCTGTTAACACATCAGCGCTTACCGGTGAATCGCTGCCTCAGGATGTAGAAGCCGGGTCAACGGTTATCAGCGGCTGCATCAATCTCAGCGGTGTTCTTACAATAGAGACTACAAAGGTATTTGGGGAAACAACGGTTGCTAAGATATTGGACATGGTGGAGAATTCAGCCTCTCAAAAAGCGAGAAGTGAGGCTTTTATAACGAGATTTGCCAAAGTGTATACGCCTATAGTGACAATTTCCGCTGTTTTACTGGCTTTCTTGCCGCCCTTGCTTCTGCACACAGGATTTGCAGTATGGATTAAAAGAGCTCTTATGTTTTTGGTCGTGTCCTGTCCCTGTGCCCTTGTCATATCAGTTCCTCTCAGCTTTTTTGGGGGAATCGGCGGAGCTTCTAAAAAAGGAATTTTAGTGAAGGGCAGCAACCATTTAGAGAATTTGGCCAAAGTACAGACTTTGGTATTTGATAAAACGGGAACGCTGACAGAGGGAAGCTTTGAGGTAACGGCTATTATCCCCTCTGACAGGAACATGTATCATGAAAAGGAACTGCTTCGGTTTGCGGCCTACGTAGAAAGATATTCAACCCATCCCATTGCCGAATCCATTTTGCGGGCGTACGGAAACCTTCAGGAGGGCGTTGCTTCTCAGTGCCGTGAAATAGCTGGCAAGGGCGTGGAGGGAATCGTAGACGGACGGACTGTATGTGCCG
>CABQMV010000160.1 GCA_902465325.1 uncultured Oscillospiraceae bacterium
CTGAACTGGAAAAGCTGCCGGTAAGAGAACGTATTGGCCGGTGCAAATATGTTTCAGAGGAGAATTTTGAAGAAGAGGCCCGGAAGATACAGGAGGAGCTGAGACAGCAGCTTGAGTCTCTGATTACCCGGGAAGGAGTGATGTGAGATGATGAAAGAATATCAGACAATATCAGAGGTAGCAGGTCCTTTAATGCTCATCAGGGAAGTGTGCGATGTTACTTTAGGGGAGCTGGGGGAAATCCGGCTGGCCAACGGGGAAGTCCGCATGTGCAAGGTGCTGGAGATTGACGGATCCAATGCAGTGGTCCAGCTGTTTGAGAATTCTGCCGGTATTAATCTTGCCAACAGCAAGGTGCGTTTTTTAGGTCACGGTGTAGAGCTGGCTGTTTCGGAGGATATTTTAGGCAGAGTTTTTGACGGCTTGGGAAGACCTGCTGACGGCGGCCCGGCGATTTTACCTGAAAAGAGACTGGACATCAATGGACTGCCTATGAATCCTGCGGCCAGAGATTACCCGTCAGAATTTATACAGACAGGCGTGTCGGCCATTGACGGACTGAATACGCTGGTGCGGGGACAGAAGCTGCCTATTTTTTCCGGATCCGGCCTTCCCCATGCCAATCTGGCTGTTCAGATTGCACGTCAGGCAAAGGTGCTGGGCCAGGACAGCCGGTTTGCGGTTGTGTTTGCGGCCATGGGAATTACCTTTGAGGAGGCAAATTTTTTTGTTGAGGATTTTAAAAGGACAGGGGCTATTGATCATACGGTGCTGTTTATGAATTTGGCCAACGATCCGGCGGTGGAGAGAATCTCTACGCCCCGGATGGCTCTTACGGCTGCGGAATATCTGGCTTTTACCAAGGAAATGCATGTGCTGGTGATTATGACGGATATCACGTATTATGCCGAGGCGCTGCGGGAGATTTCTGCTGCCCGCAAGGAGGTGCCGGGGCGCAGAGGCTATCCCGGTTATCTCTATACGGATTTGGCCACTATGTATGAACGGGCCGGTAAAATGAAGGGGATTGACGGGAGCATTACTTTGATTCCAATTTTGACTATGCCGGAGGATGATAAGACGCATCCGATCCCTGATCTGACGGGATATATTACAGAGGGCCAGATTATACTTAGCCGGGAGCTGTTCCGTAAGGGGATTACGCCGCCTATTGATGTGCTGCCTTCGCTGTCCCGTCTGAAGGATAAGGGAATCGGACGGAATAAGACCAGAGAGGACCATGCGGACACCATGAATCAGCTGTTTGCCGCTTACTCCAGAGGCAAGGAGTGTAAGGAGTTGGCCACTATTTTAGGAGAATCTGCTCTTTCTGAAACGGACAGGATTTACGCGTCCTTTGCAGATGCTTTTGAAAGCGGCTATGTTTCTCAGGGCTTCCATTCCAACCGTTCTATTGAGGAGACACTGGACACGGGCTGGCAGCTCCTTTCCATGCTGCCAAAGGGAGAGCTTAAGAGAATCCGGGATGAATTTATTGAACGGTATTACGGAAAGGAGCTCTGATTTTTGTGGCAGAACGATTGCAGGTAAATCCTACCCGAATGGAACTGACAAAACTGAAGAAGCGCCTTTTTACTGCGAAACGAGGACACCGGCTTTTGAAAGATAAACGGGATGAATTGATGAAAAAATTTCTGGAAATTGTTCGGAAAAATCAAGCACTGCGATTTCAGATGGAGGAGCTGGCGGTAGAGGCAGAAAGAGAATTTGCAATGGCGGCGGCACTGATATCTTCCCAGAATATGGAGGAGGCCCTGATGCTGCCCTCCCGGTCTGTGGCTGCTCAGGCGGCCTCCAGAAATATTATGGGTGTGGAGGTGCCGGTTTTTACTTATACGGTGGAGTCCGGCAGCAATGATATTTATTGCTATGGCTTTGACAGCACCTCGGCTGAGCTGGATAAGGCGGTTGCGGATATCAACAGCTTGCTTCCTGTTCTGCTGGAGCTGGCGGGTACGGAGAAGACTGCTCAGCTGCTGGCCGCAGAGATTGAGCATACAAGAAGACGTGTAAATGCATTGGAATATGTCATGATTCCTCAGCTGGAAGCGACGATTCAATATATTACGATGAAGATGGAGGAGAATGAGAGAGGAAATATTACAAGGCTGATGAAGGTAAAAGAGATGGTGCTTACGCAGTAGCGGAGGCTGTTTTGCCTGGAAGAGCTGAAGGGTTGCGCTGGCGCAGCCGATTTAGAAGCTGCATACTATATAAGTGTCAGATTTTTATGTGATATGGAGATTGTTATGGTTTATGAGCGTGTATTGGCTTTATTCCGACAAATCTCTCAGATTCCCAGAGGTTCTGGGAATACCCGGGGGATTGCTGATTTTATTAGACGCTTTGCGGAGCAAAATTTTTGCAGTGCGGAGCAGGATGAGGCCGGAAATGTTTTTGTGGTGAAGGAAGCGGCTGCCGGATATGAACAGCTGGAAACACTGGTATTTCAGGCACATATGGATATGGTCTGTGTGGCAGACCGTGATGCAGAACATAATTTTACCCGGGACCCTATTCAGGTGGAGGAATTGGACGGTTGGCTATACGCACCGGGAACCACGCTGGGTGCGGACGACGGTCTGGGTGTGGCAATTATGCTGGGTCTTATAGAGGACAAAAAATCTGCGGGAAGGCTGGAGTTTATTTTCACTGCAGATGAGGAGACGAACATGACAGGCGCTAAGGCTTTTGACTGCAGGAAGCTTACGGGCCGTAAAATTATTAATCTGGACAATGAGAAAGAGGGGTCTTTGATTGTCAGTTCGGCGGGCATCGCCGATCTGAGAATGCAGATTCCCTATGACCGGTTAAAATCCCGGGAGGCTCATGTGCCAAAGGTGCTGTATGAGCTCCGGATAGATGGCTTTCTAGGCGGTCATTCGGGTATGGATATTCATTTGCCGAGACTGAACGCAGTACAGGTTGTTATGGGAATTGTTATGAAGCTGAGGGCGTATGCCGGTTTTCGGCTGTACTCTGTTACGGCCGGTTCTCATATGAATGCTATTCCCAAGTCGGCGGCCTGCCTTTTTTCTGTTGAAGATACAGAGGATTTTGAAAACTGGCTGGAGGCGCTGCAGGAGAGCTTGCGGAGAACGGAGCCGAAGGCGGTGCTCCATTTGACGCCGGTGGCCAATTCGCTTCCGCTGAATCCCTATACCCAGGAGGGAATTGGTATTTTGGATTCTGTGGTTACCCGTGTGCGTCATGGGGTGCTAGCTTGGGACCAGGGAGTACCGGATTTAGTAGAGACCTCTATGAATTTGGCCAGACTGGTGGAGGCGGAGGATTGCTTTGAAATCTGGTGCTGTTTCCGCAGCAGCGCGGAGAGTCAGCTGCAGCAGGGTCAGCGGCAGCTGGAGCTTTTGGCGGAAGAGGTTGGCGCGAGTGTAATGACGGCCTTCTATGAGTCCGGATGGCAGCGAAATTTGCAGAGTACGCTGGTTCCGTATGTTGTACGCTGCTATCGGGAGACACTGGGAGAGGAGCCCCGCGTGGAGGGGATCCATGCGGGACTGGAATGCGGCTGCTGGTCCCGAGGACT
>CABQMV010000161.1 GCA_902465325.1 uncultured Oscillospiraceae bacterium
ACCCAGCATGGACTTAAACAAAGTTGTTTTACCAGCTCCATTTGGTCCCAGAATACCGTAGATTTTTCCTTGCTCTAAGGACAGGTTGATATTGGACAGCAAGGCAGTATTTCCAATATTCAGATTTACATTTTTGATTTGCAGCATGAAATACCTCCGTTATTGAAAAAAGATGAAAAGCAAAAAGGCCACAGCATAAATCAAAAATGAAATACCAATGGGTTTTGATCTCTGTTTTAGTCCTTTTAGTCCATCGCTCAATACGCCATGCAAGGCCGTGAGCAGGCACACCGCCAAAGCGATGATAGAAACCACTAAAGCTACTTTAACCATTTGTTTATACCTCCTATGGCTCATACTTTACCAAAGAGGTTTAGGATTTGTTTGAGAAAAGTCTAAGGAAAGTCTAAGGATGAAAAAAGAGCCGCCGAAGCAGCCCTTTAGGAATTGACAATGGGAAACACGACTTGAATTGCAAAGAGACCGTTTTGCAAGGAAGCGACAATTTGCCCGCCCATGCGGGTCACAAGTCTTTGAGCGATTGCCAATCCCAGCCCGGTTGTCTTTTTTGTTCGTGACTGGTCGGTGGTGTAAAAACGGTCAAACAAATGAGGAATATCTTCTTGCTGAATACTGCTCGACGCATTTTTAATGGTTATGACCGTTTGAGCTTCTTCTATCGCTGCGGTGATTTGATAATTTCCCTCCCCGTGAACAAGTGCATTATAAACCACATTTGAGAAAATCCGGGTCAAGGCATCTGGATCGCCCCAAATGATAGCTGGTGGATTTGGGATAACGATATAGGGGACACATTTTTTCTGTTCAAAATCGCCGTAGTATGAGGCGACAACATCCCGAAGTACACTGTGTATATCCGTATTTCTGCAATTCAATTTCAGTTCGTCGGCCTCAATCCTTGCAAATTCAAACAGTTGGTCGAGAAGCAGCTTTACAGCGGAAATTCTTTCTCCCGCAATCGTCGCATATTCTTTTTGCTCCCCTGTTAAATCCTGTTCCTGTAAGAGCTGGATATAGCCATTTGCTGTTGCCAGCGGCGTTCGCAAGTCGTGGGAAAGACTGGTAATGGTATCTCGGAACAGTGTATCGCTCCGTTCAATTTCCTGCCCCATGCTACGATATTTTTTCAGAAGATGATTGATACTTGCAGCCAAATCCAGTATTGTCCCATCCGTTTTTTCCAGCATAATTTCGGTTTGCGTATCACGGTCAATCAGAAAGTCAATCTGTTTTTTTACTTTCTGAACCAACTTTCGCTGATAAATCAGTTTCAGGGACAAAAACAGGGAAAGCATTGCAAGCAAGATACATAACACCATCATGTAGCCATCACCGCCTTTCCAAATCGCGCAAGTCCAACCTTAGAAACAGGGAGAGCGAAATGGCTGTTGGTAAAAACAGATATACTACCAGTGTCAAACAAATGGGTATTAAATCCTCCCCAAAGGTATTGATCTGCAAGCTATGAGATAGCCCTACAACCCAATACTTGTAGAGCGAATAATCCATATCCAGTGCTGTACTTATCTTTGTGAGATATAAATACAAAACCCCCAGCATAAAAAATGCGGTAATCGTAACAATGATCCGATGCCGGAGCAGGTAACTTAACAAATTGAGAAATGCAGTGTAACCTAAAAAGCACAGGCATTGAAACAAAAGAAAGACTCCGATTGCAGAAAACGAATACTCTATGTCATACCGGGATGCTCCCATCATCAGAATTGACAAATACGCAACACCAAAGCATACAAACAGAAAAAATAAAACGCCACCCCATGAGGCCAGCAGTTTTCCAAAGAATAGGTGTACTCTGCTTGTACCTTTAGAAAGTGTGATACTGTATGTGCCGGTATGAAAATCTTCTGTAAAGTACAGGCACAAAAAGAGCGTCAATGGAAAAATCAGACTGTAATCTGAAAACAGAAACTCCGTGAACGAAACCAGTGATATAACCGGAAGCATACCATTTACCGAATTGTGATAAAAGGTCAGGGCAAGCGCAAAGACAAAAAACGCAGCCAATACGAGGCAGGCCCAAAACAGGCGGCTTTTGCGGATACGGAACAACTCACTTTGCATCGTCTGAATCACTCTTTGCACCTCCTGTCATTTTCAAAAGATAGTCGGTCGGCTCCATACCGGCAAGCCAGATTTCTGATACCTCTATCCCGGAATGAACCAGCAGCGTATTGATTTCCCCGGATTGCTCATTACAATGAAAAATTCTAATCAGGTCATGACCCAACACTTCAAAATCCGGGAACTGCTGGCTTAAAATCGTAATAGCCCGTTCTAATTGTGGAGTTCTTATCTTTATGCACCGCTGGCAGCTCTCTTTCAATTCCCCAGCCGTAAGCTCACAAAGCAGCTTGCCATCTGCCATCACGCCATATTTGGATGCAAGCCGGGAAAGCAGCGTATAATCCTGTCCAGAGATTAAAAGTGTGGTATGGTTGATTTCATGCAGATAGTTCAGAACAGAAAGCAGGTGTTCACATTCTCCCTTATCTAGCCCGGAAAAAGGATCGTCCAAAATTATCATATCTGGATTTCCCAAAAGGGCAACAGCCAAATTCACTAAACGCTGGGTCGATAATGGCAATCGCCGTACCGCCTTTTTCTCTTTCAGGTTCAAATGCAGTATATCTAAAATATGGATTTCTGTGGTTCCAAAAACGGAAGAAAAATAACGCAGCATATCAGCAGGTGACAGAGAGCCGATTGTCACAGGCTTTTGTGGTACAAACCCAATCCGGCGGCGCTCCTTCTGATAGTCTATATTGCCAAATAATTTGAGCGTACCAGCTTGAGGTCTAAGTGTACCTATAATGGTTTGCAACAGTACAGATTTCCCGGCGTGATGGCCGCCATACAGTGCATAGATTTCTCCGCGTTTTACCTGAAACGCGATATTTTTAATTCCGTTTCCATCCGGGAAAACATAGGTCAACCCGGCTGTTTCCAAAGCAGTCTCCAAAATAATCATCCCCTTTCCATGCTGTCTTATTGTAGCAGACTGGTGTGCAAACTTCATAAGATTTCTCTAAGGATTAGCCCTGCATTTTGAAACCGAGGCCCCAAACCGTCTGAATATACTTTTCCTCTGGATTGACCTTGGCAAACTTCTTGCGGAGATTTCCAATGTGGACATTGATTGCATTATCGTCCCCGATAAAATTTTCATTCCACACGCTTTCAAAAATATTGTTCTTTGTGAATACCTTTGAGGGCGAGGACATCAGAAGTTGCAAAATCAGGTATTCATACCGTGTCAAAGTAATGGGGGTATTCCTGATTTTAGCCTCCATAGCTTCTGTATCAAGAGCACTTAGA
>CABQMV010000162.1 GCA_902465325.1 uncultured Oscillospiraceae bacterium
GCGTATATGCCGTCCAAAGAGGTTTTTCCGTTTGCATCGGTCTGTATGCTGCCGTCTTCGGAAAGCAAGAGCCCCAGCTTCCTGGAAAAATCGGCAGAGGAGGGTCTGTTCAGGGCAATAAACATACCGTCAATAGGCTCTTTCGTTTTGTCGGTAAAGTGAATGCTGCTGAGTATTGGCTCTCCCTGGGAATTCTTAGATGAAAAACTTTCTACCGGCGTTTCCTTTACAGAGATTTCCGCTGCCTGAAGGGCCTGGCGGATTTCCCCATAGAGTGGGGCCCCGTCTGTATACAGTGTAACGTCCCGGGTAAAATTTTTCAGCGCCTCCGCTTCGTGAAGGGCATATTCGCCTGCCCCCAGTACGCCCACCTTTCGGCCGCGGTATAGAAAACCGTCGCAGGTGGCGCAGTAGCTGATGCCCCGGCCCTCCAGCTCTGAGATACCGGGTTTTGTAACTCTTGGGAGTGCTTTGCCCACGGCAAGCAGAATACTTTTTCCAATATACAGGTCGTTTCCGCAGGTTATATCAAAACAGCCGGGGAACTGGGCGGAATAGTCAGCGGAGAGAACCGATCCATCCCGTATGACTGCGCCGAGTCTTGCTGCCTGTGAGATCCCGGCCTCCAAAAGAGCCTGGCCGCTTATGGGCTCTGCAAATCCAAAAAAGTTTTCTATTCTGTCCGCTTTTGCGAGGCTTCCGTCGCTGCGGCCCAGCACCAGAGTAGAAAGTCCGCTTCTGGCTGTATAAATCGCAGCCTGAAGTCCGGCGGGGCCGCGTCCTATTATAATAACATCATATTTTTTCATGCTTGATGGTTTCCTTTTTGCTTTATTATACAACAAAAAAAGGAGGGGGAAACATTTTTCCTTCGGATTCATATGATATAACAAAAATAATTTGGAGGAACAGGTATGTCAATAGATGGGAGAATTACCAAGGCGAAGCTGGATCAGGCAATCAATATGTTAAAAAACAAAAGTCCGGAGGAGCTGTCTAAAAAATTCAACGACAAAAACAGAAAGGAAATTCTGTCCAAACTGGATGAAATTGACGGAAAGAAGCTGGCGGACATGAACATCGATCCCCAGGCGATTATGAACCAGCTGACGCCGGCGGATTTAGAAAAAGTCCGTAAAATTGCCGGAAAGGATGCGGATGTTTTAATGAAGAAAGTACGGGAGCTGCTCAATGGCAGAACTTAATGATCTGCTAGACCTGCTGCTGAAGGAGGAGCCGGAAGACGGACAGCAGACGGAAGAATCAACAGAGGAGGTTCTGGAGTCTGAGCCCGAGGTGTCTGAGGTGTCTGAGGAGCCTGAGGCTCAAGAAGCGGGACTGAACCTGGGGGAAATTTTTTCTCTTCTGGATACTTATAAGGAGGTTGTGGGCGAAATAAAAAACGACGACAGGGCGCAGCTGATCAAGGCCATTAAGCCCTTTCTGAGTGACGCCCGCCAGACAAAGGCGGACAATTGTCTGAAATTTCTCTCTATCACACGCTTTATGGAACACAAGGAGGAATTTTCTAAGCTGGGAGGTAAATTTTTACCGGTATAGGCAGGAGGACCGGCAAAAGAGGTGAGAATGTGAGGTGTGTTGTGGTGGAGTCAGAGCATGATAGGACGAAGAAGAGTGATCTGCTGGGGAAGCTGTTTTCTCTTCCCAAGTCTTTGCTGGGCCGCGACATAGATTTTGAGGACCTGCTGCTGATAGGCCTGATTTTTCTGCTTCTGTCTCAGCGAAAAGAGCGAAACGGGCTGGCTGAAAACGGCAAGGAGAAAGAGAAGGCCTCTTCCTTATTTAATTTGGACGGAATTAAAGATATTTTTGGAAAACTGGCAGACAATGATTTACTTATTATGATGCTGATCTATATGCTTTTGTAGTATAATAGTGGTGCTATGAAAGAGGAGTATTTTGCTAAATTGAAAAGCTGCCGTCTGTGTCCCCGGCAGTGCGGGGTGGACAGGCTGGCCGGACAAAAGGGCTTTTGCGGAGCCTGTGGGGAAGAAGCGGAAGTCGCCAGGGCGGATTTGCATTTTTGGGAGGAGCCGTGTATTTCCGGCAGCCGGGGATCAGGAACCGTCTTTTTCTGTCACTGTAATTTAAAATGTGTATACTGTCAGAATTCCCATATTAGTGGGTCCGCTTCATCAGGAATTCTAGTTTCTTCGGACAGGCTGGCGGAAATTTTTCTGGAATTACAGGTACGGGGTGCGCACAATATCAATTTGGTAACGCCGACCCACTATGCCTGTCAAATTGCCCAGGCCATTGATATAAGCAGGGCGTCGGGTCTGAGGCTGCCGGTGGTCTATAATTGCGGCGGCTATGAAGAGGTGGAGACGATCGACTTTTTAAGAAAACGGATTCAGGTGTATTTAACGGATTTTAAATATTGGAACCAGTCTCTTTCTTCCTCTTATTCTCAGGCACCCAACTATGCTGCCAGGGCCATCCGGGCGCTGGATGCCATGGTGCGGTGTACGGGAGCTCCGGTATTGGATGAGGAGGGACTGCTGCAGAGAGGGGTTCTGGTGAGACATCTGGTGCTGCCGTATGCCTGGGAGGATTCTATAAAAATTATAGGTTTTTTACATAGAAGATATGGGGAACGCATATACATAAGCATCATGAACCAATACACACCGCCTGTGAACGGTATGCTGCCGGACAGGCTGAGAGAACCTACGGAGGAAAAGGCTTACAGAAAAGTAGTAGACTATGCTCGTGATATTGGTGTAGAGCAGGGCTTTGTGCAATGCGGAGGAACTGTGGGCACCCACTTTGTACCGAACTTTGATGGGACCGGGGTCTTGAAAAGAAGAGACTTTATGGTATAATTAAGAGTACTGTTAAATGAAAAGAAGGATGTTATATCTATGAGACAATGTTTTGCAAGAATAAAGAGAAGGCCTATTATTTTGATTTTTGTTGCAGTAATGGCGATTCCTCTTTGTGCTTTTGATCAATATAATTCCACTACCAGGAAATTTGGTTCCTTTTCCCTTTTATTTAAGGATGATTTTATGACCAGCTTTTCTAATTTTGCGGATGGCATTGCATCCTCAGCTGGTCAGCCCTGGCTGATGGCTCTGACCATTGGTGTAACGATCCTCTTTATATTGGCGTTGGCTTCGCTGCTGGGCGTACTGTGCGGAGGATATTTTCAGAATATGTATCTGGCAGTCAATGATGCAGCCCCAAAAAAGGGTGATTTTAAATTGGGGATCAACCGTCATTTCGGTAAAATGACGGCATACTTTCTGCTATTTATTTGTTCCCTGTTCTTAATGGGGATTTTAGTCCTTTTTTCTATCGTTCCCTTTGCTATGCACCTGGAAATGTTTCTGG
>CABQMV010000163.1 GCA_902465325.1 uncultured Oscillospiraceae bacterium
AGTGTGGGTTTCGCGGGAGAAGAGAGGAATCATCTCGTCAAAATCATATTGCGGCGGTAACTTCCAGTTGGCATTGCTAGTGGATGGTATAGCTGTGGCAACAGCTTCACTGGTCGGGGAAAGAGCAGCGGAGGAAGCAGGTTTATTTTCTGGCGCTGCAGCACAAGCGGTAAGCATTATTGCGGTGATAACACTGACGGAAAATGAGAATAACTTCCTTTTCATGGCTTTTCACTCCTTGCGTAAATGATTTTTCGGTAAGATGAAGAAGTAATATAAGAAAGTGAATTCATAAACCCTATAATATCTTATTTTATCTAAAATATCTGCTAATGGGAATAGCTAACAATTCTACATGGATAAATTTGGATAGTATGACAAAGATTGCAGAACTGGAGTGAAAGTCCGAATTATGGGATGAGTGATCTGCTATAATAGAAAAAAGCAAAACAGAAGGGAGTTTGATTATGCACCAGGAGAAAAAGATGCTGGCTCATATCAGTGAAGACGGAACCCGCGTCCAAACGGTAGCGGACCATTTGCAGGGAACGGCAGTCCTATGTGGGCAATTTGCAGCAGCCTTTGATGCCCAGCAACAGGGAACTTGGCTTGGATTACTGCATGATATTGGTAAATATAGTACAAAGTTTCAAAGGCGCCTGCAAGGTGGAGAGAAAGTGGATCACTCAACGGCTGGTGCACAGGTGGCTGCCCGATATGGTCAAATTCCACTGGCTTTTGCTATTGCGGGACACCATAGCGGCCTGCCGGATGGAGGAGGCCGAAGCGATACCGCGCAGGATGCGACAATGTTTGGGCGATTGAAAAAGAGCGTTGAACCCTATACCCAATGGACGAATGAGATTAAACTGCCGTCCATACCGCCCCAGCCGGAAATGATGAAGGAAAATCGTTTTACACAGGCATTTTATACCCGGATGTTGTATTCCTGCCTGGTCGATGCGGACTATCTGGATACGGAAAACTTTATGAGCAGCCCTAAACCGCGCGGACAAGGCCAGACAATGGATGAACTGCTGAAAAGGTTGAACCAATATACCGCAAAATGGAGCCATCCCCAGGGAACCTTGAATCAGCGCCGCAGTTCAATTTTGAGAGCCTGTACAACGGCAGGGCAAACAGGGCGGCGCGGCCTTTATTCCCTGACCGTTCCTACAGGCGGGGGAAAACGGTAGCGTCATTGGCATTTGCGCTTTCGCTAGCTGTAAAGAACCATATGGACCGGGTTATTTATGTGATCCCTTATACATCCATTATTGACCAGACCGCGGATGTGTTTTCGGAAATATTAGGAGCAGAAAATGTTTTGGAACACCATTCAGGGGTGGACTACTCTGCCAAGGAAGATGATGAGCCGGCAGCCTACCGCAAAGCATTGGCGGCGGAAAACTGGGATGCTCCGGTGGTGGTTACCACATCCGTGCAATTCTTTGAATCACTTTACGGCAACCATGCGTCACAATGCCGTAAATTACATAACATTGCAAATAGCGTGGTCATTTTTGACGAAGCACAAAACCTGCCGGTTCCTTATTTGCGCCCCTGCGTTGCGGCAATCGCGCAGCTGGTACAGCATTACCGCGCAGCAGCGGTGCTTTGCACGGCCACACAACCAGCTTTGCAGCCCTTGTTTGATGAACTGGCGCCTGGGCTGCAGATGACGGAACTTTGCCCACATCCCAAAGAGCAATATCAGGCATTCCGGCGTACAACGCTAAAAATGCGCGGAAAGTTGGAACAAAGCCAGCTTGGCGCAGAACTGGCAGCGCAGGAACAAGTGCTGTGTATTGTAAACCGGAGAAAAACAGCACAGGAATTATACAATAACCTGCCCAAAGAGGGCAGCTACTGCCTGACAACATTGCTATACCCAGCCCATCGCAAACAGTTATTGCAGGAAATACGGGAACGCTTAAAAGATGGGCTGCCCTGCCGTGTGATATCAACTTCTTTGATCGAAGCGGGTGTTGATGTGGATTTCCCGGCTGTGTACCGCGAGGAAGCAGGTTTGGATTCCATTTTGCAGGCGGCGGGGCGCTGCAATCGAGAGGGAAGACGCCCGGCGGAGCAGAGCTTGGTACAGATTTTCACATTGGAAGGGCAGCATGTACCGCGCATGCTGGAACAGAATGTATCCGCAACGCAAAGCGTCCTGAAAAAATATGCAGATCTGGCATCTCTGGAAGCAATCGAAACATACTTTCTGTTTTACCGTACCTTAAAAGGAGATAAAAGACTGGATGAACAGCAAATTCTGCAAGGGTTCGAGCAGGATATGGAAGGGCGCATTTTCCCCTTTGCAACAGCGGCAGAGAGGTTCCGCTTAATTGAAACACCTGCCGTGACCGTATACATTCCCCAAGGGAAAGGGGAACATTTGCTTGCACGATTGCGTGCAGGAGAGGTAAGCAAAACTTTGTTCCGTCAACTGGGGCAATATGGTGTTCCGGTTTACCCGGATCATCTGAAAACGCTGGAGAATGCCGGGGCGGTTTGCCAAATCAGTGAAGGCATATGGGAATTAACGGACGGAAGCCTTTACGATAACAACACGGGCCTTGCTATGGAAGCTGAAACGGGAGCAGCCTGGTTTGCATAAAGCAAAAGCGGCAGGGAGCCTGCCCTGCCGTTTTTGTGCGCTAAAGTAAAATCAACTATTTCTATCCACGGCATAAGCTGCCGACGCAACTTATTATAAAAGAAAACCGGATGAAAAGCAAACAAAAAGTATACATGATAAAAGGATTGACATTTGGTGCCAAGTAGCGTATATTGAAACTATAGCAAAAATATAAATTAAAAACAACTGAAAATAGAAATGCAAAGGAGTTGATGCAGATGATCCAGCTGGAAGTATGGGGGAATTATGCTTTGCTCTCGAGGCCTGAGCTAAAAGTCGAAAGGGTTTCATATGAAGTCCTCACCCCTTCCGCGGCACGCGGCATAGTAGAAGCAATCTATTACCACCCCGGCTTACGGTGGAAAATCCGGAAAATCTATGTTATGAACCCAATCCGCTTTACCAACATCCGTCGGAACGAAGTAAAAAGCAAAATTCTTTGTTCCGATGTACGCAGCGCGATGCAGGGAACAGGGAAAGAGCTTTACCTTGCCACGCCCCAGCAGATCGTTCAGCGTGCAGCCATGGTGTTGCAGGACGTTCATTATGTGATTGAGGCAGAATTTGAGATGACTGACCGTGCGGCACCGAGCGACAATCCGGGAAAGTTCCAGGATATTGTTACCCGGCGCATGTCCAGGGGCCAGTGCTTTCATACCCCTTATTTTG
>CABQMV010000164.1 GCA_902465325.1 uncultured Oscillospiraceae bacterium
CGTCAGGTACCCCTGAAAAATAGAAGGATATCGCCAGTAAATTTCCTGGTCCGAAGTATTTTGAAAATGGCAGTGTGACGCCATACCGTAATCTCCCCGCAGGCCGCCTCCTCCGCAATTTTCAATAATCAGCTGGGGGTGGCGCTCTCTGAGCTCATCCAAAAAGCTGTATACCGCCCGATTATGCTCCAGCAGGCCGTCCGCGGCACTCTCTGTATACTTATCGTCTCCCAGAGCCGTGGACTGGTTATAGTCGTTTTTCACAAAGCTAAAGCCCATGTCTATCATACGGTCAAAAACACCGTGCATAAAGGCCCTTACCTCAGGATGGCGGAAATCCAGCATAGCCCGGCTGCCGCCTACCCGTTTTCCATGGCGCAGCAGAAAATATGCGTCCGGCTTTTCATAAAAATCAGCACCCTCACAGCAGCCTTCAAATTCTATCCAGAAGCCGGCCCGCATTCCCTTGGACCGAATATAATCCACAATGCCCTGCAGCCCCTTCTCGCCAAAGCGGTCCGGACTGGGAATCCAGTCGCCCATCATAGTGCCCCAGTTTTTGTCTCTGGGACCAAACCAGCCGGCATCAATACAGAATCCTTCAGCACCTGCTTCTGCAGCCGCATCAATTAAAGGGATCAGCTTTTCCAAATCGGGCTCCGCCCAAAGAGCGTTCATGTAATCGTTAAACATCAGAGGGGGCCGGCCCTGCCAGGCAGGGGCAGGCTTCCTGCAGCTTCTTCTGTAGACCGTCATCTGATGCACCGCCTGTTCAAAGCCTCCGCAGGTACATCCGTAGGCTACCGGAACCGTAGAAAAACTCTGGCCCGGTTTTAGCCTTCTGGCCCAGCCCGAGGTGTTCTCATCGGCGCCGTCCGCCTCTATATAGAGCTGTCCGCCCTCCCCCTCAGACTGTTTCCGATGCCCGATTTCAAAGTGCCAGGAGGAGGAAGTTTCAATCTGAGCATACCAGATCTGCTTCGTCTCTATGTCCTCAAGCATAATCGCAGGATAGAATCTGGCTGTACTCCAGGAGCCAATGGAAGAAACCTGAAAGGTATTGGTGTTGTTATGTACGCAGCAGGAATACATTCCCACCTCTTCCAAGCCAATACATTTCCACTGGCACTCTCCCTGCCAGGTGCTGTGACAGAACCAGATCCGGTACTTGTCAGGGTCGTCCCAGGAAAGTAAACCGTCACAGGCTACCCCCGGCAGATACATAGAAGAAAAATGGGTAAGCACCACATCCTCCGAACCCCTGTTGGTAACCACATTGTGCTGCCGGATCACATCCGCCCCGGGAATAAATTCCATATGTACCTGAACTTCCAGATTTAATTCTCTGTGCAGGTAAGTGATGGTCCCGCCGGCTTCAGTAAAATCAAAGCCTGTACACACTGACTGCCAGGGAATACAGGAGCCTCCCGAATTAACGCCCTCCTGCAAACCGTAGCCGTGCCCCGCCACAGTCATGCTGAAATTCGGCAGGCGGAAATCTCCGCCAAAGCCGTTTTGATTGCTGCCCGGCATAAACTTTTTCATGTTGCAGGCATTTTCTTCTTTATCATAGGTAAGCACCATATTCCCGTGGGTTATCGTCTTCTCCATCGTCTTCTCCTTGGGTTAAAATTCTGCTGTCTATTATACTGTAGCTGTGCTTTCCCGTCAATCATATCGTTTGAATCATAATAGAGAATTTCCTGCTGCGGCACAGGCCTCTTCACAAGATCTTCAATCCCGTTCTTCAGGCCCAGACGCTGAGAAAATCCAGCCATATTCGGCCGATAGGGTGTGTTCATACCACCACCGCCCTTCTATAAAAATTACTCTGTCTTATGATATGTCAGGGGCAGGTCATTGTGTGATACAGCTTTCCGTCTTCATGAAGAAACTGCCGGCTCAGAACAAATCCCGCTTTTTCATATACCCGCCGGGCACGGAAATTATCAGCTCTGACAGTCAGCCTTACACCATCCTCCGGAAACAGCTCTTTAATAAAACAGACGGCACATTTTACAAGGTCGATTCCCAGCCCTCGGCCGCAGAGCGACGGCTTCAGCCCCAGTGCAATGTCTGAATAGGATTCGTCCTCATAAAGAGCCCGGCTCTGTTTTCCCCGGACCTGGGCCGCCCATCCAAAGGCCAAAAATCCCGTCAGCTGCCCTGCTCCGTCCAGAACCGCCCGGTGCAGCCCGTTCATCAGCTGCTCTACCTCCTCCTGATTCGCCTGCATACTGTAAATTTCATAGGGAGCAGGGTATTCCCACCCAGATATGGCTGCCGCATATTCCTCTGTCATTTCCACAGCCTGAAGCATGGTCATTCTCCTCTCTGCCTCTGCGCAGTTTATTTCTGCGTATATTGTATCATATTCCCACCCAGAAAAACGGACAGGCGGTAAAAATTTCCCGCAGTAAATTTGCCTCTATCTCCTGTCAGTGGTAAAATAATTGATGTCTCAAAACAACAACCGTGAAAACTGAGAAAGGTTGATTTCAAATGAAAAACAAAAAGACCATATACCTTTACCCTATTATGATAGCTGTCGTCATGGCCCTTTTTTATTTTGTCATTATTCCCTCTCTGACCTCCCCGTCAGTAGAGGAAATTTCCTACAGTAAATTCCGGGATATGCTGGATGCCGGAGAAATTGAAGAAGTTGAAATAGACGCTTACCAGATTACCATTAAGCCCAAAACCGAAACCGACAGCTTTGCTAAAAAATATTATAAAACAGGACGCCTCTATCTGACCGATCAGACAATCGTAGAAGATTTGGAAAAAGCCGGTGTCACATACGGCTCTCCCATTCAGAGCGACAGCACCCTGATGGAAGCGCTGCTGTATATTATTCTGCCCACTCTGCTCACAGGCGGTATTATTTTCTTCCTCATGAGAAATATGACCAAAAAGATGGGCGGAGGCGTCATGTCCTTCGGCAAAAACACCAGTAAGCTCTATGCAGAAAAATCTACTGGGAAGACCTTCGCCGATGTGGCGGGACAGGACGAAGCCAAGCAGGCCTTAGTTGAAATCATTGACTTTCTGAACTATCCCGCTAAATATACGGCCATCGGCGCTAAACTGCCCAAGGGCGCTCTGCTGGTAGGCCCGCCCGGAACCGGTAAGACACTGCTGGCAAAGGCCGTGGCAGGAGAGGCCAAGGTACCCTTTTTCTCTCTCTCCGGTTCTGAATTTGTAGAAATGTTTGTAGGAATGGGCGCTGCCCGGGTTCGGGATTTATTTAAGCAGGCGGTAGCCAACGCTCCCTGTATTGTATTTATTGATGAAATAGACGCTATTGG
>CABQMV010000165.1 GCA_902465325.1 uncultured Oscillospiraceae bacterium
GCCGCTATGCAGCTTGTAATACGTCCCTCCCAATTTGATGTGATTGTAACTTCGAATTTATTCGGCGATATTCTTTCCGATGAGGCTTCTATGCTTACTGGTTCTATTGGGATGCTGGCCTCCGGCAGCCTGGGGACCGGCAGTCTAGGGATTTATGAGCCTATCCACGGATCCGCTCCGGATATTGCCGGACAGGACAAGGCCAATCCCCTGGCCGCGATTCTATCGGCGGCCATGATGCTGCGGTATTCGTTTCAAATGGAGGAGGCTGCCGACTATATAGAGAATGCAGTAGATGCTGTACTGGATGCCGGTTGGCGGACTGCCGATATTCTGCAGGAGGGCTGCCGACTGGCGGGTACCCGGCAGATGGGGGATCTGGTAGCCCTGCGGATATGACGGAAACGGTCCCTCATTCCCAATACAGAGAAAAAAGATTGTCTTCTGCCATGAGCTTCAGCAGGCTGGTCTCTCCTTCCTCCAATCTGTCTACCAGATCCGGAGAAAAATCGTGAATTTCCTCTGCCAGAGCTTTGGGATCAGCTGGCAGTATTGTAAAGGCAGCGTCAATTTGCTGCATATCTGCGTAGATAATGCGAAAATCCATGGCAAAATCTGTTTTCCATTTTATCAGTGTCTGTATAATGTCTTCATTGCTGATCTGAGCATTAAAGCCTGCGGTGCCGGCTATCCTGACAGGCGCCAGGGCATCCTTGGCGGGAATCACCGCAATGCAGTCGTCCCCGTCCTCTAATTGAATAAAATACTCAGAGCCGAAGGCCATAAAGGGGCGCTTGCTGCTGGTAAAATGCCGGTTCAGCTTTTCTACAAAACCTCTTATCTCATGGCCCTGATACTGCATATTTCCCAAATTTACACAGACACCGTCTCTGGGAATGTAGTCTAGCTCCTCCTGACTGTAGCCGAAATACTGATAGATAGGCAGCCCAAAGCTGTCCTTTATCACCTGGAGAATGTCTTCTGGGATGCTGGTCATCGTCAGAAGTTCTTTGTCAAAATCAGTAAGCTGCAAACACATCACATCCTTAGGTTTAATATATTGCTATTCTACACTGCGCTTTAGAGCATTGTCAATTTAGGGAGGAACGGCTGTTTCAGCGGAGAAAAAATTGACAACCGCCGGCGGGCATACTACAATAAAATGGATAAAAGTAAGGCGAGGAAGGTGTCCTGACCAATGGATTGGATGAAAAAGAATAGAGGACTTTTGATTGCCATGGCAGTATTGCTTGTTATGCTGGCGGCAACCGTTACCGTATTTGTTGTGCAAGACAGAGAGACCGCTGGTATATATGCTACCAGTTCACCGGACGGTACGCTCCTGGCATCGGAAACACCCAGTCCTGAGCCGCTTACTTATACGGAGATCACCTTTCTCAGCGCGGGAGATATTATGTACCATCGTCCGCAGATTTTAGCGGCTAAGATCGGAAGCGGATACGATTTTACAAATAATATGAAATATGTGAAGCCCTTTATTGAAAAGGCGGATTTTGCAGCGGCTAATTTTGAAACGACCTTGACAGGGCCGGAAATCGGGTATGAAGCCAAACAATATCCCCATTTTAATGCTCCGGATGCTACCGTGGATTCTCTGCTCTACGCGGGCTTTGATCTGCTTTTTCTGGCCAACAATCACTGTTATGACTACGACAGGCCAGGACTTCTCAGGACCATAGAGATCCTGGACCAGAAAGGAATGGACCACATAGGTACCCGAGGCCTGGAGGATTCAAAGAGCTATAAAATTGTAACAGTCCAGGGAATTTCTATTGGTCTGCTCAACTATACTCTGGAAATGGGCAGCGATGAGAGTACAGTACGCATAAACGGCAGCTCTGTAGCGCCTGAGGATGTACCGCTTATTGATACCTTTAATGAGGAAAAACCTGAGGCGTTTTATGCGGAGCTGCAGGAGCGCATGGAGGATTTAAAGGCAGAGGGCGCAGACCTTATCATTGTGTATCTCCATTGGGGAGAGGAATATGAGCTGACGCCCAACGAAACACAAAAAGGCATTGCTCAAAAGCTGTGCGATATGGGAGTAGATGTTTTGCTGGCCTCTCATCCGCATGTGATTCAGCCGGTAGAGACTTTTCTTTCCTCAGACGGCAGCAGAAAAATGCCCTGCTTTTACTCAATGGGAAATTATATATCCAATCAGAACCGGGAAACGCTGACCAGCGCCAATGCTGAATATACGGAGAATGGATTGATGCCCATTCTTACCATAAGGAAATACAGCAACGGTATTGCCTGCGTAGCAAAGCTGGACTATATCGCTACCTGGGTACACCGCCATGGCACCTATGAAATTATTCCGATTGAGGCGGCCTTAAACGACCCGGAGGGATACGGCCTTACCGACAGCAGCTTTGGGCTGACGCACGCTGCGGAAGCAAAGGAAATGACGGATTCCCTTGTAAAGGCCGGTGTGGACCAGTATAATGCTGACTGGCAGGATCCCTATCCGGAGGCAAAGGCCTCGTAAATAGAATTAAAATAAAAGGGCACACTAGACCTTGTGAGTAAATTCGAGGAAGTTGGTGTGCCGGACGTAGATCCTCTGGGCCGACTGCTTCGGAATGGAGGATTTGTGTGCTTGATTATGTAGGTTATTTCTTTGTTTACAGTTTTGCGGGCTTCCTTTTGGAAACACTGTTTGCTCTGGTGTTTCAGGGAGGCTTTGCCATGAGAAAATGCTTTCTACTCTTTCCCATGTGTCCCGTGTACGGTTTTGGCGCCCTTGCCATTTTGCTGCTGGCGGGGTCCTTTAAACAAAATCTATTTGCTGTATTTGGAATCGGTATGCTGGCGGCCAGCGCTGTAGAGTATATCACCGATCTTGTATACCGGGAGGCAATAGGAGTGGCATTTTGGGATTACAATGATATGCCTATGAACATAAACGGACGGGTTTGCCTGCTTTTTTCCTTTCTTTGGGGACTGCTGTCGGTGGTCCTTGTACGCTTTTTGCATCCCGGTGTAGAGCGTATGATCAAGGCAACTCCCAGAGGGCTTCTCATTACCTTACTGATCCTCTTTTTAATCGATGCAGCAGCAAGCACAGTGCTTCTGACCCGGTATAAGAATAAAGAGGTGCTCAACCTTTTCTCACATATGAAATAATACTTCGGGCCGCCAGACAGGCCTGCCCTACGGCAACAGCCAGCTGCTTAAATCCGGCGCAGCAA
>CABQMV010000166.1 GCA_902465325.1 uncultured Oscillospiraceae bacterium
GTGAGGACAAGTCTCGCAGCCATGCCATGGGAGGTACCGGTTTGGGGCTGGCTTTGGTGCGGGACATCGCGGGGCAGCACGGAGGAAGCGTGCGGATAGTCCAAAGCTCTGAAATGGGAACCGAAGTCGTATTGACTCTGCCTATGAAAAAACAATCAGTGCTAACCAATTGACGCTTCTACAAGCAAGAACCGAAGCGCCTTTTCTTTGCAATTATTAATCTCTGCTTCACAGACAGACAAAAGAAGCGGTATGAGTATCCTATACCGCTTCCGAAATACGATTATGCGTAAATCAAACCTGTCTTTACGAGTTCTCTTGCTCTTAATTGTATGTTATTCACAGCACCAATCCATGCTATTTGATCGTTGCTTTCGAGTGTTTCAGTTACCCCTTTATTTTCGGCAAACTGTTTTACCAACCGAAAGAATCATTTTTCAGCTTGTTCATTTATAGCAGCGAGATAACTATTCAGTTTACCGCTTGCCAGCAAGTTCATACGCCTACATTGTAACAAAGAGAGTTCTGTTTGACGAATGTGCGATTTGAAATTTTATATAAAGAAAGACAGCGTGGAAAGCATTTCTGCCCTTCACGCTGTCTTTTGCCTTTGCAACGCCCATTAAGTTGATGTTTGATTGTTGTTTTCAAATTATTTCCCTATGTGGCGTTGGCTTTATTCTTCCTTCTACATCCTGTATATAAAATCACAGTTTTATCCGTCTTACCAGAGGAACCGATACGGTGCCTATTATAATGCCTGCACATGCCTGTATTGCGTTTGCAGGAACCTCCGCCAGGGCTGCGGAAAAGCCAAACAGTATACACTCATAGCCAAAATAGCCAATTACCATAACCATTTCGGCCACAAGGAATAGCACAATATTGATAGCCGCGGCCAGCGAACCGCCCTTTCTTCTATAAAAAACACCTACAATAGCTCCCATAATTCCTTTTACTGCCAATGTAACTGGAGCAAACACCATAGCGCCGCACAGCAAATCAGCTAAAGCCGAACCTACGCCGGCAGCAATAGCTCCCGCCGGGCCCAACAGCATAGCACCCATAAAAATGATTCCATCCCCCAGATGAATATATCCTCCCAACCCCGTGGGAATAGATAAATACGCAGTACTTACCGCAATTGCCGCTGTAAACATGGCCAATAAAACAAGCCGCAAAACTGTATTTTGAATATTCCAAAATTTCCTCATCGTAAACGCAAACTATGCTCCTATATAGTAGACCTCTATTATATCGCCACTTCTATACTGCCTTCTATCGGTACAATAAACCGCTGCTCCGCACCGTCAGAGTTCACCACGCGAACATCGTATTTCTTTCCGGTCCGGGAAACCTCCACATCAAAGCAGCCGCCAAAGGCCTTAATGCGCCGCAGCGCAATCTTTCCCAGTCTCGCCGGAACAGAAGGCGCAATTGTAAAACGATTAAAGCCTGTAGGATTGATTCCCAAAATCCCCTCTATAATCACTCTGGCATACAGGCCTCCTTCTGCTGATAGATGCCGTTGATTTCCCTCTGGCCACGCTTCAATGGGATAAGGTACATGATCGCCCAGAAGCCTCTGGTGGTTATATTCATTCAAATGCCTGTAGGCCCTGTCGCAAAGGCCTGCGCTGAAAATTCCCCTCAGGGCATACAGTGTAGATCTGTCCCAGAACATTTCGTCTCCCTCCATGGAAAGCAAGCCATTCTCTGTCCACAGTCTGTCCAGCAGTGCATTGGCGGTGCCCTCCTTTCTTTCGTAGATCCCCACCGTCAAAGGCGCACACATATAAGACCTCAATACATCGCAGCCTTCATAATACATATAAGTATGATAGCCTTCTATATCGCCGCCAAAGAAATCCTCTATTCCCGCTCTGAGTCTGGCAGCAAACTCACTGTACTCCTTGGCTTTCTCTTCATACCCTAAATCTCTGGCCATATAATAGGCACCCACCAGACCGCCATAGGTAAGGCTGGTATTGAGCAAATTGGCATTTCCTGAAGGAAGGCGGTTCTCCAACTCGTCAGCATCCGACTCAATGACGTGATTTTCATTTTCCTTGGTCTGCGCAAAACGCACACACCAGTCAATGGTATCAAAATATTCCGCTGCAAGCTTACGATCTCCCTTTTGGAGCAGGAATCGGGTTATTCCATAAAGGTACATGGAGGCATCTCCCAGATCCCCCGGAGCCTCCCATATATCAACACCTTCCGCTATAATGGACGCAGGAATATGGTACATTTCCGGGTGCATAAACGGCCTGTACAACTTCATGACGTTTATAGTCGCCTCATCCGCATAATTATTGCCGGCAAAACCGAAATACGGTGCGGCATATTCCGCCTCATCATTGGCCCAAATAGCTGCATAATAGGCTTGTCCGCCTGGAGCATGCATGGGCCCTCCAGCCGTATCTACAATACTTTCTGTAATTCTCAGTTTAGAGAAGTTAAACTCACAGGCCAGTACAGGATCCTCTGTTTCCAACACAAGACTTTTAGTAAAAATATCATGTACAAACTCACGTCTTTTTTCCAGTTCCTGAACACCGTTTATATCCGGTTTCTCTTCAATCAGCCGTCTGCCGGTATAAACAGTATCGTATACAGCGGTCTGCCCTCTCTGCAGAGTAACCGTCTGGGCTCCCTTCGTCTCTGCCTCCAGTACGTAGACGCCTTTTGTCCCTCTTTCATAATGCGTATGGGTAAAATGGTTCGTGGATAAAATCTGGGTTTCCCCAGAAATATTTTCGACAGTAGTATGCTCTATGTACGCCATTTGATCAATGGAAGGATAGAGCCGTCTGGTAATTTTAAGCTTTCTGCCGCTGTCTCTGGAAAAAACAGTAAGCATACCCGAAATTCTCATTTCATAGGGCTGTTCTTTAATTTCATCTCCCATCAATGCAAATTTCAGGTATTCCTCCTGGCCGTATTCATGTTCCAGAGTTGCATGCGTATGGTTGGGAATAGTTCTCAGCGTAGGATAAAACAGTCTTTTTTTCAGGCATAAGGATCCCTCCTGATCAATTCCGTAATAGACAACCGTTGCCAATTTTCTTCCGCACATCTCTATATTGTCTTCATGAGTTCCCGGCTTTACTTTCCAAACGATCTCATTTTTTCTAACTTCCCAACGATCTTCCATGCCTTTTGTATTCTCCTTTTTCTTACAATTAATATCTATTGTATTATATCAAAA
>CABQMV010000167.1 GCA_902465325.1 uncultured Oscillospiraceae bacterium
CCATTTTGTAAACCAGGTCCACTGCTGCGATTCATGGCAGGCATAGCCCTGCTTAGAGACCTCATACGCAGTTTTTCCTCCAAAGGCGGAAAGGGGCTGGTCCCAGCCCATGGTGAGCTGATTTTCCTTCCAGAGGTGGATATATACCTTAGGGACGCTCCAGGAGGCTTTCTCCAGCGCCTGCTGTAATGCCCAGGTGTTTGCCATGTGGGCGCCGTGATGGTATTCACCTTCGATATCATGGGCCACTACTACCTGGGGACAGAACCGGTCCAGCATTTCTGTCTGAAAGGCCACCAGCTTTTCGCGGCCGTACAGGTCCAGGGCCCGTTCTAGTGTTTCTGAAGGGGCTTCCCCTGTCAGGCTGAGTGTATCCGGATCATCAGGAAATTCTCCTATAATTGGATAATTGCGGACACCTACTGCCCACAGGCCGTTCAGCTGTTCGTGGGGCCGGGATTCTGTATCCCAATGATTTGTCATATAAACCACCTGGACCTTCAGTTCCCGCTGTCCTGCGTAGGTAGGGAGCACACCCAGGAAAAAGAGCTGTTCATCGTCTGAATGAGTAGACAGCAGCATGAGATCGGCCTTTTCGCAAGGAGGCTCCCATACCTGTACCCAATCCGGGAGTTCTCCCTGGGTAAACGCATAAATTTCACATATTTCTGTGTTGGTGTCCGGCAGCGTCAGTGTCAGCTGACGGGCTGGCGTATTTAGAGAAATGTATTCGTGTAAATAACCCATTTCTCCGCAGCGCTGGACCTTGCTGCCGGCTTCCAGCTCCCAGCTGCCGTATATTTTTTGCCATATCACATACAGGCCGTGTATTTCCTGGGGAGAGGAAAGGGTCAGCTTTTCGCCAGACAAGAAGCTTTCTCTGGTATATGTGCTTCCGTCCCGCATTTTACTGACAGAGCCTTTTCCAGAAGCTGTCAGAGTAAGCTCAGAAGTAATCTCCGCTGCCCGGGTCCTGTCCAAAGGCATAGCGGCATTGGCGGACGTCAGCAAAACAGCCAGTAACAGAATAACAGAAATTTTGATTTTCAATAGACAGTCTCCTTACAATTTAGTGTCATCTTATTATAGCAAATTTTTAGTTTACATGGTACAATAATATGGATAACGATAGAGGGCTGCGAAAACATGACAGACAAAAAGAGCAAATGGATTAAGAATATTATATTGGCGGTTTTAATGGCAGCTGTGGGGATCACGGTTTCGGTCCAGTTTCGGATGGTCCGGGCCCAGAAGGAATCAGCAGCCCAGGAGGAGAGCAGAAAGCTGGCAGACTACGAGAAACAGTTAGAGCAGCTGGAGCTGGAGCTGCAGAAGCTTCGGGAGGAGTATCAGATCAATGATGCGGCCTATACCTATCGGCTGAGTCAGCTTGCCGAAAGCGACAGTAGCTTTTACAGCACAGTGAAGACCTACCATGACAGCATCAACAGCCTGAAAAACAATGCAGGACTGGCAGATGTGAAGGGAGAGGGAATTACTGTCACGGTTTCTGATGCCGTTAATGCATCTTCGGATGTATATAACAGTACGCTTCTTGTACACGACACCACACTTATGCAGCTGGTAAATGATCTGAAGCTGGCGGGAGCCAGTGCAATTTCCGTTAACGGCGAGCGTATTGTAGCCCTGAGTGAATTTCTGTGTGTAGGGCCTGCGGTGCGGGTGAACGGGACGAAACTATTTGCCCCTTTTCTGATTAGAGCGGTAGGAGATCCTGCGAAACTGGAGGCCGCTGTAAGAAACAGCAGTATTTTTTCCAGCGGAGGGGCTGGGATCAAATGGGAAATTGCGCAGGAAAAAGAATTGGTTGTAGGGGCTTATAATAAAGCCTACAGGAACAATATAGGACTTCTGCAGGAGTGCGAGTGAAGTGGAAGCTGTTTTAAGAGGGTATGAAAATGAATAAAAACACAAAAGAGAACAGAGGAAGAAACAAAAGAATGGTACAGACTGGGGTTATGACACTGGCCTGCCTGGTGCTGGGGATTGTAATTGCTTTTCAGTATAAAAGTATACAGGAGTCTGAAACCTATACCAGTACACAGCTGACCACTATTAACGACTACCAGGCCAAGATCATTAATCTATCCAATGAGGTGGATCTGCTGAAATCAGAAAACAGTGAATTGAAGGCGAAGCTGGAGCTTATAGACAGCGGTACCAATGAGGAGCAGATAGAAAATTTAAAGGATGAGCTGGCGAGTCTAAAAAAGTTTGCCGGCGTTACCAAGGTTTCCGGCCCGGGCGTACATGTGACAGTAAGTTTTCCGGAGGAAAAGCAAATTCCTCTGGCCTCTGCGGCAATACAGATGCTGATCAATGAAATAAAAGCAGCCGATGCACAGGCACTTTCTGTGAATGGGGAACGGATCATTGCCACCAGTGAGGTCAGAGTGGTAAATTCCTACATTGTCATAAACGGCAGGACTTATACCCAGCCTTTGGATATTCTGGTAATCGGTCAGCAGTCTTCGCTGAACAGTATGCTGAATATGGCAGGAGGGATTGTCAGCATACTGCAAAGTAAATACGGCGCACAGGTTGTTGTGGAAACTCGGGACCAGGTTGATATCAATGGGTACCTGGGCAGCACAGAATTGGCGGGAACAAAATAGGGGAATACAGAAAGGAAGCATAGAAATGTCAGAATATTTGATTGAAATAGGAAGCCGGGCCAAAGAGGCGGCCCGAAAAATGAATTTGCTGGGAGTTTCTCATAAGAACAGAGGCCTTCTGGCAGTGAGCCGGGCGCTGACAGACAGAGCAGAGGAGATTCTGGAGGCGAACGGCGCAGATGTAGAGGCTGCTAGAGAGCGGGGAATGAAGGAATCCCTGATTGACCGTCTCCGGGTAACAGATGCACGCATCCATGCCATGGAGCAGGGACTGGTCCAGGTTGCAGGTCTGAAGGATCCCATTGGGGAGATTACCGATATGGTTT
>CABQMV010000168.1 GCA_902465325.1 uncultured Oscillospiraceae bacterium
CCGAGCTGGCAAAGGCCCCGAAAAAAATGGAAAAAGACAAGTAATCTGGCCACACTTCGAGACAAATTGTCCCGAGGGGCCCCGCCCCTCCTGCAGAGGGCTCTGTGGTGATATATCCCCCGTCGCCGCCTATATTCCTGCACAGCCGGGAGTGGGCCGTCAAGGGTGCAACGCACCGCCGCTTGCGGCGGCCTGCCCTTGACGGTCTGCCCCGGCTGTGCTACTTCCAGCGGCGCGGCGGGGGCATATATCCTCCAGAGCCGCCCCCTTTCCCATGACTGGGAAAGGGCGGGGGGGATTGGGCTGAAGTATCTTTCTTCAATGAATGGAGGTTTTGACAATGAAACGGCCACTTGCTTATATTACCGCCGGATGGCTTGGCGGCGACAGTGAAAACGCAGAACAGGCGGCCCGCTACTGCCGGGCGGTGTACGAGGCGGGCTTTTCGCCCATCTGTCCTACCCTGTATCTGCCCTTGTTCCTCAATGACGCAGTGCCGGAGGAGCACAAAAGCGGCATTGACATGAGCCGCGACCTGCTCCGCCGCTCCCATGTGCTGGTGGTCTGCGGCCATACCATGACCGAGGCCATGAAAAACGACATCGCCGTTGCCCAGCGGCTGGGGATTACTGCAACCACCCTTGAGGGCATCCTTACCGTCAAGGGACAGGGCCGCCGCTGATGGCGGCCCTTTTCGAAGCCTACATCACGAACCTTGGGAAATATAACGAAGGCGAGCTTGTAGGAGAAACGCTGAAATTCCCCACTACCACGGAGGAGGTGCAGGCGCTTCTAAAGCGCATCGGCGTGGATGGTGTGCGGTATGAGGAGTTTTTCATTACCAGCTTTGACGGCGATGTGCTGGGGCTCTATGACTATCTGACGGAATACGAAAATCTTGACGAGCTCAACCATCTGGCCTGCCTGCTTTCCGAACTGGATCAGAGCGATTTGGAAAAATTCGAGGCTGTGATTGACAGCGGCGAGCATACTTCCAGCGTGGCCGACCTCATCAATCTCACGCAAAACCTGGACTGTTTTGAATTTTATCCCGGTGTGGGGGACGATGAAACGCTGGGCCGCATCTATGTGGAGGACATGGAGGCCATTGATGTGCCGGAGCATTTGCTGAATTATTTTGACTATGAGGCATACGGGCGTGATATTCGGATTAACGAGGACGGTCATTTTGCCCCCGGCGGCTATGTGCTGAATAACGGTGGGAAATTCATCGAGCACTACCACGGGATCGAGGACATCCCCGCCGAGCACAGAGTTTTCTCCTATCCGAAACTTTCTATCCGGGAACAGATGGCGGCCTACCCTCCGATTGTAAAATAATATAATAAAAGGCAATAAAAAAACTGCCATTGCCATCCTTCATAAATCTACTTTGTCAGTACACTATAGGATTAGTATACAGCACCCTTCCACTTCTGTCAAGAAAAGGAAATTAGATAAAGCCGCTACAGCAAAGGAGGTCTCTGTGCTTTTTCCTCAAGAGAAGCCCGGGCTCCGGCGCAGAAGCTATTGCCCTTTTAGGGAATCACTGCTATAATATTGTAGATTATAATAGCTTAAGGGGTTGAACAAATGATTTCTTACAAGGCAGCCGTTGCCTCCACACCCGGAGGAAAAAATAACCACAACGGAGATAACTTCTACTTTAACACACGCTATTTAACAGAAGATTTGGCAGAATCCCAAGTTCTGCTGTCCCATAAAAAAAACCAGAGAGGTCTGCAGATTTATGCTGTATGCGATGGCAGCAACGCCGATTCCCAGTCGGAAGAGGCCTCTCTCATATTAGCTAAGAATCTGATCAAATACCATAAAAAGCTGGTAGACAATCCCAGCTCCGACGTTCCGAAGACAATTTCAGAATATATTGATGTCACCAATGAACAGGTAAACAAACAAATCCGCCAGTTGATGGGGAAACGGATATACAGCACATTAGCACTGCTCTGTGTAGAAAGAGAAAGCACTCTGATATGTTCTGTAGGAGACAGCCGGGTATACAGTTATTCAAAAGGCAGGCTGACTCAGATTACAGAGGATCACACACAGGCCCAGAGGATGGTGCAGCTGGGACTGCTCACACCGGAAAGAGCTCTGACACATGTAAAAAGGGAAAAGCTGACCCAATATTTTGGTGAAATGCCGGCAGGGATGTCCATTGATCCCTTTATGGAAACTACACTCAGCAAACACGGTGATACATATATTCTGTGCACCCGCGGATTCTATGAGGCTGTTCCGCCGGAACAGATGGAAAAGGTATTGGCAAAGCAAATGTCTCCTGCAGATACAGTAGATGAAATGATGGCCTATGCCATGGATGCAGGGATCAAGGACGACGCCACAGTAATTGTGGTAACCGCCTATGACAGCAGCAAAACGGCTGCGCCGGTAATCGCCTCCGCAGGGACGGCAGCCGCCGCAGACAGTACGGCGGATAGCGAGAGCCCCTCCACTTTATTTGCTCACGATGAAGCCAACACGCCTTCTACAGACTCCAAACAGCAATTTGAAGAGTACAACGAAAACTATGATGAACCGGCAGAAGATGTAGACAGCTTTATTGGAAAGCTGCTCTCCCCCTTCCGGCGGGGCGGCAAAAAAAATCTTAACGAGTTCTGGCCCGCCCTTATTATTTTTTCAATCTGTATTCTGGCAGTGGTGGTGCTGTCCGTCTTTGGATACAACCTGTTTTTAAGAAACAGGGATAATGAACTAGAGCCTACGAAACTGCCCTCCTCTACGGTGGAAGCAAGCGCTACGCCCGGCAGCAGCGGCAACATAAAGACAGCGGGACCCGGAGACAGCGGTTTTATTGATCCTGACGCTACCCCCAGCGGCGGGGGAAACAGTAATGATGAAACCCAGGAGCCTACAGACAGGC
>CABQMV010000169.1 GCA_902465325.1 uncultured Oscillospiraceae bacterium
GTCCCGCATTGCCGGTATAGCCGGTTTTAATGCCCTCTACGCCCTCTGCCGACCAGAGCAGGTCGTTGGTATTGGACAGATAGTGACCGTTGACACTGGTTATTTTGGTTGATACAATCTGTCGAAAATAGTCGTTTTTCATAGCATAGGCAGCAATGATTGCCAGGTCTCTCGCTGTAGTATAGTGTTCGTCATGGTCCAGTCCGTGGGGAGAGGTAAAATGGGTATCGTTGGCCCCCAGGGCTTTCGCCTTTGCATTCATCAACTGGCAAAAGGCCTCCACATTGCCGGAAACAGCTTCCGCCAGTGCAACGGCTGCGTCATTTCCCGATTTAATTAACAGCCCGAACAGCAAGTCGTTAACAGATATTTTTTCATTCTTTTTCAGGTGCATAACCGAACCATCAGTAGAAGCCGCTTTTGCGCTTACGGTAGTAATGCTGTCCAGATTTCCCTGCTCTAGTACAATAATTGCTGTCATAATTTTTGTCGTACTGGCCATGGCTGTTTTTTCATATCCCTTTTTTTCATATAGACAGCGGCCTGTTTCATAGTCCATTACATAGACATGCTGTGCATGAAACTCCGGGATGCTTTCCTGCGCGGAGACAACCTTCACACCTCCCACTGTAAGAAAAACAGCGGTAATCAAAAGTATAAACCTTCTTAAACCCGGCATTCTCAACTCTCCCTCCTTGTACCGTATATATTTATGAAAAACCATTTGCATTCATGCGCAATATTAGTGTATATTATATAAGTATTTTTAAGGAGTTGATGGTATGGCCCGTGAAAGAATCTGGGAACTGGATTTTTTCAGAGGCGTCTGTATACTGGGTGTTGTGATTGTCCATATTGTTTTTGATCTGCGTTATTTCCTGGCATTGCCCGTACATACGCCATTTATATTTGACCTAATTGCCGATTACGGCAGTCTTTTTTTTATTTTGCTTTCCGGAATTTGTGTAACACTGGGACATCACAGCCTTAAAAGAGGCGCTATTGTCCTGAGCTGCGGTCTGGTTATTTCTATTGTTACCTATCTGGTTACCCGTTCCGATACCGAAATGGTCTGGTTTGGCATACTGCATCTGTTAGGAGTCTGTATGCTACTGTCTCCTCTGCTCAAAAGGCTGCCGGCTTGGCTTTTGAGCGTGCTGGGAATTGTAATAATCTCCCTGGGCTATTGGTTTAAAACTTTTTCTATACCAATAAAATGGCTGTTTCCCCTAGGGCTGGTATCGCCCTCCTTTGGCTCCGGGGATTTCTTTCCCCTATTTCCCAACCTTGGTTTCTTTATGATCGGCATTATACTGGGCCAAGCAGTTTATAAAGAGAAAAAAAGCCTCCTCTCTAAAGTCAATACCGAAAGGAGACTCATTCGCTTTTTTTTATTTCTGGGCAGACATTCCCTCTGGATTTATCTGGGGCACCAGCCTATCGTATACGGATTAATTCTATTAGTGACGGCCTGACCATCGGGATTTTACTTTCTTTATTACCGTCAAAATCAAAATTACACACAAAATAGCAGCTGAAAGAAGCAAAAAGATCCGGGCAGAAAAAAGCGTAGACGGAGGAGCACCGATGGAGCTCTCAGAATTCAGACCAGAAAATACCCAGATCACACGGTCACAGGCGGCAACGGCTTCTTCACTGGCCTCTTCTGAAACTGTGATTTCAATTCGGAGCTTTTTGCTGGTGTTAACCGCATACGTACCAAGAGAAATATTCTGAGTCTCTCCTGCCTCATTCCAGACTTTTCCGCTGTAGAAGGTCAGTCCCTTTTCATTGGTTATTTTCAGTTCCGTATAGGAGGAAAGCAGTTCCCTTACTGCCGGCTCCTGCTCCGGCTCACAAGCAGCGTTCAATATAACAGAAACAGGGCTGTCATATCGGTTGCTGACCTCAATCTCTGCAGACAGCGTCTGACCTGCCTCTGCTTTATAAAATTCCGCAAAGCAGTCTCCGTCCCCTAATGCCACCTGAAAACCGGTATCAGAATCAACAAAAGAAATCTCTGTGCAGGCTCTTTGCTCCTCCTCATTGACATCCCTTATACTATAATATCGGTTCTCTGTCTCTTGCTCTTGGAAGAAAATCTCCTTTGCAAAAAGAACCGCGCATATCAGAATGCATACGGCCAGTAAAACGGCAAGAATTTTTCTCCACAGCTGCAGCGCAGTCATCTTCATAGTCCCCCATCATCAAAACACAGGTAAAGTGCCATTTATTTACACAATTTAATTATACACCGCATTGCTTTACTTTTCCAGTGTTTTGCGTTATTATTTATGCTTGATAATATTCTATTCAGGAGGGAATATTTTATGGCCGAAACAGTACGCACAAGATTTGCGCCCAGTCCCACGGGATATATGCACATAGGAAACCTCAGAACCGCTTTATACGAATATCTGATTGCCCGCAGTCAGGGAGGAAAATTTATTTTGCGGATAGAGGATACGGATCGGGAAAGATATGTCCAGGGCTCCACCGATATTATTTTTGAAACCCTCAGGCTTACTGGGATTACTTACGATGAAGGTCCCGGCGTAGGAGGAAAATACGGACCCTACATTCAAAGCCAGAGACAGGGCATGTACCAAAAGTATGCAGAAGAACTGGTAGCAAAGGGACATGCTTATTACTGTTTCTGCAGTAAAGAGCGGCTGGACTCCCTAAAAGGTGAAACCGTGCATCAGGGAGACGGCCTTACCTATGACAGACATTGCAGAAATCTTTCCGCCCAGGAGGTACAGGCCAATCTGGATGCCG
>CABQMV010000170.1 GCA_902465325.1 uncultured Oscillospiraceae bacterium
TGTCCCGATTCTCAGTCCCGTGAAAGATCCCGGTCCGGTTATCACACCTACCAGCTCTGTCCGGGAAACCTCCTTCTCCGCCTCCTTATAAAGCTTGTCTATCATAGGCATTAGCTTTACAGAATGCGTTCTCCTGTCATGGACATATTCCTCTGCCAGAAGGGTTCCTTCCTCAAACAGCGCTGCCTTTGCACAGGCGCAGGACGTATCAATTCCCAATATCAGCAAACCGTTCATCTCCCTCCGGTATTTCAAAAGCTATTTTTCTTCTGTCAATATCTATCGCATCCTGCCGCTGGATCTGAACCCACAGGGTTTCTGACGGGAGAAGTTCTTTCACCAGATCCGCCCATTCTACAAGAAGTATCCCCCCTGCTTCCCTGTACTCCTCAAAGCCGATTTCCCAAAGCTCCTCCGGCATCCCCAGCCGGTAAGCATCAAAATGAAACAGAGGAATTATCCCGGATTTATATTCATTCACAATGGTAAAAGTGGGACTGGTTATGTACTCCGCAATTTTCAGGGCCTCTGCTACCCCCATTGCAAAATGAGTTTTGCCGGCCCCTAAGTCTCCGGTAAGAGCAACACAATCTCCCGCTTGCAGTATTTCGCCAAGCCGGCGGCCCCACCCCCTGGTCTCCGCCTCCGATGCAGTTTCCACGGTAAAACGTCTCATTTATACAGAATAACCTCCGGTTCCCCTTCACACCACGGGCCGTAGGCTTCATGATACCGATCCTCCAAAAACATGGGCAGATACCGGTCGAAGCCATTTGAAGAAGGCAGCCTTTTCAGATCCTCTATGTCGATCCAGAAATTCGTCCCCTCTTCCATGGAGGAAATCAGCTGTCCCTCATAGCTCCGGGTCTTGTATAAAAAAACAATATATCGGTCCCGGGTATTCTTATGATTCCAGTGTATGACGCCGCAGGACTGTAATTTGGAAACAGTAAGTCCAGTCTCCTCTTTCACTTCCCTTACAGCAGAGTCCATAAAGCTTTCGCCGTCCTCTACATGGCCGCCGGGAAAAGAAATCCCCTTCCAGCACTTTATCCTGTTCTGCACCAATACCTTGCCGGTATCAGGGTCCTGAATCATAACCATATTCGTAAATTCTACTGCGGGCATAAAAAAACCTCCAACGCGTTAATTATATCCATTCCCGTCAGTATAGTCAATTCACTTCCGGGTATACTGAAACCATATACCATTATTATCTAAAGAGAGGACAATTATTTATGAAAGGCTTTGCTATGCTGAAAATCGGACAGGTGGGGTGGATTGAAAAGGATCCTCCCCGCTGCGGACCCCTGGACGCCATTGTAAGTCCCATAGCCGTATCTCCCTGTACCTCTGATATACACACTGTCTATGAAGGCGCTATTGGAGACCGCCATCATATGATCCTGGGCCACGAAGCGGTAGGCAGAGTAGAACAGGTCGGCTCCCTAGTAAAGGATTTTAAGCCGGGCGATAAAGTAATTGTACCGGCAATAACCCCTGATTGGTCGTCGCCGGAGGCACAGGAAGGATATTCCATGCACTCGGGCGGAATGCTGGCCGGCTGGAAATTTTCAAATTTTAAAGACGGTGTTTTTGGAGAATATTTTCATGTAAACGATGCAGACGGTAATCTGGCTCTTTTGCCGGAAGGACTGGACCCCGCCGCCGCTGTTATGCTCAGCGACATGGTGCCCACAGGTTTTCACGGCGCAGAGTTGGCAGGAATCCAATACGGAGATACTGTCTGCGTCATCGGGATTGGTCCAGTAGGCCTTATGTCCGTAGCAGCAGCAGTATTAAGGGGCGCCTCCAGACTGTTTGCTGTAGGATCCCGGCCTGAATGCGCTGCCCTGGCAATGGAATACGGCGCTACCAATATTATTAATTATAAAGAAGGAAATATTGTAAGCCAGGTCCGGGAGCTGACAAACGGACAAGGAGTAGATAAAGTCATCATAGCCGGCGGCGATAACGATACCTTTATTCAGGCCGTTACAATGGTTAAGCCCGGAGGAAAAATCGGAAATGTAAACTATCTGGGGGCCGGAGATTTCATTCGCCTGCCTCGTGTAGAATGGGGATGCGGAATGGGACACAAA
Organism: uncultured Oscillospiraceae bacterium; assembly: GCA_902465325.1. GTDB lineage: Bacteria > Bacillota > Clostridia > UBA1212 > SIG427 > CABQMV01. The sequence goes on from CABQMV010000170.1 coordinate 2,103, forward strand.
ACAATTGCCGGAGGGCTCATGCCCGGAGGCCGCAGACGGATGGAGAAGCTGGCAGCTCTGATGGAAACAGGCCGCGTCCAGCCCGGCAAAATGTTAACCCATAAATTTACCGGATTTCACAAGCTTCCGGAAGCTCTGCAGCTGATGAAAGAAAAGCCGGCAGATTTGATCAAGCCGGTTGTCCTCATATAAACAGAATCTCCTGCATCTATCTGTACAATACTCCCACCATACAAATGCCTTGACAAGCCTCTGTTTATTATGTATAAAGTAAAAATACTTTATTGAATTAGATGGAGGTTTTTTTGGTGGAATTAAACTTACAAGCTCAAAAATATGATTCAAAAAATGCGTACAACCCGGACACCGATTCATTCTGCGACGCCAAATACGGACTGTTTTTTCACGTGCTGCCGGATGAAAGGAGCTTCAGAAATTTCGTTGAAGGTTTCGACGCAGATGTGTTTGCTCAGGAATGTGCGGAATGCGGCGCTGGGTATGTATTTTTTACACTGTGCCAAAACAGCGGTTTTTTAAACGTACCCAGCCGTGTATATTCTGAATATTCCGCAAAGCCGGATCTTTGCTCGCCAAGAGACTCAGTAGCAGAGCTCTATGAGGCACTATCAAA
>CABQMV010000171.1 GCA_902465325.1 uncultured Oscillospiraceae bacterium
CTTATAGGTATCATAGACACTGTCAAAAATCAGAGCCTTCAGGGGGGCATTAGGATCCCCCTGGGGGGCAGGAATCCGCTGTGCAATCGCTTCCAGAACGGCTTCGATCCCAATTCCGTTTTTGGCTGAGATCAAAGGGGCATCTTCCGCCGGCAGGCCGATTACTTCCTCAATTTCCGCTTTTACTTCTTTAGGCCGGGCGGAGGGCAGGTCAATTTTATTGAGGATCGGAATGACCTCCAGATTATGCTCAATGGCCTGATAAACATTGGCCAGGGTCTGTGCCTCTACCCCTTGCGCCGCATCTACTACCAAAACGGCACCCTCGCAGGCGGCCAGTGAACGGGAAACCTCGTAAGTAAAATCTACATGTCCCGGCGTATCAATAAGATTATATACCAGCTCTCTGCCTTGAGAATCTGTATAATTCAACCTGACTGACTGGGCCTTAATTGTAATTCCCCGTTCCCGTTCCAGCTCCATATTGTCCAGCACCTGATTCTCCATTTCACGCTGAGTCAGCACACCTGTTTTTTCCAGGATGCGGTCCGCCAATGTGGACTTGCCGTGGTCTATATGGGCAATGATGCAAAAATTTCTGATATTAGCGTTCTCCATTGGATTCTTCCTCTTTTAGATTTTTAAAAGCCGCAGAGAGCATGAGTCGGATCCGATTCAGCTGGTTAACCTCACTGGCACCCGGATCATAGTCTACCGCCACAATGTTGGAATTTGGATACTTCCTTCGCAGCGCTTTAATCATACCCTTCCCGGTTACATGGTTGGGCAGGCAGGCAAAGGGCTGCATACAGACAATATTAGGAGCTCCTGATCGGATCAGCTCAATCATTTCTGCTGTCAGGAACCATCCTTCTCCAGTACAGTTTCCAATATCCAATACAGTCTGAGCATATTCTGCCAGCCTATAAATATCGGTAGGCGCTTCAAAATGACGGCTTTCTTTCAGAAATCGGACCATAGGTCTGCGATATAGATTCAAGGCCTTAATGGCCGCAGTATTAATTAGCTCTGACTTTTTCGTAGCCGCCAGTTTTTTATGATTATATACACTGTTGTGCAGGCAATAGTAGAAAAAGTCCAGCAGATCCGGCATAACCGCTTCAGCGCCCTCTTTTTCCACCAGGTCTACCACAAAATTATTGGCCGTCGGATGAAATTTAACCAGAATCTCACCTACCAGACCTACCCGGGGCTTCTTAATATCCTGTATGGGCAGCTGATCAAATTCCCGGATCATTTCCCGCACATTCCTTTTATACTCCGCTGCCGATCCTTTTTCTACCGCCTTTTTACAGATTTGATTCCACTTCTGATACAGGGCGTTGGCAGAACCGGGAACTTTTTCGTAAGGACGCATTCGATACAGCATACGCATCAGCAAATCCCCGTAGCAGACTGCCATCATACTGCTGTTGATTAACGGCAGCGTAATGGAAAATCCGGGATTTCCCTCTAATCCGGAGGCATTTAACGAAATAACAGGAATATGGCCGTATCCCATATCCTTCAGGGCCTTTCGGATAAAAGCAATATAATTTGTGGCACGGCAGCCACCGCCTGTCTGCGTAATGATCAGAGAAAGATTCTCTGTATCATACTGTCCGGATTTAATGGCCTGTACAAACTGGCCGACTACCAATATGGAAGGATAGCAGGCATCGTTATTGACATGCCGCAGTCCCTCTTCTACAGCGCTTCTGTCATTTGAGGGCAGCACCACCAGATTATAGCCATGGCTTCGAAAAGCAGCCTCTACCAATTCAAAATGAATCGGAGACATCTGAGGCGCTAATATCGTATGCTTTTTTCTCATTTCCTTTGTAAAGACAGCTTTGGGGTGCGCATATACGGCATTTTTAATTAATTTCACTCCATTTCTGTCTCGCTCTTCCAGTGCGGCCTTCAGCGAACGGATCCGGATTCGGATCGCTCCTAAATTAAGTCCTTCATCTATTTTGAGACAGGTATAGATTTTACCCGAGGGCTCCAGGATTTCCTGTACCTGATCGGTAGTGACTGCATCCAGTCCGCAGCCGAAGGAATTGAGCTGAATCAGCTCTATATTGGGCTGTTCTCTGACAAAATCCGCAGCCCGGTAGAGTCTGGCATGATAAGCCCACTGATTGACCACTCGAATGGGCTGCTGCAGCTGCCCCAGATGACATACCGAATCCTCGGTCAGAACGGCGATGCCAAAGGAAGTGATCAGCTCCGGAATCCCGTGATTAATTTCAGGATCCAGATGATAAGGCCGTCCTGCCAGTACAATACACTTATTTCCGGTATTCTGGGCCCATTGAATGATCTCTGAGGCCTTCCTCCTGACGTCCTCCCGGAAACGCTTATCCTCAGCATAACCGGCCAGCACAGCTTCTTTGACCTCTGTTTTGGTCACGCCAAAACGTTTAAATTCCTCATAGCAGCGCGAGACCATGCGGCCAGGCGTATCGTACGGCAAAAAGGGGCTCAGAAAATCAATTTTTCTTTCCTGCAATATATCCATATTGTTTTTGATAACCTCTGGATAGGAGGTCACAATAGGACAGCTATAGTGATTGTCCGCCTGCGGGTCAAAATCCTGCTCATAGGGAATAGAAGGGTAAAAGATAAAGGATACTCCCTTTTCCACCAAATTCATAATATGGCCGTGGCAAAGCTTTGCCGGATAGCATACCGATTCGGAGGGGATCGTTTCCATT
>CABQMV010000172.1 GCA_902465325.1 uncultured Oscillospiraceae bacterium
GACGGATACGTTACAGAAGAAAGCAGTCTGCGCATAATATCCGTCAGACCAAGCTTTTTCAGCGCCCAGAAAAGTAGAGGCGTTCCCCCGATCCCTGTGTCCAGGACTTTTTCTTTATATTCCGATAAATATTTCCTCGCTTCTTCCTCTGTCAGAAGGCCTACCGCATAGGCATATGCTTCTGCGCCCTCTCTCCCTTCAAAAAAGCGTCCGTTCCGCTGATAAGTACTGCGTACTTTTTCTGATACCAGCAGCCTCCTACGGTAAAAATGCTCCGCATCTTCAGGATGCTGGGTTTCCCGGGCTATCTTCTCCATAATAGACAGCTGAAAAACATAGCAGCAGGAATTTACAAAAGCAGCGTCCAGCGTTGTGCCTCCCGGCGCACACCAGTCTCCCAGACACCATCCTACCGGTTCCTCATGGTCCAGCAGCCCCGAAGCCGAATGGGCCTCCAGATACTGCATCCATTTTACCATATGGTCATAATAAGTAAAAAATACGCTGTGATTCCCATATTCCTGATATAATTTCCAGGGCAGATATACCATGGCGCCTCCCCACAGGCCGGGACCTCCGCCCCCGCCTGCAAAAGGCGCTGTATGAGGGACATGGCCGGTCTCCCTGTTTTGGCTGTCCGCCAGATCCCGCATCCATTTTAAATAAAACGCCTCCAGCTGCCAAAAATACATGGCAGTATCCGCCGTCAGCTGTCCGTCCCCTGTATATCCCAGCCGTTCTCTGTGAGGGCAGTCTGAAGGAACGCCCCAGTGCAGATTGGTCAGCTGGGCTCTTTTATAGAGCGTTACAATTTCGCTCAGTAATGAATTCTTTGTATAAAAAGACTTCCTCTCCTCCAGCTCCGGCAGAATCAGCTCACAGGAAAAGGCATCGATACGGCCTCTCACAGTAAAATAGCGAAATCCATGGAGTACAAACTCCGCTCCGTACTGCTGGCTGCAGGTTCCATCCGAAATATAAACATCCTCCTGAAGTCTGTCTACCCCTGCAGTGGTACTGTAGGTGAGAGAATTTCTCTCATCCACCGTCTCTGCATACTGAATACAAATTTCTTCCCCTTTCGGAGCACTGGTTACAATGCAGACCCGGCCTGTCATATTGACCCCCGCATCATAGATCCAGGCTCCTGTCTCCGGGTCCTCCCCAATCAATCTGGGACTCACCGAAAAAAGGGCATGTTTTTTGATCACTTTATCGCACGGAATATGCTGTATGCGGGGAACAGAATCGTAATTTTCATAGAGCACAGCCTGCAGAGAATGCGGTGCCTCATGTAAAATCCTGGCATCGTACCGTTCCCCTATGTACATCTGATCGTACACTCTGGGGCTCTGGTAAGCCTGCAGATCCCTATCGCTTCGAAATAAAAGCTTCTCACCCGCTACAGCCGCCGCCTTTATTTTCGGAATACCGTAAGACATTTCCCCCTCACAAACCCGGACTGTTTGATTGTACCAGCCGTTTCCCAAATAAATTTCAATCCGGTTCTCCCTGGCGGTCAGAAGAGGGGCAATATCCTTACACAGAAAATAGTAGCTATAGTTGCCGGGATAGAATCCGCGGCTGTGATAGTCTGACCAGGCCGGCACAAACCGCTCCTCTCCCAGGCGGACACCGTTAATATATACAGAGAGAAAGCCCAGAGCCGTATAGTACAGCAAAACTTCCTCTTCCCCGGGCTCATGCAGAATCGTTCCCCGAAAGACCGGCCCCGACGCCTGCGGACAGCCAATCCATTGTAAACGGTCCAGCAGCTGTCTGCCCTGTTCTTCTCTTTTTATAAGTAAATTTTCCATAGACAAAATAATAGCACACAAAAGCCTTTGTGACAAGCCGTTTTTCCCTTGACGACAGCAGTACAAGATGTTATAATCTCACACGTGAAATGTTATTTTTTCACAGGAATTTGTAATTTTTCATCATTCGCAAGGAGGTTTACTATGGCAACACCAGTAATTATGCCGCGTCAGGGCAATACAGTAGAAAGCTGTATTATATCGAACTGGGCGAAAAAGGTTGGCGACCCGGTAGAGATCGGCGACATCCTTTTTACCTACGAAACAGATAAAGCAACCTTTGACGAAGAAGCAAAAACGGCAGGCACTATGCTTGCCTCATTTTTTGAGGAAGGAGACGACGTTCCCTGTCTGACTAATGTATGTGTAATCGGACAGCCCGGAGAGGACATTACACCGTATGCGCCTGCAGGCACCAGTACCGAGGCGCCTGTGCAGGAACAGACGACCGCCGAAATACCTTCTGCCGCTCCTGCTAAAGCGGCAGCGCCTAAATCCAATGCCCATCCGGTTATTATGCCGCGCCAGGGCAATACAGTAGAAAGCTGTATTATATCAAGCTGGGCGAAAAAGGTTGGCGATTCAGTAAAGGTTGGCGACATTCTGTTTACTTATGAAACAGACAAGGCCACTTTTGACGAAGAATCCAAATTTGACGGTACGGTATTGGCTGTCTTTTTTGAAGAGGGCGACGACGTCCCCTGTCTCACCAATGTATGTGTAATCGGACAGCCTGGAGAAGCCTTTGAGGAATTTAACCCCAATACTGAGACAGCACCTGCAGCAGCAGAAGCAGCAACTCCAAAAATTGCAGAAGCGGCAGCACCTGTCAGACCTGCTCCTGCATCAGAGCCTGTGTCTACA
>CABQMV010000173.1 GCA_902465325.1 uncultured Oscillospiraceae bacterium
AGGCACCATTCCGGAAAGCAATGACTGTGTCCAGATCGGGGCGGCAGACCGTTCCCGTTCCCATGAAATAGAGGCGCTTCTTGTTCTGGGCGCCAACGAAGGGATTTTCCCCGCCAGCTTCCGGGATGACGGCCTTTTGTCTGACGAAGAGAGAGAGCTGCTTCAGGCTCAGGGCATAGTGCTGTCTGAGACCATGAAATCCAGGGCTTTTTTAGAGCAGTTTTTAATATACAGAACGCTTACGTCGCCAAAGCGGTATCTGACAGTGAGTTATTCTCTGGATACAGGTGGGGGGAGCGGAAGGCCTTCCTGGCTGGTCCGCAGGATTCGGACAATATTTCCCCGGATACCTGTTGCGCAGGGAGAGCCTGTTGCAGGCTTTGGCCTTGCTGATCTTTCCTGTATTCCCCGGACACCGGAAAGGGCTCTTTCTCAGGATATCGCGGTAAAATTGTTTTATCGGCAGGAGAGCCCTGCTGTCAGTATTTCGGGGATGGAAAAATATATGGAATGTCCCTACCGCTTTTTCCTGGAGGATGGGCTGCAGGCCAGACCGCGGGCGGCGTATTCTGTGGAAAGCTTTGATACAGGGTCCTTTCTGCACCTGCTTCTGGAATACGGAACGCGGCAGCTTTTACTGACAAAGGAAAGACATGCGGTTACCAGAGAGGAATGTGAGGCTGTAATCAAAAGAGCAGTCCCGGAGGCGCTGGGGGTCTTGGGGAATTTGGCCCTGACCGGTACGGCCAGGAATCGTTTTCTGACAGGCAGGCTGATCCGGTTTGCCGCAGATTCTCTTTATGCGGCAGCAGGCCAGTGCCTGAACAGCGCCTATCTGCCAGGCGGCTTTGAGGTAAAATTCGGATATCCCGGCAAGGCCTCCCTGCCCCCTGTGGAAATACAGAGGGCAGACGGAAGCCGGGTTTATGTAAAAGGGAAAATTGACCGGTATGACTATTGGGATTGGGGGGATACCAGATATTTCAGAATTATAGATTATAAATCATCCTCCCACTGGCTGAAGCCGGGAGAGGTTTTTGACGGCTGTAAAATGCAGCTTGTAACTTATATGGATGCGGTAGAGTCCGCACTGGTGCAGACGGGCAAAAAAACTGAATGCGGGGGAGTTTTCTATTTTAACATTCCCAGCGACAGAACCAAAAAGCCGGATTACAGCTTAAAGGGAATGGTCTATAATAGTCCCGAGAATATAGAGGCTATGGCGGGAGAGAGCGGAGAGGGTGGGCTGTCTGTGAGAAAGAGCGGGATTTCTGGCTGCAGTCAGGTGCCCGAGGGGGGCTTCCCGTTTTTGAAAGACAGGGTCCGGGAAAATATTTTAGGCATTACGGAAAAGCTCCGGCAGGGAAAAATTCCGGCACTGCCCAGACAGACAGGTCTGCAGCCTCCCTGTAAATACTGCAAATTTGGCGGCGTATGCGGATTCTCGGGCACGGTGAAAAAAGGTGAAATCAAAGACGACTGTCAGGTCTGGGACTTGAAAAATAAGGGAATTTAGGGTAAAATATCTAAACGTGTGAATAAATATTGATAAAGGAGTGTTGGTTATGGGTTACTATGACAAGAAAAGCATCGCGGATATTGATGTGGCCGGCAAGAAAGTAATCGTAAGAGTGGATTTTAATGTACCGTTAGACGAAAACGGAACCATTACAGATGATAAAAGAATTGTAGGTGCGCTGCCTACTATTCAGTATTTAATAGATCATAAAGCAAAGGTGATATTGGTTTCCCATTTAGGCAGACCGAAGAATGGGCCGGAGGCTAAATTCAGCATGAAGCCTGCTGCCGAGAGACTGGGGCAGCTGATTGGTCAGAAGGTAACGCTGGCGGCTGATGTCATCGGTCCGGATGCCAAGGCCAAGGCGGCGGCTGTAGGAGAGGGCCAGGTGGTTATGCTGGAAAATGTAAGGTTCCATAAGGAGGAAACCTCCAAGGAGCCTGAGGTAATGAAGGCTTTTGCAAAGGAATTGGCTTCCATGGCAGAGATTTATGTAAACGATGCTTTTGGAACGGCTCACAGAGCACAGGCCTCTACGGCCGGTATTGCAGACTATTTGCCTGCTGTTTCCGGTTTTCTGATCCAGAAGGAAATTGATGTGATGGGCAAGGCCCTTTCCAATCCGGAGAGACCTTTTGTGGCCATATTGGGAGGCGCCAAGGTTTCTGATAAAATCCAGGTGATCAAAAACCTGCTGGACAAGGTGGACTCTTTGATTATAGGCGGCGGTATGGCCTATACCTTCCTGAAGGCAAAGGGCTATGCGATAGGAAAATCTATCTGTGAAGAGGACAAGCTGGATCTGGCAAAGGAGCTGATGGCTGAGGCGGAGAAAAAGGGCGTTCGGCTGCTGCTGCCGGTAGATACCGGTATTGCCGCTGAATTTTCCAAGGATGCCGCGCGCAAAGATATTGACTCTGATAATATTCCAGATGACTATATGGGGATGGACATAGGGCCTAAGACGGTTTCTCTGTTTTCTGACTGCATTAAAGCGGCTAAGACCGTTGTATGGAATGGTCCTATGGGTGTGTTTGAATTTGAGCAGTTTGCTGCAGGCACCAGAGAAATTGCCAAGGCTGTTGCTGAATCCGGCGCAACTTCTATTATAGGCGGCGGCGATTCTGCCGCGGCAGTAGAGCAGCTGGGCTATGC
>CABQMV010000174.1 GCA_902465325.1 uncultured Oscillospiraceae bacterium
CCGATAAAATCGGGGGTTTCTTGGGCAATATCTTTTTCATTGCCCTTTGATGGTGCGACTGACGAGACTTGAACTCGTACGGTGTTAACCACACGCCCCTCAAACGTGCGCGTCTGCCGGTTCCGCCACAGTCGCATACTCATAACTTCCGCTGCGCTAAACAGCGAGAATTATTATACAAAAACCAAAGGATAATGTCAATAGCCATTAGAAAAACCGGACAGCAAACTTTTCTGTCCGGTTTTTTATAAACAGCCTATATAAAATTGATTCTTTCCCTTATACAGTACTGCCATGCAGCAGCGCAGCCCACGTCCTGCTGCCAACAACGCCGTCTGCATTCAGTCCCTTTTCCTTCTGAAAGGCCTTAACAGCAGCAGCTGTATCCTGACCGAAGCTCCCGTCAACACCGCAGGGGCCGCATGAGTACCCATAACCCATCAGAAGAATCTGCAGCACTTTGATCTGGTTTGTACAGAAACAGTCCTGACGCATTCCCTCCTTTAAGGTCTGTACATATACACCGCCGCCATATCTTCCAGCCTGTGTATAAATTGGCTCGCTGAGACTTAAAATTTCAATATCTCTTCGAACCGTTCTCTCGGAAACATCAAATTCTTCAGCCAAATTTTTTATTGTTTCATATCTGCGGCGGCAAAGCAGTTTTAATATGTCCGTTCGTCTTTCAGATGTTTCCAAGTGTCTGTCCCTCCTTTCATCAGCTATTCTAAAAGTTAAACCGGACAGACTGTGTCCGCTTTAAAAGAAAGAACCTGACAAATCAAAAAAGCTGCAGTTTAACAGCAATTTTGATTTACCAGGTTCTTCTTGATTACTTAACAAGTCCAACTTATCTCTTCAGTAAATCAGTTCAATATTATTTTATACAGGCCTCTTTTTCTGACTTTCACCGGTTCTCCTTTCAGTACCCTCTGTCACTGTATTTACGCCGTCTCCTTCAAAAAAGATTCGAAGAAAACTTCCGCATTTCGGACAATTGCCTTCTATGTATGAATCTGGCAGTCCCCGAAACAAATTCCGTCCGCAAACCGGACAGCTGGCTTTATATTTTGTCTGTTCCATCTTCTAAACCTCCTCCTTTCCATATAATAAATGACCGTTCCACAAAATCACTCCCCCTTGACAGAACATAACTTCTTTGGTAACATAATACTCGGAAGTTATTTGCAGGCACAGTATATCCTTTAATCGGAAGTTTGTCAATCACTAACCGGAACTTTCTCATTGATACTTGTTATATAATAAAAAGGAGTAATCACTATGACCTTTGGAGAAAAAGTAAAGCAGGCCAGACTTGCCTTAAATCTGTCTCAAAGTGAGCTTTCCCAAAAAACCGGAATCTCCGAGCGCTCTCTTTATACCTATGAACAGACGGGAACCTTGCCCCGCAGTGGAAATGTACAAAAAATTGCAGAAGCCCTTAATGTGTCCGTGGGATATTTATTAGACGAAAAAGAAACCGATACGCAAAAAAATATAGACCAGGACCTCTTCCTGGCCAATGTAAAAAATAAATATGGCCCCAGGGGGGCACGGGAGGCCGCCGATATTTTGGACCGCGCCGCGGTTTTGTTTGCCGGAGGTGAACTGGATGAAAAGGCAAAAGATATTTTCTTTCAGTCCCTTATGGAGGTCTATTTAGAATCTAAAGAAGAAGCCCGGACAAAATTTTCAGCCAAGAAAAGACCTTCTCGCAAAACACAAAACCGGCAATAGAAAAGCCGCCAAACAATTGGCCAGGAAAGAACACGGGCAAAATTATACAATGTAAAATTTTATTTAATATTTAAGTCCGTACTATTGGACACATGTTGTGGTATAACATAATTGTAAAAAGAAAAACACAGAGTACTTTTTACAATTTTAGGGGGAAAGGACTTATAATAAAAATGGCAAACATAGATTATATTACTCAGCAGGTAGCTTTACTGATTCGCCTCTACGGCACAAGAGATCCCTTTGAGATCTGTAAAAATTTAGATATACGGATCCGGTACAGAGATCTTGGAAAGGACATAAAAGCATATTTTCTCTGTCAATCTCGCATTAAAAACATTGTGATCAATCAGCGTACAAGTAACAGCGTACACCGGATCCTCTGCAGTCATGAACTGGGACATGCAGTCCTACACCGCCAGTTTGCTGCCATGCGCACTTTTCAGGAAACAGAGCAGTTTCATTCTATGAATTCCACCGAGTACGAAGCGAACCTCTTTGCCGCAGAATTGCTTATTGATGACAAAGAGCTTATCAAACAGTTAACGGATTACGAAAAGTCATTTTTTGATATTGCAAAGGAATTGTGTGTTCCCACAGAGCTTCTCGACTTTAAACTCCGCATACTCAAGAACAAAGGCTATTTCCTTGAGCCGCCGGACATTTCAAAAGCCAGTTTTCTGAAAAGCGAGCTGTCTGGCTGCTGTAATAGCAGCGATGAATTCATAGACCTGTATATAGCCAAATCATGACCAGGTCCCGCACATTACAAAATCCGGTGAAACCTTTTGGGCCATTTTCTGGCCAATGCCGGAGAAATGCCGTGGACGTCCTCGTAGGTCAGTCCGCCGATCTTCATCAAAACATATCCGTACACAGCGA
>CABQMV010000175.1 GCA_902465325.1 uncultured Oscillospiraceae bacterium
TAGTCTCTCCTTCATTTACAGTAAAAATAACATCGCCGCCGTTGCCGCCGTCTCCTCCGTCGGGCCCGCCGGCAGCTACATATTTCTCCCGTCTAAAGGAAACAATACCGTTCCCTCCTTTTCCCGACTGTATAATTATTTTTGCTCTATCAATAAACATTCTTATCTCCGCACATCCTATGAAACAAAATAGGGCAAGCAATATAGCCTGCCCTACACAATTCTGAACATAAATTACAGGTTTTATTCTGCAACTACAATAGAAACCTGTTTTTTATCTCTGCCAAGCCTGTGGAATTTTACTTTTCCGTCAACCAGAGCATAGAGCGTATAATCCGTCCCCACACCTACATTCACACCAGGATGAATTTTGGTTCCTCTCTGCCTGACAATAATATTTCCTGCAGACACCGTCTGCCCGTCCGCTCTTTTCACACCAAGTCTTTTAGACTCCGAATCACGTCCGTTCTTAGAACTGCCAAGGCCCTTTTTATGAGCAAATAACTGTAGATTAACTTTTACCATTTGAAAATCGCACCTCCTCAAATTGTATGCTTAAATATTTCTTTCCATATGATTTCCGAATCTGTGTAAGGCCAATTACCATCGCCTGCAGCACCGCATCCAGCTTCTCGCCGGACAATTGATCCAAATTTTCCTCTGAAGATGGGATCAGGCTGGACCTTTCCCAACGGATAAAACCGTCAGACTCCTCATAAAAGACTTTGGAACCATTCTGTTTCGCAACCACTTCATCTATATAACCTAAAACCGTATAGACAACAGCGGAAACTGCCGAACAAATAATATCCGCTCCCGGTTCTGCGTATCCCGCATGTCCGGAAACCCGAAATCCTTCGATCCTACCTTCTGCATTCTCGGAAATCACTGCCCGAATCATGGTTACTTCATGATCTTTTCAATGGCAACCTGTGTATACGGCTGTCTATGGCCCTGTCTTTTTCTGTAGCCCTTCTTCGCCTTATACTTAAAAATGCGGATTTTCTTGCCCTTGCCGTTTTTGAGAACCTTTCCCTGAACCTTCGCTCCTGCTACAGCAGGTGTCCCAAAAGTAATGTCCTCACCGTCAGCGACAGTAAGTACATGATCAAAAACAACGGTCTCCTCTGCTTCTGCAGCCAGTTTCTCAACATAAATAATATCGCCTTCTGAAACCTTATACTGCTTTCCGCCCGTAACAATAATTGCGTACATACCTTGCACCTCCTACATATTGATATTCTCGCCTGACAGTCGGCCATATGGTGCCTGACCGACTCAAAAGGTACCTTGTCCTAACGACACGGATTTCAAACCTCTTCAGAGCGGCACAATGTGTATAATAACACGCAAGGAAGGAAAAGTCAACAGCTCTCTGGCAGCATAAAAGGCTCTTTTCCGGTGCCTATTCTTTTACTGGTTCATCGTAGGTTTTGCCAAAGGTCTCTACCGTAACCTTTTCCATTATAATCGCTTCAACGGGCTTGTCCTCTGCATCCGTCTCCGCAGCCGCAATGGCATCGACCACCTCCATGCCAGACAGCACCTCACCAAAAGCGGCATACTTCCTGTCCAGATGAGTGGAATCCCTGTGTACAATAAAAAACTGACTGCCGGCAGAATCATAGGCCTTGACACCGTTATAATCCATCCCTTTTCTGGCCATGGAAACTACGCCGCGCTTATGGGACAGATTATTTTCAAAACCGTTATCGGAAAACTCACCGGAAATGGTATAGCCCGGGCCGCCCAGTCCCGTCCCCTGAGGGTCGCCGGTCTGCACCATAAAATCTTTAATAACCCGATGAAAGCAGATCCCGTCATAAAAACCTGAATTGGCCAGGGCAATAAAATTATTTACCGTATTAGGAGCTATCTCCGGATAGAGCTCAATATAAATATTCCCATATCCCTTTACCTCAATTTTTGCTACGGGATTGCTTCCCTCGTAGTCCTCTAAAGAAAAAGTGTCCGCAATAGGAAGTTTCACTGTGTCACTGTCGGACTGGCAGCCGCCTCCTGTTATAAGGAGCGCAGCCGCAGCTAGCATCATTAAAACAAAACCTATTCTCTTCTTCATTTCGCTCAAATCCCTTCCCTGTCCTTTTTAATCAATATTCTTACAGCCTCCAGCGCCGTTCGGATCGCCGGGTCCGTATCAAAGCAATCCGGTTCAGACAAGCCCTGCTTTTTTCTTTCCTGATTCCATACAACCTGGAGCACTGTACCGCACCGAACATTCAGCGCCGCTGCCGCTGTATACAATGCGGCAGACTCCATTTCGCTGGCCAGGACACCCAGCCGCTTCCAGGCCTCCCATTTTTTTAAAAGCTCCTCTGCCACAGGCATACGCTCAGGGCTGTGCTGTCCGTAAAAGGAATCCTTGCACTGGACAACGCCTACATGAGAGTCGACACCTAGACGGTCCGCAGCCTGTTTCAGCGCACAAAGCACATCAAAATCCCCTACTGCCGGAAATTCTATAGGTGCATACTCTCTGCTGGTCCCCTCCATACGGACAGATCCGCTGGCAATCACAAGCTGCCCGCTCTCAACGGAAAGCTGAATGCCTCCGCAGGTACCGACCCGAATAAATGTATGAG
>CABQMV010000176.1 GCA_902465325.1 uncultured Oscillospiraceae bacterium
CCTCTGCCCGTCTATCGTAACGATTCGGGCTGTAAAATCTACCTCCAGGCCGTCCTTTCTGTATATTTCCCGTCTGGAGGCCGTGGCCTCAGGAACAGAAGCGGCAACTTCCGCAGAGCTGCGCCGAATCACAGCGGCAACTCTCAGCATAAGTTCTCGAGGGGAAAAGGGCTTGACAACATAATCGTCAATTCCCAGCTCAAAACCATGGATTTTATCATATTCCTCTCCTCTGGCAGAAAGCATAATAACAGGAGTGCTGCAGGATTTTCGAATCTCTCTGCAGGCAGAGAATCCGTCCAGCTCTGGCATCATAATATCCATAATGATGCAGTCGAAAGATTCTTGGCGGCATAGTTTTACTGCTTCCATGCCGTCGCACGCCTCCACGGCTTCGTAGTTTTCGAATACAGCGTACTTTTTTATCAGCGCTCTTATTTTTTCTTCGTCATCCACAATGAGGAGCCTGTACATAAGCGGCCTGCCTTTCTTCTGCCTGATTACTTGTATAAATTTTACAGCAAAAATTACCAGAATTCAAGGAGAGGGGACTGTCTCAGTCCCAAAAGAGGAGGAGACAGTCCCAGAAGTAATGAAAAAAAGAATTATGACTGGTTGCTGTTATTGGGAATGTATTCCGAAAGAGTAAGAGATAATGTAAGGGTCCCTCTGCCTCGGTATACTTCAAATTCTACAGTTTCTCCTACACGGTGTTCGCTTAACAGAGAATCAATATCACTGGAGGAGCTTACTTCTTGACCTGCTACTTTAGTAATTAAGTCTCCGGACTGGAAACCGGCCTTTTCTGCATTTTCTCCGGTAACTTTAAGCACATAGACTCCCAGATTGTTTACCCGATACTGCATGGCGGTAATAGAATCTGAAATATCAATTAATGTCATACCGGTATCGGTATATCCTTTTACATAGCCGTATTCCATCAGCTGTTCTACTACACTTACCATTTTATTCACGGGAATTGCAAAGCCCAGACCTTCTATTCCTTCTCCTGACGATTTGGCGTCCACAATCGCAATCAGATTTCCAGCTCCGTTAAAAAGTCCGCCGCCGGAATTTCCCGGGTTAATGGCTGCATTGGTTTGCAGAAGGGACATTTTGGTCCCATCAATTGTAATTTCTCTGTCCAAAGCACTGATAATACCGTCTGTTACAGTACCGCCCAGCTCTCCCAGAGGATTTCCAATAGCAACGGCCTTTTCGCCGACCACCAGTTCATCGGAATTACCGATAGAAGCTGGCGTAAGGTTAGAAGCTTCTATTTTTATTAATGCAATGTCCGACTTCTGGTCTGTTCCAATTAATTTTGCCTCATAGGAGGTTCCGTCCTGCAAGGTTACCGTTATTTTGCTGGCGTCCTCAATCACATGGTTATTGGTGGTAATATAGCCGTCCGCTGTTAAAATAACGCCGCTGCCGGCCCCTTCTGTAACATATTCCTGCATCCATTTGCCGGTGATAACAGTCTCTGTTCTGATCTCCACAACAGAGACACCGCACTTTGCGGCAATCTCTGCAGTGGAGAGGGCAGAGGTATCCTTGTCCTCGATGGCATATGTCAAGAAGCCAGAGGTGCTGTTACCGGATGTGTTGTTGTCGGGGGAGATATTCGTTCCGGTACTCTGGCTTCCTTGACTATTAAAACCACCTGACTCATTTGACATACGGCGAAAAATATAGCTGCTGATCAAAGAACCGGTGGCAATGCCCAAAATCAGTGAAAGGCAGATACAAGCAACGATAACGGCTTTTTTTGTGCCGGCAATACGATTGCTTGTTATTTTTTTAACATGCCTATTTTTTTGCTGCTTATGTTGGTTGGCAGAATTTGAATATATTTCTGTGGTGTTTTCCTCCATAGAAAATGTCGCCGAGGTTTTTCGTTCTGGCTCTACCGTGTAATATGCAGTAGAATAACCGCTTATACCAGCTCCAGAACCTGGTGTGTGGTCGGCACAGTAAGTTGGCTGCAGTTGAGAATCGTCGGTTTGTGCGGATACTGGCTGCACTTTCTGATGAATAGAATTTTTCTCATTGACTGATAGGTCTCCGGAAAAATTTCCATTGGATGAATTTCCAACAGGCTGAGCGTTATTTGCTGTATCTGTAAAAGAATTTTCGCTAAAGTAATCCTGTTTTTCATTTTCATTGTACATAATAACCAAAACTCCTTTCAGTTTATTTGTAAGTATAAAATGTATTTGTGAAGCAAGAAGCTTTTTATTTACGAGTCTAGGATACCGTCCTAAGGTGACGGTTATATGAACATGAACTGAAAACCTGCTGAAACCGCTGCTTCTGACTTCTTACTTATAGTTTTTCAAAATATATCCTAAAAAATACTGCCATAATTATACAAAATCTTGTTTTTGTCCAATTGTGTAGGTCAATGCCGGATCTGAATTTTCCGTGTTGTTTTGACCTACACAATTGAAGCCGGCAGTATACTCCATTCTACTGCCGGCAACAAAAACAACCGTTTTGTATCAATATTTTGAATTAATATCTTCCGGTATCTTAAATAGTTTA
>CABQMV010000177.1 GCA_902465325.1 uncultured Oscillospiraceae bacterium
CATTCCTACACCCGATGACAGCACGCCGGATCCCAACGCTACGCCAGTTCCGGAAAAGCCAATGCTGCCTAATATAGCCATCCCGGATTTGGAATATCCTGCTACAGAGCCTCCGGAAAATACGCCGGATCCCAATACAACGGACGAGCTGGAGCCGACACCTTCACCCTCTCCGTCGCCATCTCCTTCTCCTTTACCGGAACCGAAGGACATCCCTACCTGGTCCGGCCTGGTAAAATTTATTGCCAGGGTTTTCTATGTCGCCGCTGTATTAACGGCCATATACTCTTTGTTTTTCTTCTTAGTATGTGTGCTGTTTAAAAAACAGCCTGATATGACTTTCTGGATTTTCAAAAAGAAGAAAAAAGAGATTCATACCAAAAAAACAGGTAAGCCGAAAAACACAGCCGTCAGAGAAACAGAAAACACGGCGGAGCATCGGCCCCAGGAAGGTCCCAGTGAATTTGACCGGGAAGCATCTGCTTATTTTTCAGGCGGCAACCTTCTTTCTTCTGAAAGCGCTGAGGAACCCTCTGAGGAATCAGAAGCTGTATCGGAAGGACCACCGTCCCAAGAGCAGCCAGAGGAAATATTGCCTGCAGAAGACGTACAGCAGGCAGCGTATACTGAAACCACAGGAGAAGCCTCACAGGAGGAGTTTGCAGAAGAACCTCTCACTGACATTTCTGAATTGGAAAATGAGGAGGAGCAGGTCATGCCCGGAGAGACGGTAGAGCCGGATGAAATAAAGCTGACCCCGGCCGACCATCATAAACCCATTCATTTTATGAGAGCAGTAGAACGGGACGAAGAGCCCTACGACCAGGAATCCTCCGATCAGGAGTCGTAGAATACAATACTTCTTGACAGGAAACGGCGCGGTTTAAACCGCGCCGTTTTTTATACAGACAATCCTTTTACTTTTTCCTGAAGCTGCGTCCTATAAAGGGAATTGCCGACAAATAATGCTTTTTCAGCTGTCTGTTCCAGTATTTCTGTTCCGCTCCCTCTGTACGGTTAATTTCCATTTTAAGATACCGGGCTGTTTTGATAAAATTAGACAACCAGCTTAAAAAATATGGCAATAAAATTAGAAGTATAAAAAATGCGGTAAGTAGTATAAAATCTTTGCTGCCCAACCTGTAAAATCTCCCAAATAATCAACGTAATATCAGATAAATTCTATTACGACTTACAAGTTTTGTCAACGATTATTTAGTACCATTCAGGTAAAAATACCTTATATGCTATAAAATACAATATCAGGAGGTAGCGTATTATGGATTTTTGTGATATACTGCGCACGCTCATCGAAGAAAAGAACTTGACGAAAAAAAGGGTAGCAAATGACTTACACATTCCTGTCTCTACCATGGGGGCTATGTACAAGGGACCAGCGAACCCGATTTTGCTACCTTAAAAATATTAGCACAGTATTTCAATGTTTCTTCTGACTACCTGATAGACCTGCAAACAAGGAATACCCATTCCCACAGCGAAGATGAGCTGCTCCGGGTCTTCCGTTCTCTTTCTAAAAAACAGCAGGAGCTCTACTTAGAACAAGGAAAAGTAATTTTAAAATTAAATCTCAAAGAAAGAGCCAAAAATCTGCAGAAAAGCAGTCATAAACTTTCATAGGCTTACGGAAAACAGCTTCTTTATCTTTAAATAATCCACCGAAGTAATCTTGCCGTCTCCTGAATAGTCCGCCGCCGCTTCCTCAGCGGCAGTGAATCGATATCTTCCTCCAAAAGCAGCCTTAATTCGTAAATAATCAGTAGACCGTATTTGCCCGTCGCCGGTCACATCCCCTTTTACTACCGCAGTCAGCCGATGAACACAAATTCCATTTTGATACAAAGAAACCGTATTTCCAGTGCCCACATAGGGAGAGGCTGTCTCCACAGTACAGTACGATAAATTTTCTATTGCCTGCTGCAGACGCAAAACCTCCGTTTTCACAGAAATCCCCTCTATAAATCCGTTCCAGTTGTCTGTCTCCCATCCGTTTTCTCTTGAAAAAGCAATTTGATCCGGTTTTGAAATAGCTTGGAACTTCTGTATACAGAAGCCAAACGGCGTCTCTGTAATTTCCATTCTCAAATAAAGCTCCGTCTCTGTCTCCTCGCTCACATACGGAAAAAGGAGGGTACGGCTGCCGTCAGCTTCAATCCACCCATACAGCGCCCTACTGATTTCCCGCTTCATCTCTTCCGTTACCCTGTCGCCCTCCCAATCTGCAGCAAGGATAAAAGCATTTTTGCTTTTGTTATACAATGTGCTGCAGGCCGGATCTATATAGGACAGAGTAAAATACCGTCTTATATAAGTGCTCATATCGTCAAAGGGAACAATATAGGTGTCAGAGTCCCTGTCATAGTACTGCAGATTCAGAAAGCTTTCTTCCTTGCAGGCAAACGCAAAAGCAGCCCGCACAATACAGTCCCCATTTTCAGCAGTCATTTTACCGTTAAAAGTCCAGTCCTGATCCTTGCAGGCAAG
>CABQMV010000178.1 GCA_902465325.1 uncultured Oscillospiraceae bacterium
TGGAATTTCTCGCCGATATCGTAGATTCTCTGGCTTTCAAAGAAGATAACCGGATCGGTTCCATTCAAAGCGGTTGTCATCATACCTTTGGCATCATAGGGAGTAACCGGAAAGCAAACTTTTAATCCCGGAATATGAGCGCACAAAGAAGTCCAATCCTGAGAATGCTGAGCGCCGTATTTAGAACCTACTGATACACGGACTACCAAAGGCATTTTAAGGACACCGGCACTCATAGACTGCCATTTTGCCATCTGGT
Organism: uncultured Oscillospiraceae bacterium; assembly: GCA_902465325.1. Lineage (GTDB taxonomy): Bacteria > Bacillota > Clostridia > UBA1212 > SIG427 > CABQMV01. Next base: position 260 of record CABQMV010000178.1, read on the forward strand.
TAAAGATCTCATCTCCCGCGCAGCCCAAGAAATCGCAGTACATCAGCTCTACAATAGCCCGGCCTCCGCTCATGGCGTATCCAACACCGGTACCCACAATTGCTGCCTCAGAAATAGGGGAGTTAAAGAGCCTGTGGTAGGGAATGCACTCCGTAAGTCCTCTGTATACGGCGAATGCACCGCCCCAGTCTCTGTTTTCCTCGCCGTAGGCTACTAAAGTAGGATCTTCGTAGAATTTGTCAATAATTGCTTCAAATATAGCGTCTCTGTATTGGAACACCTTGTTCTTGGAGACAGGCTTTCCGTCAGGCGCAATCCCGAATCTTTCCTTCTTGGAAATCTGAATGACTCTTGGGCATTCTTCCTTAGGCATGAGCACGTCTGGCTCTGCGTCAGAAAGCTTAGCGATTTTCTGATTAGAGAACATCAGATCCTCCAGCTGATGAGGTTTTTCAATAAAGTTCATTCGGGGAGAGATGGAAGTATCGCTGGCCATTTTACATATCTTTGTAATAAGCTCTGTAACCTGTGCCTGGATCTTCTCAAAGTCACTGTTCTTAGCAACCTTGGCAGTCACCAGCTTTTTCTGGTATTCATCCATGGAATTGGCCTTATCCCAGGCTTCAATTTCCTCCTTGGTTCTGTAGCTGGAGGCATCGGAGGGAGAATGGCCGGAAATACGATAGGTAAGGGTATCTAACAGAACAGGTCCCTTCTTTTCCGCGAGGATCGCTTTCTTTCTCTTGATTGCATCAATTACCGCCAGAGGGTTGTATCCGTCCACACGCTCAGAGTACATCTGTTCGGGATTTACGCCGGCACCCATTCTGGCCAGAATATCATATCCCATGGTTTCTCCGCAGGTCTGACCACCCATTCCGTACTGGTTGTTGAAGAAGTTGATAATTAAAGGCAGGCCCCCCTTCATATCGCCCTCCCAGAGCTTTTTGTACTGATCCATTGTTGAAAAAGCAATGGCTTCCCAGACAGGCCCTCTTCCCATGGAGGCATCGCCAATATTGGCGATTACAATGCCAGGCTTTCTGTTGACCTTCTTAAAGAGCGCGCTGCCTGTTGCAATGGTGGCGCTGCCGCCTACAATGGCGTTATTGGGGTAAATTCCGAAGGGGCAGAAGAATGCGTGCATAGAGCCGCCCAGTCCTTTGTGGAAGCCGGTTTCCCTGGCAAAGATCTCAGCCAGAGTACCGTATATCAAAAAGTCAATGGCCAGCTCCTTCACCGTCTTCTGATCTTTCTGAACAATTTTCAGAATGGAGCCGTCAAAGTAAGATTCCATTACATCCATCAGCTCTTTGTCGCTCATTTTTTCAATAGCGGACAGTCCTTTGGCAAGGATTTCACCGTGGCTTCTGTGAGAGCCGAATGTGAAATCGTCCGGTGTCAGAGCGTATGCCTGGCCTACATAAGCCGCTTCCTGGCCGATTCCTAGGTGCGCCGGCCCCGGATGGCTGTACTCAATACCGTTGTAGTTGCTGGTGATTTTGATGCTGTTCAGCATGGTCTCAAACTCACGGATAATCGCCATATCCCTGTAGATTCTCATAAAGTCTTCTTTGGAATAGTTGGCCTTTTCTTCTTCAATGGTCTTGTTATACTGATTTACCGGAGTCTTTTCATATTTAATGAAACTCGGCTTTCTGACCTGCTTAGGGTCAATAAATTGTGATTTAGGCATAATATAAACCTCTTTCTTTCTATATTTTACAGTCAATTAAAATTCAAACAGTGCTTCTCTGATAACCTCACAGACAGAAGGGTGAGGGAATACCAGCTGCTTAATATCATCAATAGGCATTTCCGTTTCAATGTAGGTAGCGGCCCCATAGATGATCTCGGAGGAATAATTTCCAATCATATGCACACCGATTACATTACGGTACTTTTTGTGGATCAGTACCTTGATGATTCCGTCGCCTCCTTCATTTTCCGCTACGTATCTGCCGCTGTACATCATGGAGAGCTTTACCGCTTCAAAGTCAATTCCTTTGGCCTTGGCAGTCTCTTCTGTTTCCCCAATGCCGGCCACTTCCGGATTAGTATAGATAACAGCAGGAATCGCATTATAACGCATGATATCCTTTACACCCAGAATATCGTTGACAGCAACCTCTGTTTCCCTGTAAGCGGTATGCGCCAGCATGGAGGTACCGTTTACGTCCCCGGTAGCATAAACCCCGGCAATATTGGTTCTGCCGCGCTCATCTGTTTTTATTT
>CABQMV010000179.1 GCA_902465325.1 uncultured Oscillospiraceae bacterium
TGGAGGTGTATGCTAAGGCCATGTTCGGACCGGAGACCAGAATCCGCCTGCGGCCCCACCATTTTCCGTTTACGGAGCCCTCTGCAGAAGTAGATGTATCCTGCTGGAGCTGCGGAGGCCAGGGATGCCGCGTGTGCAAGGGAGAGGGCTGGGTAGAGGTGCTTGGCTGCGGAATGGTACATCCGGATGTGCTGAGACGCTGCGGAATCGATCCTGCGTTATATACCGGTTTTGCTTTTGGAATCGGGATCGAAAGGACAGCCATGGCCCGCTTCGGTGTAACGGATATGCGTCAGTTCTTTGAAAATGACGTACGGTTCCTGGGCCAGTTCTGATTGAAAGGAGAGAAATTGTAAAATGAAAACGTCAATAAGCTGGTTATTAAGCTATACCGATATCGATAAAAATATAGATCCTCATCAGCTGGCAAGTGATATGACCATCAGCGGTTCTAAGGTGGAATCGGTGGAGACACAGGGGGCGGAGATCAGTCGGGTAGTAGTAGGGCACTGTCTGGAGGTAGCCCCCCATGAGAATTCTGATCACCTGCAGATCTGTCAGGTAGATGTGGGTAGTGAAACGCTGCAGATTGTAACGGGAGCGCCAAATGTAAGAGCTGGCGCCTATATTCCGGTGGCGTTGGACAATTCTACAATTGCCGGGGGGACAAAAATAAAAAGCGGAAAGCTGAGAGGAGTTGCTTCCTGCGGGATGATGTGTTCTTTCGGTGAGCTGGGACTGTCAGCGGAGGACTATGAAGGAGGGATCGAAGACGGGCTTCTGATCCTGGATGACCTGGCTATGTTTCGGGGGGAAGAGCTCTCCAAGCTGATAGGCAAGGATATTATGCCGGTGCTGGGTGCTTCTGAGACTGTCATAGACTTTGAGATTACTTCTAACCGGGCCGATTGCTTCAGCGTACTGGGTCTTGCCCTGGAGGCTGCTGTCACAGAGCGTAGCCGTTTTACAAAACCTGATGTATGTGTACGGGAAGAAAGCAGCCAGAAGGCGGGAGACCTGCTGGCCGTAGAGATTGAAAATCCGGAGCTTTGTCCCCGGTATATGGCCAGAGTTGTGACCGATGTAAAGATTGGTCCCTCTCCTCGGTGGCTGCGGGAGCGGCTGCAGTCAGCCGGTGTTCGCGCAATCAATAATATAGTAGATATCACCAATTATGTTATGCTGGAATACGGACAGCCCATGCATGCCTTTGATAAAAAAACGATTCACCAAGACCGGATTTTTGTCAGGCGGGCGAAGGAGGGAGAAACCCTTAAAACCTTAGACGGGGAAGAGCGGAAGCTGGATCCTTCTATGCTGGTGATTGCCGACTGTAACGGAGCTGTTGCCCTGGCAGGCATTATGGGCGGGGAGAATTCAGAGATTACGGAAACCACAGAGGCAATTGTATTTGAAGCGGCTGTGTTTGACGGCGTTACCGTCCGGCGTGGCGCTAAAAAAGTGGGACTACGTACAGAAGCATCCTCCCGTTTTGAGAAGGGACTGGATGTTATCAATTGTGCTGAGGCTCTGGAACGGGCTGTGCAGCTGGTCGAAGAGCTGGGGGCGGGGAAGGTCTGCAAGGGAATTGTAGACTGTTATCCTGTGAAAAAGCAGGAGCGCCGCGTAGAATATTCCTGGGAGGCTGTCAATGGGTTTATTGGTATTCAGGCCTCCTTGGAGGAGCAGACCCGTATACTGGAGGCGATTGGCTGTCAGGTGTGTGCCGATCAAGGCTATGTCATTCCCCCGTCCTTCCGGGAGGATTTGATTTGTCAGGCTGATATTGCCGAGGAGGTAGCCCGGTTTTACGGCTATAACAATATTCAATCCAGTCTGTTGTCAGCCTGTGAGACTACACAGGGACACAGAAACCGAAAGCAGCTGATTTGTCAGCGGATTCGGAACAATCTGGCGGGCAGCGGATATAACGAAATGCTTACGTTTTCTTTTATGAGTCCCAGTGTATACGATAAACTAAGGCTGCCGGAGGAGCATCCTCTCCGAAACAGTGTACGCATCCTTAATCCTTTGGGAGAGGACTTCAGTATTATGCGGACTACTATGCTGCCTTCTGTACTGGAGACGCTAGCCTTCAACCATGCGCACAGAGTTCCGGTAGTGAAAGTGTTTGAAATTTCCTATGTATATCTGAAAACCTCAGAGGATGTCAATATTTTGCCGGAGCACAGACAGGTGATTAGCCTGGGACGGTATGGCGAGGGCGATTTTTATGATTTCAAGGGAGTCATAGAGGCGCTTTTACAAAGCTTTAAGATTACAAATTATGAATTTGAACCCATGACAGCCAATCCTTCTATGCATCCGGGGCGCTGTGCCGCGCTGATGGTTGGGGGTAGAGAGGCTGGCTTTTTAGGACAGATTCATCCTGAGACTGCCGATAACTGGGAATGCCCTGAGGACAGTTATG
>CABQMV010000180.1 GCA_902465325.1 uncultured Oscillospiraceae bacterium
TTGTCTGTGAGGGACTCTGGGCCGCGGAAAAATTGATTTCACAAAAAATATCGGTTAAATACTTTTTCTTTTGCCCTGAGAAAATTGCTTCTCAGGAGGAAAAAATCCAGACAGACCGTTTATGTGAATATGCTTCCGCAGCCTACCGCATCTCCGCAAAGGCCTGTGCAAAAATCAGCGACAGAGAGGGCGCCGACGGCTTTTTCATTTTTGCAAGAATGCCTTTTTACCGGCTGGAGGATATGGAACCTCTCCTGAAAGAAAATATGGTGATTATGATTTTAGACGGACAGGAACAGCCGGGAAATATCGGCGCTATTCTCCGGTCCCTGGACTGCGCCGGCGGCGCATTCGCCGTTATGACCAACCGTCGGGTGCGTATGACACATCCCCGGTTAATACGCTCCAGTTTGGGCGCCGCTTTTATGATGCCTTTTTTAGAAGTCCCTATGGAAAAGCTAGCAGACTGGCTGGCCTCCCACCATTTCCGGGCAGTCCTTACAGACCTGACTGCCACACAGTCCTATCGGGAGCTGGACTATCGGGGACGGATTGCCATTGTGACAGGAAACGAATTTAAAGGAATTTCCCCCGCCTGGAGAGAGCTGGATATTGCTACGCCGGTTATTATTCCCATGCTGGGTAGCTGTGAATCTCTAAACGTAGGCTTTGCCTCCACGCTGGTAGCATATGAGGCCGGCCTGAAACAGCGGGGACTGTAAAATACGCCCTGCGTATTGGCAGAGCCGCTTCTCTCACAGCAGCCCCAGCTGCCGCTTCCAGTTTAAGATTCTCAGCACAGACCCATCTATTTGCTTCGGAGAAATCCTGCCATCTTCTACAGCCTCTACAACTGCCCAGATCTGTTTTTCAAAATCAGTGCAGCACAGCATGTCGTTGCCGGCTAAAACGGCCTCTACCGCGGCCTGCTCAACGGTCCCAGCATATTCTGTCACTGCGTCCATTGCCAGATCGTCCGAAAGAATGACACCGGTAAAAGCCAGCTCCTCTCTTATGATTCGGTGAACTGCCGGCGACAGGGACGCCGGGGCATGGGCATCCATACATTCCACCGTATTATGGGCTACCATGATACAGGAAGCGCCCGCCTCTATGCCTGCCTGAAAGGGCAGAAAATCTACTGTTTCAAAAACGGACAGCGCTCTTTTGTCGTAGGCTGCGCCCGTATGGGTATCTTCATTGTCTCCGTAGCCGGGAAAGTGTTTCAGTACTGTGCCCACTCTTTGGGACTGTGAAATCGTCAGTGTCCGTGTCACAAATTCACTGACAAGCGCAGGCTCGGTACTAAAGCATCTATCATAGATAAAATCTCCTTTGCTTTGGGCAATGTCGCATACCGGACCCAGGTTTACATTGATGCCCAGGCTTTTTAACAGTATGCACTTTTCCAGCGTATCTTCTTCTATCAGGGACCAGCCGCCCTGCTGATATACGTCCCTGGCTGCAGAAAAGGGCTGGTCCCGGAACTCCTGATAGCGGCTTATTCGGGTTACCGTACCGCCCTCCTCATCCACCCCTATGAGCATAGGAATCCGGGCAGCGGCCTGATAGGATGCAATATTTTCCGTTACCTGTTCCCGGGTTTTCTCTTTAAAATCCCGGGCGAACAAAATATAGCCTCCGGGCTGTCTGGTCTCTGCCAGCTCCCAGGCGCCTTCCTCCGGGCAGCGGACAAAAAACATCTGCGCAACCTTCTCCGCCAACGGCATATTTTTCAAAAGCGCCTCAAGATCATCACCCTCAGGGGCAGGGCTATTAAAAGCGGGTTCCGCAGACACGGTCTCCTGGGACGGACTAGGATTCTGCGCTGCCGGGGCACACCTACAGCCGGCAAGCAACAGGATCAAAAGTACAAACCAAATCTGTGCAGTACGTTTATATTCCAAGCAAACTCTCCTATCTATTTCTATTTTTTAATAATAGGATAATATAATTTTCGTCTATACGCAAATAATTTCCGTTTTTTTCGGAAATTTCAGTGACAGTGTCTCTATATTTTATAAACATCCGTCAGTACAAAAAGGGAGACAACTTTCCTGCCAAGTGTCTCCCTTCTTGTGCTGACTCCTATTCTACATCCTGCAAAGCGTCATACCCTTCTTCGCCAGTGCGGATTTTTATAACATTTTCTACATCATAAATAAAGATCTTACCGTCCCCGTAGCTGCCTGTATAGAGAACTCGCTTTGCTGTATTGACTACAGCCTGTACCGGAATCTTAGAAACAACCAGCTCCACCTTGATTTTAGGACGCAGCGTACTGTCTACTTTGGCGCCTCTGTAGTACTTGTCGGCTCCCAGCTGCATACCGAAGCCCTGTACCTGTGCAATTGTCATACCTGTAATTCCCAGCTCAGACAGGGCGTTTTTCAGGTCGTCCAGGCGCTCTGGGCGGA
>CABQMV010000181.1 GCA_902465325.1 uncultured Oscillospiraceae bacterium
GACTGTTGTCAGCCTCTGCCGACGGTCTGCGCGGCCCCTCTCAGCGGGACAGCTTTGCTAGTATACCATTTTGAAAAGCCGCTGTCAACACCTTTTTTCAAAAAACCTGAAAAATAACAAAAAAATTTTTCCAGGTCTCCTTTATATACTTTCTCCAGAGAAGGATTGTAAATCATACTGGCCGGATGGTACATGGGAAACAAAGTAATTCCCTCTATGCCAAAGGCATTTTCTATGGGCAGCCCATGAAGCTTGCCTACCTCAGGCAAAGCAGAAAAGCGCGGCACGTCAGTCCTGGAGCAGGCACACTCTATTCCCTTGGACACAAGCGAAACAGCCTTCAGCGGAACATTTCCCAGAGTAACCACAACCTTGGGTCTGATTATTTCCGCTTCTCTCTTTAAATATTCACAAGAAAAAAGAATTTCTTCTCTGCGGGCCGGTCGGTTTACCAATACCCCTGGCCGGGCGCCTTCTTTTGAGAGCCGATATTTCATGGTATTTGTAATAAACAAATCCTCTCTCTCCAAACCCGCTCCCTCTAAAAAAGCGGTAAGCATTTTCCCTGCTTTACCTACAAAAGGCTTGCCCTGCAGGACCTCATCTCTGCCGGGAGCCTCCCCTATCAGCATGACAGGACTCTCCAGCCGGCCAAAGCCCCATACATATTCATGGGGAAGGCTTTCCGGAAAGTGAAGGTCCGTCTGCTGTCTGTACCCTTGGTACAGAGCCTCCAGTTCAGAGCTCTTGCAGCTTATCATACGCGTTTTTCATATCCTTCCACATATCATATTTTTTAGATTCATCTCTAAGCAGTGCCGCCGGATGGTAGGTAGGCATAAACCACACCCCTTTTTTCTCGCGCCAGGTGCCGCGGATCCGGGTGATTTTACAGCCTTTCTCAATAAGATAATTGGCCGCCACACTGCCCAGACATACTACAATTTTCGGCCTGATCAGAGCAAACTGTCCTCTGAGAAATCCAAGGCAGGCATTGCACTCATCCTCCTGAGGCGTTCGGTTGTGGGGCGGACGGCACTTTACTACATTGGCAATATAGTAGTCCTCCGGGCGGAATCCAATAGAAACCAGAGCCAGGTCCAAAAGCTGTCCTGCAGCGCCTACGAAAGGAACGCCCTGCTTATCCTCATTCTCACCGGGGCCCTCTCCCACAAACAGCAGAGGCGCATTTACAGAGCCTTTGCCAATTACTACATTTGTTCTGTTTTCACAAAGCCTGCAGGCCCGACAGCTCCGGCAGGCTTTCTCCAAATCTTCCCAGGTCATTGTACACCGCCGCAAATCATATCTTTTACTTCAATATTCGTAGCATAAATAACATCTTCCCGCCCGCTGACCATCTTACAAAATTCCTCCAGGACGTCCCAGCTCTGCCAGGCCTCCAGCTCATAGGCATTTCCCCATACATACAGAAGCATGTCCTCTTCAGATTTTGTCTCCAGAAAGCGCCGTGCGGTTTCCATCAGCAAAGGAGAGCCGTGAAAAATAGTAGGTCTCCATTCATACCAGTTGTCGGGAAGCACAAAGCACATGGAAGCATCCATGTTTCTGGCATATTCAATTCCCGTATCCCGCTTCAATATTTCCACGTTTTTTCTTCCGTACAGGCTTCCTCCCGGATAGGCAAACCCCCGAACCTTATATCCTGCAAGAGTACTCAGAGCCCGTCTTTCGTCCTCCACCTGATGAATAATTTCCCGGCGGCTGCACCGGGTCAGGTCCGGATGCTTCATACCATGCCCGGCAATTTCATGTCCTTCATACAGTCTCCGTACCTCTGTCAGATTCACTCTGGTATGCCGGATCGCATAAGTTTCTCCTGCCAGCAGACAGCTCTCCCCGAAAAGTCCTACATTCAAGTTAAAGGTACATTTCAGACCGTACTGATTGAAAAGCGCAACGAGACGCCTGTCGTATATGCTGCCGTCATCAAAACTTAATGTCAGAAATTTTTTTGCCATTGAATCCGCTTATCCTTCATTCATTCCGCAAGACTGGGAATCGGCAGCTCAGGAGAAACCTCCGCCTTATAGTCTACGCCGAGCGCCCGGAATCCAAAAAGTCTGTAGAAGTCGTCCCAAAAACCCTCTAAATCAGCCTTTTGCTCCAGTGACTCTTCTGTGATGCCGTTCCAAAGCGCTGATACCTCATGCTGAATCTCCGGAGCCATCTCCCAATCATCCATGCGGATCCTGCCCTGCTCATCGGTAGGAACTTGCTCACTATATAGCTTTTGATGAAAAAGTCTGTACATTTGCTGAATACAGCCTTCATGCACACCCTTTTCCTTCATAACCTTGTATAAAATGGAAATATACAGCGGCACAATGGGAATGGCGGCACTAGACTGTGTGACCAGGGCCTTATTCACCGATATA
>CABQMV010000182.1 GCA_902465325.1 uncultured Oscillospiraceae bacterium
CCCTTTGATTCCCGGAAATCTCCGGGTTATTTCCTTTGAGGTCTCAAACAAATGAGCCTTGGCACGTCCGATCGACCCATCCATATACACGGGATGCGTCAGCTCCGGGCCAATATAGGAATAGGCAATCGTAACAGCATTTTCTTCCATTACATCGGCAGCCCGCAGGGCCTCTATCCAGTCCATCCAATCCTCGCCGCCCATAACCTTTACAGTGCCCAGGATTTCTTCCTCCGTAGCAGGAGGAATGGTAACCTCCGTAATGGCATTGCTCCTCAGATCTATCGTTTTATTGGTATAGGATTCCCCTGTAGTCTTTAAAACAGAGCTGTATACGGTACCGTCCGGCATGGTTCTGCGCGGGGCAGCCATGCTGTATACTAGTAGATCAATTTTTCCGAAATCTTTTTTTATCTGGGCGATAACCTGATCCTTGACTTCCTTTGAATAGGCATCCCCGTTAATCGTTTTCGCATAATACCCATCCGCCTGGGCCTGCCGTTCAAACGCCGCCGTATTATACCAGCCCGCAGATCCGGGCTTAGCAGCGGTGCCGGGCTTATCAAAGATAATCCCTATGGTGGAGGCCTGGCAGGAATAGGTTACCGCGATCCTGGACGCCAGCCCGTATCCCATAGACGCCCCTATTATCAAAGCCTTTTTGGGGCCTTTCGTCCTGGGCTGCGCCTTAACGTAATCTATCTGAGATTGTACGATTGCCGCACACCCTTCCGGGTGCGCCGTAGTACAGATAAAACCTCTTACTTTCGGTAAAATGACCATAAACCTCATTCTCCTTGTTATTTAGAATTTTTATAATTATACCACGATGGGCCTTTCACGGCAACCGGAATCAGGCCCTATAAAGCAAGGCAGCCCTCAGGTTTTCACAAAATCCGTATCCATTCTTCACCTAACCTTCACCTAAGCCATGTAAAATCGGAAAGTACTGTAAACAGCAATTTATAGGAGGGATTATTGTGATTGAGGTGAAAAACCTTGTAAAAAGGTACGGAGAGCATCTGGCCGTAGACCATCTGAGCTTCCAGATCGAGCCGGGTAAAATTTACGGTCTTCTGGGACCTAACGGCGCTGGAAAGTCCACCACAATGAATATCATAACCGGCTGTCTGGCCGCTACAGGCGGAACGGTTTCCATCCATGGCAGCGATATATTTGAAGACCCGGTAAACGCAAAAAAGCACATAGGATACTTGCCGGAAATCCCGCCTCTGTATCCGGAAATGACAGCCTTTGAATATCTGGATTTTATTGGAGAGGCAAAAGGCCTGAGTAAGGAGGAGCGCCGCAATCAAATGGTGGATATTATGAACCGGACACAGATTTCCGACGTGCAGAACACCGTGATCCGGCATCTTTCCAAGGGGTACAGGCAGCGGGTAGGCCTTGCCCAGGCTATGATAGGATATCCGGATATTATTATATTGGACGAACCCACTGTAGGACTGGATCCAAAGCAGATTATTGAAATCAGAGACTTGATTAAATCTCTGAAAAAAGATCACACCGTTATTCTCAGCAGTCACATACTTTCTGAAGTCAGCGCCGTATGCGACTATATTATGATCATAGCACACGGCAAGCTGGTAGCCAGTGATACGCCGGACAATCTGACAAAGCTAATGGCCGGTACCAATACCGTCACCATGACGGCAAAGGGCAGCCTGGAACAGGTCAAAAAACAGCTGTCCTCCTTTGGTGAAATAGAAAAGCTGTCTGCAGAGAATAAGAGCGGCGGTCTGGTCGCCGTATCCTTTGAGACAGCAATGGAGAAGGACATTCGGGAAGCCGTTTTTTACGCATTTGCCGGTGCCGAGATTCCGATTCTGGCCATGGCCTCTATGGAACTGAGCCTGGAGGATATCTTTTTAAAACTCACTGACGAAGAAAGCACACCGCAGAAGAAAGTAAAAAAGGCAAAAAAGGAATCTGTAAAAAATGAAAGCAGTTTATAAGAGAGAGGTCAGAGGACTCTTTTTTAACATGACAGGATATGTATTTATTGGATTTATTCTTCTCATGGCAGGAATATACAGTATAGCCTTAAATTTTAACTACGGTTATTCGAATTTTGAATATGTACTGAGCAATATGTCTTTTATTTTTATTCTGGCAATACCGATTTTAACCATGCGAATATTTTCAGAAGAAAAGCATAACCGTACAGATCAGCTTTTATACTATCTCCCAGTGAAAATCCCCTCTATTGTAGCAGGAAAATATCTGGCCATGCTGACTGTCTGTGCCGTTCCCACCGGATTGATGGCATTTTATCCTCTTATTCTTTCACAGTACGGTACTGTGAATTTCAAATCTGCCTACAGCGCTCTGTTGGGCTTCTTTTTTCTGGGCGC
>CABQMV010000183.1 GCA_902465325.1 uncultured Oscillospiraceae bacterium
GCAACAGACGGCGTTTCAGGACGATGTTCCACTGTCACAGCCGGTTCATTTGACGCGGCCGCTTCACCTGCAGGAACAGTTGGCATAAAATCAGCATATCCCGAGGCCAAGCCATGCTCTGTGCTGTCCAGACCGGAAAGCTCTTCCTCTCTGGAAACCCGCAGTCCAATGGTTTTCTTGATAATGATAAAAGTAATCAGCATAGTACCCACGCCCCATGCGGCCACAGACAGAACGCCAGTCAGCTGAATTGCAAGCTGTCCCCATTGTCCTGTAGTAAAAAGGCCATTTTCTCTGGAAAAGAGACCCACGCACAGGGTACCAAAGGCACCGCACAGACAATGGACGCCGATCGCCCCTACCGGGTCGTCAATTTTGAGAACCTTATCAATAAATTCAATTCCGAATACCACTACAAATCCGGCCAGTACGCCGATAACAGCCGCCGCCCAGGGATCCACAGCGCTGCAGCCCGCAGTAATGGCAACCAGGCCTGCCAGAGAGCCGTTCAGCGTCATAGATACATCAGGCTTTTTATATTTAATCCAGGTAATCAGCATAACCACTACAGTCGAAGCCGCCGCCGCAATATTAGTGGTCATAAATACATTGGATACATCTAGGGCATTTTCCTGTGTAGAAAGTCCGTAGCTGGAAGCCGGATTAAAGCCAAACCAGCCAAACCACAGAATAAATACTCCTAAGGCACCTAATGTAATGCTATGTCCCAGAATAGCCCTGGGTTTTCCGTCTTTACCGTATTTTCCAATACGGGGTCCCAGTATCTTGGCCCCTACCAGGGCGGCAACGCCTCCAAGCATATGAACCGCTGTAGAGCCGGCATAGTCAATAAATCCCGATGCTCCGCCAATTTCAAGGGTAGACAGCCAGCCGCCGCCCCATATCCAGTGGCCGGATATGGGATATACAATCAAGCTGATTACTGCACTGTAAATACAGTATGCGCTGAATTTTGTACGCTCTGCCATTGCTCCGGAAACAATCGTGGCGGAAGTGGCGCAGAACATAGTATTGAAGGCCACGTGCGCCCAAAGAGGAATGGAACCGGTGTCATAATTTCCTGTTATAAAGAAATCAATTCCTCCAAAAAAACCGTTGGCGCTTCCATACATGATTCCATAACCGATAAAGTAAAATACTACAGAGCCAATTGCAAAATCCATCAGGTTTTTCATAATAATGTTGCCCGCGTTTTTTGCTCTGGTAAAGCCCGTTTCCACCATGGCAAAGCCGGCCTGCATAAAGAATACCAGCGCAGCGCCCAGCAGGACCCATAAGACGTCCATTGTGTTAAAATTCATTTACATCCCCTCCTAAAAAATAAGAGGCGCATCGGGCAATTTACTGAAAAGCTCTGTAAATCGCCTGATGCACCTCTTCGTGCAAAGTAATTAAATAAAAGAATTGTTTTCCGCCGTATCAGATGCTAAACAGCATATCTCCGTAGCAGGGAAACGGCCAATACTGACTGCCTACCATTGTTTCAAGCTGATCGGAAACCGCTCTCAGCTCCTGCATGGCGCTGATCACCGTATTTCTAAAATACTTGGCCTGATCCTCTATACTGGAATCGCTGTCCAGATTAAGGACCGCGCTATCTAGAGCATCTGTCTTGGCCACCAGACTGTTGGCCAGCTTAGAAAGACTGGAAATCATTACCGTTTCCGCATCCTCCGTCACATCCATACCAATTGATTTCTTTAAAGAAACCGTCTTAGCTAAATTTTTAATATAGTCAAACACTGCGGGTGTAATGTCCTTCTTTGCCATATCCAGCATGGTCAGGGCCTCAATGTTAATAACCTTGCAGTAATTTTCCAGCATAATTTCACAGCGGGAACGAACCTCTGCCTCAGTGAAAACTTTATTTCTGGTAAAAAGGTCTATACTCTTCTGGCTGGCAAAATAGGGAATTGCCTCTGCCGAAGACTTCAAATTCAGAAGCCCTCTTCTTTCCGCTTCCTTCACCCATTCCTCGGAATAGTTATTGCCATTGAATATAATTCTTGCATGTTTTTTCATGGTTTCCTTTACAATAGCAATAATTTCCGCCTGAAAATCCTCATAAAAATTCTGAGTTCGTCTGCCACAATCGTATTAATAATGATGTTGGGACCGGAAATAGAAAGATTAGAGCCTAGCATACGGAATTCAAATTTGTTTCCCGTAAAGGCGAAGGGAGAGGTCCTGTTTCTGTCTGTGGTATCCTTTTTAAAATCAGGAAGCACATGGACGCCCGTCTGCATTTCACCGGCTCCTGAGGACTTGTATTCTACGCCCTCGTCAATAGCGTTTAATACGGCCTCCAGTTCATCGCCCAGATACATGGACACAATGGCGGGCGGC
>CABQMV010000184.1 GCA_902465325.1 uncultured Oscillospiraceae bacterium
GTGGTAGAGAAAAGTACCGCAATTTCTCCTGCTGCAAAGCTTCGCATGACCGCTTCCTTTTCCCTGGCCTTCATTTTACCGTGTACCAGGGCTGTGGAAAGACCTGCAAAATATTTTACCGATGCCTCCCGGAAATTCTGCTGGGCCGAAGCCAAATCTGATTCTTCCTTTTCTTCAATAAGAGGGTGTACAATATAAACCTGCTGTCCTGCCTCTGCCAGTTTTCGGGCCCAGGTATAAATTCGCTGTCGATAGGATTCATCCACACCGTATGTTTTTATAGGCTTTCGTCCCTGAGGAAGGCCTGCAATGGTGGAGATATCCAGGTCACCATACAGAATAAGGGCCAGTGTGCGCGGGATGGGGGTGGCTGTCATAACCAATACATCGCAGTTCTTTCCGTAGGAGGAAAGGGTTCCCCTCTGCCGTACACCGAATCGATGCTGCTCGTCTGTAATAACAAGACCCGGCCGGCAGAATTCCACTCCCTTTTGAATCAACGCGTGCGTTCCTATTATGCAGTTAATTTGTCCTGTGCGAAGCTCTTCCACTATCTGCTGCTTTTGCTTTGCACCAAGGGAGCCGGTGAGAAGCCCTACAGAGATGCCAAGGGGCTCCATGTATTTTTTTATGTTATGGTAGTGCTGCTCTGCCAGTATTTCCGTAGGAGCCATAAAGGCGGCCTGATAGCCGGAGGCAATGGCCTTTACCATAGCCAGTACGGCTATTATGGTTTTACCGGAGCCTACGTCTCCCATTACCAGCCGATTCATAATACGGGGGCTTTCCATATCTGCCTGGATTTCCTGCCAGACCTTTTGCTGATGCTCGGAAAGAGAGAAGGGGAGATTCTGCAGAAGCTGATGGGTCATAGGCGTTTTACCAAATACAATGCCGTCTGTCAGCTCTTCTGTATCAGACTTTATGCAGCGCAGCATCAGGGCCATGTTTAACAGCTCTTCAAAAACAAACCGGCGTCGTGCCTGAGAAAGCAGCTCCCTTTCTTCCGGAAAATGAACATTGCGCAGGGCTTGGGGATATGCCATGAGGGCATACCTTTCTTTCAGCTCTGCAGGCAGTGTTTCCGCCTCCCCCTTGCAGCAGGCGGTTACGGCCTCCTTCATGATTTTTCGCATTATATTCTGGGAAATTCCAGCGGTCAGAGAATAAACGGGCAGCAGCCTTTGAAATTCACCGGCCCCAGTGGCGCTGTCTGCAAAGACAGGATTACAGATCTCTATTGACCGGTACCCCCGGGTCACTTTTCCGTAGAAACAGTATTCCCTTCCGGGCAGGAGGCTTTTTCGTATATAATTCTGATTGTAGAAAACCAGTGTCAGGGTAGCGGTGCTGTCCTGAACCAATACGCTGGTAACAGACAGATTGTTTCGTATCCGTTTGGTAGGTGCAATGCTTATTACTCTGGCCACAAGAGAGGCTTCTATATCAGGAGTGAGAAAAGAGATGGGGACAATTTGTGTTCTGTCCTCATATTCTCTGGGATAAAATTGGCACAGATCCTTTACTGTATACAGGCCTAAATGATTTAACGCCTTTTCTCTGGCTTCGCTGATTCCTTTTATACAGCGTACAGGTCTTTCCTGGCACATAGGGCTGCCTATCTGCCTTCTGCAATGGCAATGCCGGAGCTGGTTCCGATTCTGGTAGCACCGGCCTCAATAAGGGCCAGGGCCTGTTCATAGGTACGGATTCCGCCGGAAGCCTTTATTTCCATTTCTTCGTCTACGTTTTCTTTAATCAGAAGAATGTCTGCCACAGTGGCGTGTCCTCTGGTCATACCGGTGCAGGTTTTTACAAAGTCTACGCCGGCCTTGGTGGCCAGCTGGCAGGCCAGTATCTTCTCTTTTTTTGTCAGCAGGCCTGTTTCAATAATTAGTTTTACCGTCCGTCCTTTGGCGGCGGTCATTACACCGGAGATGTCTCTTAAAATGTAGTCGGTACGTCCGTCCTTTAGAGCACCCACATTTATTACCATATCAAACTCGTCTGCTCCTTCGGCGTAGGCCAGAGTCGCTTCCATATTTTTCACCTCTGTGGTAGTAGCCCCCAGAGGGAAGCCTATTACGGTGCAAATTTTAGCTTGTGTGTCCCGCAATACCTGCTCTACCAGAGAGACGTAGCAGGGATTGACACAAACGGAGGCAAAATTATATTCTTTTGCTTCTGCACACAGCCTTTCGATATCTGCCTTGGTGGCGTCGGGCTTCAGATTGGTGTGGTCAATATATTTATTAATTTTTATGGCATCCATTTTCTTCACCATTTTTCCTTTTCTATATAATTTCTGTAAATTTTAAAAACGCCTGAGGCGTTTTCACTTCCCGGGG
>CABQMV010000185.1 GCA_902465325.1 uncultured Oscillospiraceae bacterium
CCCCCGGCAAAACAATCTTATCGGCGGCCAGAATCTGATCTCTGTCCGCCGATATAATATTGTCCGCGCCGATATAGTCAAAAGCATTGCTGACGCTCTTTAAATTACCTGCTCCGTAATCGATAATACAAATCATCTTAAAATAAACTCTTCCCTCTTGGGACCGTTGGTAACCACCTTGATAGGAACCCCGATTTCCCTCTCAATAAACTCAATGTACTTTCGGCAGTTCTCCGGCAGTTCCTCATATTTTTTAATGCCTCGGATATCGCATTTCCAGCCGGGCAGAGTTTCCAGAACCGGCTTTGCCTTTTCCAGCTCCGCGTTAACCGGGAAGGATTTTACAAGCTTGCCGTCAATTTCATAGGCAGTGCAAACCTTAATTTCATCCAGATAGCCCAAAGCATCCAAAACCGTGAGCGCCACCTCGGTAGCGCCCTGTACCCGGCAGCCATAACGGGAGGCCACACAGTCAAACCACCCCATGCGTCTGGGGCGGCCGGTGGTAGCGCCATACTCTCCGGCATCGCCGCCTCTGTTCCGAAGTTCATCCGCTTCCTCCCCAAAAATTTCACTGACAAACGGACCTGCGCCTACTGCGCTGGAATAGGCCTTCACAACCGTGGTGATTTTTTCAATGTTATAGGGCGCCACCCCGGCACCAATGGATCCAAAGCCCGCTACAGTGTGGGAAGACGTTGTAAAAGGATAAATTCCAAAGTCTGGATCCTTTAAGGAGCCCAGCTGGCCCTCCAGCAAAATCCTCTTTCCGGACTTAACAGCCTCGTACACATAGTCAAAGGTATTGCACACATAAGGAGCAATGGCCTCCTTGTATTCCATCAGGGTCTGGAATATTTCCTCTGTATTCAGAGTAGGCTTATGGTAAAGATTCTCCAAAAGAATATTTTTAACCTCTAGTACTGATTCCAGCCGCTCTCTTAGCCGCTCCGGATAGAAAAGCTCACATACAGGAATTCCGTTTTTGGCATACTTATCAGAGTAAAAGGGAGCAATTCCCGATTTTGTAGATCCAAATTGTTTTCCCTTCAGCCTTTCTTCCTCATACTGGTCAAACAATACATGATAAGGCATTGTAATCTGTGTTCTTTCCGAAATCAGTATCTTGGGCTCTACCCCTTTGCTCTTCAATTCCTCCAGTTCAGCAATAAACTTGGGTACATCCAGGGCTACACCGTTTCCTATAATGTTTGTTACATGCGGATAGCAAACGCCGGAGGGAAGCTGATGCAATGCAAACTTGCCCTTATCGTTAATAATAGTATGTCCTGCGTTGGCGCCGCCCTGGAAGCGGATAACGACATCTGCCTGAGCCGCATACATATCGGTAATTTTTCCTTTTCCTTCATCGCCCCAGTTCGCACCTACGATTGCCTGTACCATGATCAATACTCTCCTTGTTTATAAAATATTTGTACTATACCTTTAATTCTACGGTCACACCCATCAGGTCCTGATATCTCTGTAAAATCTCTCTTACCTCTCCCACAAACTCTTCCGTCTGCCGAGGAGCCCGTCCAGTGTACTTTCTGGCGTCCAAAATCTGGGCCGCCGCTTCCCTGGTAAGTCCAAAAGCCGAATCTGCCACGATGCGATCAATCAGATCATTTTCCAGGCCGTAAACCTTTACCTGTTTGCCCGCCTCCATAGAATGCACTCTGATTTTTTCGTGAAGCTCCTGCCGGTCCCCTCCTCTGAGAACCGCATCCATAAGTATATTCTCTGTCGCCATAAAAGGCAATTCTTTTTGTATATGCGCTTCAATCACCTTAGGATAGACCACCAAGCCCTCTGCGACATTCAAGTAGATATTTAAAATAGCATCTACCGCTAAAAATGCTTCCGGAACACAGATCCTCTTATTGGCAGAATCATCCAATGTTCTCTCAAACCACTGCTCCGCCGCAGTCATCATAGGACTGGTCACTACAGAAATAACATACCGCGACAGGGAAGCAATTCGCTCAGAGCGCATAGGATTTCTCTTATAGGCCATAGCGGAGGAGCCAATCTGTCCCTTTTCAAAGGGCTCCTCTATCTCCTTTAAATTTTGGAGCAGGCGGATATCATTGCTGAACTTATGCGCCGACTGAGCAATCCCCGACAGGACATTCAAAATTTGGCTGTCCAGCTTTCGGGGGTACGTCTGGCCGGAAACAGAAAAGCATGTGGGAAAGCCCATCCTTTCCGCAATCTTTTTGTCCAGAGCCTTACACTTTTCATGATCTCCTGAAAAGAGCTCTAAAAAGCTGGCCTGCGTGCCGGTAGTCCCCTTGGAGCCCAGCAGCTTTTTTTTCGCCAGCTGCTCCTCCACGGCCT
>CABQMV010000186.1 GCA_902465325.1 uncultured Oscillospiraceae bacterium
AAGATTACTCGCTCATTTAACGTTGCTTCCACTGCCCATTGCATACGCGCTGATGTCATATAATCTGCAATTTGCACTATCCATCATGTGGTTGGATGGTGTCATTTTATTGCCTTTACTCCTGCTTGGAGTGGAAAAACTGCTGGACAAGCAACGTAATCTTTGGTTCATTCTGCCATTAACAGCAATTTTCTATTTCAACTATTATATCTCTTATATGGCAGGAATCTTTTGTGCCCTTTATCTTCTTTTCAGACTTCTTACCACTTACTCTCACTCCCGGCACGACTTGTGGAGAATTCTGAAAAATTTCGCTCTTTCTACATTAATATCCTTGGGACTGGCAGCTCCTTTGCTGATCCCGACTTTTTCCGATATGTTTATCGGAAAACTGTCGGATCCTCTGACCAGTGTTGTTTATGATCCTCGATTGATCAACCAGCCGCTATCCGATATATTGGGACAACTTCGCAATGGCACCGTCAACTACCTTGGAGTCACCGGACTTCCCAATATTTATTGCGGGTATCTCGCTATTCTTTTGTCCATTCTTTTCCTATTTTGCAAACGGATCTCTCTCCGGGAAAGGATTGGCGCCTTTTTACTGACAAGCTTCCTGCTTCTTAGTTTTTATCTTTGGCCGTTGAATATCTTTTGGCACGGCTTTATAACACCTAATTCCTTCAACTACAGATATTCCTTTTTATTCAGATTCTGCCTGTTGTATATGAGTTGCCGCTTTCTATGTGTTCTTTCGTATCAATTACCATGTTTTTTAGAGAAGACGCATCGTTTCCCGGCATTGGAGCTTGTGGTTGGACTGCTTTTGCTAATTACCTCAGCCGATCTCGGTATCAATGGCAGAGCCATTTTCCGCAATATTGATTACGCAACTCCTTATATGCGTATGGATGAATACGTATCTTATCTGAATGACAACAAACCACTGATTGATGACATTAAAGCCTCGGACTCCGGAATGTACCGTATCTGTCAGAATTACCAGCTTACTTCCAATGATCCAATGCTTTTGGGATTTAAGGGAATGTTTCATTATTCTTCCACTTATACCCAAAGTGTCAACGCTCTGACATCTAAGCTCGGAATCGGTCAGGCATGGTTATGGAATACCGGCTATGGTACCACCCCTGTGACAGACAGTCTGTTGGGCGTGAAATATCTTTTGTCAGACACTGCAGAGCCTTCCGGATATTACTCCTTAAAAACGACGGATAATTCGGTGTCCGTTTACGAGAATCCTTCTGCTATGGAATTTATCTACAGTGCACCTTTGGCTTCGGCGGATATCTCATTTACTTCTGATCCTTTTGAAAATCAGAGCCGTTATCTGAATAACTTATGCGGATCGAATACTTTATTCTATCAGAAATACGATATAGAGCTCGCCAATCCTGCTGGCAGTCTGCCTGCTGATCTGGAATATGACCCTGTTTCCTCCTGGAGCTATTCTTTCATCGCCGAGAATACGGATCCGGTATATATGTATATGCCCCTGACTCCATTTGTCTCTGCAGATATTTATGTCAATGATGCTTTGGCAGGATCTTTTGAGTACGGTAAAAGTATTTATAATCTCTGTCTTGGATGTTTCCACGCCGGGGAAGCCGTTACGGTAACCGTTGTCTCAGCCTCAGCGACAGCGCCCGGTGATACTTATATTGAGTCTTTGGATACTTTAGCGTTGCAGGATGCTTTGACCTCTCTACAGACCGGTGAAATTACTCTTACCTCCCACAGCTCTGGAAGACTTTCCGGTAATATTTCGGTACATAAAGGTGATACCATTGTTACCTCCATTCCTTATGATGTCGGCTGGCATATTCGTCTGGATGGTCATAAAGTACATGCCTCTGATATCGGAACCTATGCAGATACTTTTCTCACGATACAGGCCCCTGAGGGAGAACATCATTTAGAAATGTATTATCTGTCACCCGGCATCGTCCCGGGACTTCTGATCCTTTTGATCACTTTAATGCTTCTTCTGGTCGTAAACTTTTTACAAACGCATAAGAAAAAGCAACGGTAATACATTGCGCCGCACGGAACACTTGTGCTATAATCGCTTTGTAAATCCAATGGAGGTGACAGCATGCAGCCGCTATACACTACTTTGAAAGTCAATAACGAAATTGAATTATGTGAAGTTTCTGATCCTGATTGTAAGCAGCTTATTGAGCGGGCTCTTTTAAAAAATCGGATTTCCTATTATATTCGTTGGCCGAAGTCCTCTTTTTTTAACAGGAAAAAGGATTCCTGTATTATCTGTATCAACGATAATGTCCGGGACACAGCTGAAGAGATCGTACGTGGGA
>CABQMV010000187.1 GCA_902465325.1 uncultured Oscillospiraceae bacterium
TTGCCAGAGCAGGTCAGGAAGGGACCGAACTGGAGTTGGTTCTGGAGCTGAAGCTATTGGCCGATGTGGGCCTTGTTGGATTTCCCAATGTAGGAAAGTCCACGCTGCTGTCCGTTACAACAGGGGCAAAGCCGGAGATTGCTGACTACCATTTTACTACAATTACTCCGAATCTGGGGGTAGTTTTTGGAACATACGGTCCCAGCTTTGTGATGGCAGATATTCCTGGGCTGATTGAGGGCGCCTCTGACGGATTGGGCCTGGGGCATCAATTTTTGCGCCATGTAGAACGGACCCGGCTGATTCTCCATGTAATTGATATTTCCGGTTCAGAGGGCCGGAATCCTTTTGAGGATTTTTTGCAGATTAATCAAGAGCTGAATAAATATAAGGTACAGCTTTCCCAACGGCCTCAGATTCTTGTGGCCAATAAAATTGACATGCCCGGCGCGGAGCAGAAACTGAGTGATTTCAAAGTGCATTTTCAGGCGTGGAAAAATGAGCACTGTGAAGAGATAAAAGAGGGTCTGGAGAACGGAGCATGGGAAATTTTTGAAATCTGCGCGCCCATTGCCCACGGCACCAATGAGCTTATGCAGTATGTGGAAAAGGTCCTCAGTAAAATGCCGATGCCTGAAATGGAGCTCCCGGAGGAAGAGGTTACCTTGTATGAGGCCCCTTCAGAAGAAGCTTTGTTTGAAATCCATGTAACAGAAGACGGCGTGTATGAAGTAACTGGAAAGTGGATCAAAAGTGTGATTGATTCCACCAATCTGTACGACAATGAGTCTTCTCAGTATTTCCAGAGATTGATACGAAAAAAAGGCCTGGTAGAAGAGCTGGAACGCCTTGGAATAGAAGAGGGCGATTTAGTCCGAATCTATGAGACGGAATTTGAATTTTATCAATAGCATTAAAGCTCAGACCTTTTGGTGGAATTTTCAGGTCTGAGCTTTTTTTATTTTTTCTTTTTTATAAACCTTTTTGTGTTTTCGGAGGCTTTTTTCTTTCCTTTTTCCTGGGGTGCCGGCATAGCGGTAAAGGTCAGGGTCTCCGGGTCAATGCCGCCGGCCTCCCGATAAAGGGCGGACTGAGTTGGCAGCCCTTTATCAGAGATTTTTCGGTTTATTATATTTTTGATTACATAGTATATAACGGCAAAAAGCGGTACCCCAATAATCATTCCCACAAAGCCAAATATACCGCCGAACAGCAGCAGGGCAAAGGTTACCCAAAATTCGGAAATTCCTGTGGTGGTCCCCAGTATTTTAGGCCCTAATATATTGCCGTCGATCTGCTGCAGTATAATAATAAAAACGACAAACCAGAAGCATTTTACCGGGTCAATCAGTAAAATAAAAAAGGCGCAGGGAATGGCTCCGATAAAGGGACCGAAAAAGGGAATGATGTTTGTTACCCCTATGATAACACTGATGAGCAGGGTGTAGGGCATATGAAACAGAGAAAGGCAAATAAAGGTAATAATTCCTACAATAAGGGAATCAAGAATTTTACCGGAGAGAAAACCGCCAAAAATTTTGTCGCCGTGGCGGGCAGTCTCTATAATAGAATTTGCCCGTTCCGGTTTGAAAAGTGCGTACGTAAGCTTTTTGGCCTGCCCTACAAAAATATCTTTCTCAATGAGAGCGTATACAGCTACCACGATGCCGATCAGTAGATTTACAATAAAGGATACAAACCCGATTACACTGGAGGTAAGGTAGGAAACGGCGCCGTTTACTGCGTTCATGAGATCTGTAGACAGCCATTTGTTCAGAGCCTCCAGCCCTTTATCCAAATAGTTTTTTACGACCTGTGCCCACTCTGTACCGGATTGTACCTCTGTATTGTACCAGGTTTGTACTTTTTTTATTTGCTCCGGCATAGCTTCAATCAGCTTGGAGATGCTGTCAAAGAGCTGCGGAATAATAAGCCACAGCAGTACAGTTACAACTACCAGTGCAAACAGAACGGCTACAGTAATGGATACGCCTTTGGCTATGCCCGCAGCCCGCTTTTTGTTTTGCATACGGTCAGATAAAAAACGGTGGAGGGGATTGCGCATCCGTTCTACCAGAGGATTCAGCAGATACGCAATGGCAATACCGTATAGTACTGGCGCCAGAATGGAGGTGATGGAAGTAATTGCTTTGCCTACCTGATCCATTTTATACAAAATGAAAAAAAACAGAATTGAGATCAAAATGACTGCAAGAGAAACAATTGCCTTTTTTCTGTTTTTGGCATTAAATATTTTTTGTTTGCCGGAGCCGTTATCCGGATTTTCCATAAATCCCATTCCTCCATAACAATATA
>CABQMV010000188.1 GCA_902465325.1 uncultured Oscillospiraceae bacterium
TTTGAGAATCGCCAATGCAATTCTTTTCGGCAAATTCATGTTTGCAGAGAATTACTACGCCATGTCCTCTTGGAGTAAAATTCGGAACCATTTTCATAGCCTTTTCAATTTCCCGTAGGGAAGGTGTTTCCGTAAAATACATGACTTTTTCCTTTCAATAAAAAAAGCCTTCAGTTTTTGCTGTGATAATCAAAAACCGAAGGCTCTAAATGATGTGTTAATATTTAATTGCAGTATGGAAACAGAGAGGAGAATAGGGATTTTGGGCAAAAGAAAAAGGCGTATGGATTTTAACTTTCCATACGCCTTTCGGTGTGATTTTTGCTATTTGTGGGTTCAAGTCCTGTCAGTATAGGATTTTTGCCGTTTGGCATCTATAGAATCTATGCTGAAAAACTTGCCCTGAAAATGCCGAAAAGCCTTGATTTATCAAGGCTTTTCGCTTGGGCATCTTTTTTAGTGCCCTCTTATGGTGCCGGTGGTGGGACTCGAACCCACACGGATTTCTCCACACGATTTTGAGTCGCGGTCGTCTGCCAATTCCGACACACCGGCATTTATATTTTAATTTCCCTTGTGTCCCGCACATCTCAGATTTTGGAGGGATGTGCGGGAGGGATATTAAAACCAAATGAAAATATGAAGTTGTGAAAGCGCCGATTTATCAAGGGTTTTGCCAGGGTACCCAACATTCTACGAAGTAGATTTTGAGTCCAGTACGTCTGCCAATTCCATCACACCAGCATGAAATTTGACGCAAATAGAATTATACATAAAAGTTTTCTCTTTTGCAAGAGGATATTATAAAAAATACAGAGCTTTTAACCAAAATCGCAGAATTGATAAATTTCACACAAAAGCGTATAATCTCTTATGCGCATATCAATAAAGTTAGGAGAGCGATAAAATGAGCGAAGAATGCACACATGACTGCAGCAGCTGCAGCGCAGACTGCGGAGAGAGAAAGAGTCTCATAGAGCAGCCCCATCAGGGGAGTCATATAAAGAAGGTTATTGGCGTAGTCAGTGGAAAAGGCGGTGTGGGAAAATCTCTGATCACCGGGCTTTTAGCAGTACAGGCTGCCAGAGCAGGCTACAAGACTGCCATCATGGATGCGGATATTACCGGCCCGTCTATTCCTAAAATATTTGGAATCCACCAAAAAGCCACAGGAGATGATACTGGACTCTATCCGGTGGAAAGCAAAACCGGTGTAAAGCTCATGTCTTTGAATCTGCTGCTGGAGAACGAGGATGATCCTGTTGTGTGGAGAGGGCCTGTTATTGCCGGCGCAGTGAAACAATTCTGGACAGACGTAGTATGGGATGAGGTGGATTATATGTTTGTGGACATGCCTCCCGGAACAGGAGACGTGCCTCTTACCGTATTTCAGTCAATTCCTGTAGACGGAATTGTTATCGTAAGCACTCCTCAGGAGCTGGTGTCAATGATTGTCAGCAAAGCGGTACGGATGGCAGAGCTTATGAACATTCCTGTATTGGGGCTGGTTGAGAATATGAGTTATATCAAATGTCCTGATTGCGGAAAGGAAATCAGTGTCTTTGGAGAGTCCCATACGGAAGAGATTGCTCAAAAATATGGAATCCGGATACTGGGCAGGCTGCCTATAGATCCTTCTCTGGCTGCTGCATGCGATAAAGGAATGATTGAGCTTTCGGATGCGCCCAAAATTGATATTGAGGGACTGAAATGACGGACAAGAAAAGTTTGGCCAAATCCTATTTTCTTCAGGGCTATAATTGTGCCCAGGCGGTATGTATGGCTTTTGCGGAGGAAATGCATATGGATCCAGAGACTGCTGCCCGAATGGTATCTGCTTTTGGCGGCGGTATGGGCCGTATGCGGGAGGTATGCGGGGCCGTTTCCGGTATGTTTTTTGTACTGGGCAGTCTGGAGGGTTACAGCGATCCCAAGGAAAAGGATGGTAAAATGGCCTTGTACAAAAGAGTGCAGGAGCTTGCAGATGAATTCCGGTGCCGAAACGGCAGTATTATATGCCGGGAACTGCTGTCTGGGACGGCCTCACGTATTTCCGATTCCCCAGAACCTTCTGCCCGTACGGAGGAATATTATAAAAAGAGACCGTGCCCGGAAATTGTAGCGGAGGCTGCAGATATTCTGCAGAAGAAGGTACTGGAAAAATAATTTCAAAAATTTCCATAAAAAAAGGTGTTGACAGCGGCTTTTCAAAATGATATACTAGCGAAGCTGTCCCGCTGAGAGGGGCCGCGCAGACCGTCGGCAGAGGCTGACAACAGTC
>CABQMV010000189.1 GCA_902465325.1 uncultured Oscillospiraceae bacterium
TTTATTTTTATCTGTCAATATATTGTTACTAAATATGTTTTGTATGCAAAAAATTATTTTTTACTTTATATATTAACGATTTATCTTTTGTTCCCATAAAGATAATCAGTTACTTCCTTAAAGTAACTTTAATCCACAATTAAATTATTTATAAAACTATGTTTTCCATTCTAAGCATGATATAATAACCCCACAAAATAAACACTGAGAGGTATTTGTATGAGCAACGCAAACTGGATCTGGTATTACGGAGATTTTGAAATCTACCACAGTCTCCTGCTGCATTCCCGCAGAAGAGACTACGAAGCTGAATATCCGCCCTTTTGGACGCTGGCAACTCCCTATCCCAGAGTTAATTTTAAAAAAGATTTTACCTGTACCCAACGGACTACTATAAAAGTGATTTCCACTGTAAAAGGAAGCATCCTGCTGGATAACCGCCGTTATCCTATGGGACGCCCAATGGAAGTAGGACCAGGAGACCATTCTATTATTGTGCAGACCGTAGCACCCCAGGGACTTCCCGCTATATTCTGCGACAGTCCCTGCTTAAGAACAGGGGCCGGCTGGCTGGCCAACAACGGCGCAGACGAATATCGGCCGGCGGGCTTTTCCCCTGCATTTTACCGGGAAGATCAGAATCCCCAGGTATTTCCCTTTTCCTACGAAACAGTAGAACCTGTAAAAAAAGAAACCACAGCGCACGGGATCATATATGACTTTGGGAAGGAGCTCTTTGGCCCCATTGCCGTGATGGCTCAGGACGAACAGCCGGTCCAGCTGCGCTGCGGAGAATCCAGAGAAGAAGCCCTTGATCCAGAGGAAGCCGTCATACGCTATACCCTGCAGGGAAAACTGTCCTATGCCATCCCCTCCTGTGCTTTCCGCTATCTGTTTGTCGATAAAGATGTAAGACTCCACGTGAAATATGAATTTATACCTCTGGAGGATGTGGGACAGTTTTCCTGCGACAATGACAGAATCAATAAAATTTGGGAAATCTGCGCCTATACCTTCCATTTAAACAGCCGAGAATTTTACCTGGACGGCATTAAAAGGGACCGGTGGGTCTGGAGCGGAGATGCCTATCAGTCCTTTATGGTGGGGGCCTATCTCTACGGCGACCAGTCCATTACCAAACGCACCATTCTTGCTCTGCTGGGGAAGCCTCCCTATCAGCAGCATGTAAATACAATTGTAGACTATACCATGTACCTGATTATTGGCGCATATGAATACTGTTTTCAAAGTGGAGACCGGGAATTTATTGACAACATAAGGCCCCGTCTGGAAGAGCTGGCCGATTTTCTGTTCCGCCGTCTGGATGAGGATGGACTGGTCTGTCAGCGGCCCGGCGACTGGATTTTTATAGACTGGTCCGACATTGACAAGGACGGCCCCGTATGCGCAGAGCAAATTTTGCTTTGGCAGACCTATAACTGTCTGGAGGCTATGTACGGCGGCGATTACCGTGAGCGGGCAGAGGCGCTCCGAACTAAAATTATGGAAACCTTCTGGGATCCCACGCTTGGTGCGTTTATTGACTGTGCCGCCTCCGGCAAAAGGCATGTAACCCGCCATGCCAACATTTTTGCTATATTATATGATTTTGTAGACCAGGCTACGGCAGAAACCATTACCGTAAACGTATTGGAAAACCCGCAGATTACCCCAATTACCACCCCGTACTTTGAATTTTTTGAATTGATGGCCATGTGTAAAATGAACCGGATTCCGTATGTACTGTCTCTGTTGGACTCTTACTGGGGCGGTATGCTGGATTTAGGCGCTACTACCATCTGGGAAGAATTTGACCCCACCATGCAGGGAACAGAGCACTACGCCATGTATGGCTCCAAATATTCCAAATCTCTTTGCCACGCCTGGGGCAGCGGTCCTATTTTCCTGCTGGGCCGGTACTGCCTGGGCGTCCGCCCTACTGCGCCGGGCTATACGAGCTTTCAGATACAGCCAAATACCCAATTCTTTAAAGAATTTAAAGGAACCGTCCCGCTGCCAAACGGCGACAGCATTATAGTAGAGTACCGGGACGGCCGGACACAGGCATGGCACAGGGACGGCACCCCCATTGCTCTGTGAACAGCAGCGGTACTGGAATCTCCAGGGGGATTTGGGAAATGGTTACACCTATTTTTATATTTTAGGAGGATTTGAGTGAAAAATTTTAATATTTTTTTCAACAACTCTGATTATCTCAAAAAAGCCCGGAAATACGGGCAAATCACGGGATA
>CABQMV010000190.1 GCA_902465325.1 uncultured Oscillospiraceae bacterium
AGAGCGCCATGAAAAAAATACTGGATCACCTGGAAATTCCCTATAAAATAGGAATTGGTGAAGCGGCTTTCTATGGACCGAAGCTGGATATTCAGATCCGGAATGTGTTTGGAAAGGAAGATACCCTGATTACGCTGCAGATTGATCAGATGCTGGCGGAGAAGTTTGGCATGGTATATACAGACCGGGATGGGACCAAGAAAAATCCGTATATTATACACCGAACCTCTATTGGCTGCTATGAGCGTACTTTGGCTCTGCTGATTGAAAAATATGCCGGTGCGTTCCCGGCCTGGCTGGCTCCGGTACAGGCGAAAATCATGCCTATTATAGATAAACAGGCAGATTACTGTGCTCAGATATGCAGAAAGCTGCAGGACAAAGGCTTCCGGGTAGAGCTGGATGACAGAAATGAGAAGATCGGATACCGGATTCGGGAAGCACAGCTTGAAAAAATACCGTATATGCTGGTAGCTGGCGACCAGGAGAAGGAAACGGGACATGTCAGTGTGCGCAGCAGAAAAGACGGAGAGACCAGAGATATGGCACTGGAGGAGTTTATTGCACTGCTTACAGATGAAGTGGAGAACAGAAGAAGATGAGCAGCGCGGATATTGCTTTTATTCATACCTGCAGGAGTATTCTTGAGGAGGGGACCTGGGTGACGGACGAAAAGGTTCGTCCCAAATGGGAGGACGGTACGCCGGCCTATACCAAAAAGAAATTCTGTGTCGTGAACCGGTATGACCTTTCTCAGGAGTTTCCTCTGCTGACACTACGTCCTATCAATTTAAAAGCTGCCGTAGATGAAATTCTTTGGATTTATCAGAAAAAGTCTAATAATATCCATGAGCTGAACAGCCATATCTGGGACAGCTGGGCAGATGAGACGGGCTCTATCGGTAAGGCCTACGGCTACCAAATGGGTGTGAAGCATAAATATAAGGAGGGGGAGTTCGATATGATTGACAGAGTTTTGTACGATCTGAAGAACAATCCCTGCAGCCGCCGTATTATGACCAACCTATACAATTTTGCAGACCTGTCCGAAATGGCACTGTATCCCTGCGCATACAGCCTGACTTTTAATGTGGTGGGAGATCGCCTGTGCGCGGTTCTCAATCAGCGGTCTCAGGATATGCTGGCGGCCAATGCCTGGAATGTAGCCCAGTATGCGGTGCTGATTCATATGCTGGCGCAGGTGACAGGCTTTCAGCCTGGAGAGTTTGTCCATGTGATTGCCGATGCGCATATCTATGACCGTCATATTCCTATTGTAGAGGAGCTGATCCAGCGGCAGGCATATCCTGCTCCGAAGTTTGAGCTGGATCCGGAAATTAAAGACTTTTATGATTTTACAGTAGACAGCTGCCGTTTGGCCGGTTATGAGCACGGCGCTAAGATTGGAAAATTTCCTGTAGCGGTTTAAAGAGGAGAAGAAACAATGAATTTAATTGTTGCAGTAGATGAGAATTGGGGAATTGGATACAAGGGCGATCTGTTGGCCAGGGTCCGGGAGGATTTAAAAAATTTCCGGCGGGTGACGGATGGAAAGACCGTGGTATACGGCTCCAATACTCTGTCTACCTTTCCCGGAGGCAGGGTACTGCCTAACCGGACCAATATCGTACTGAACTGGGATCCGGACTATGCACCGGAGGGGGCTATTGTAGTCCACTCTCTGGAGGAGCTGTTCGCTGAGCTGAAACAGTATTCTCGGAAGGATGTCTTTGTTATCGGCGGCGCCAGTGTCTATAATCAGCTGCTGCCGTACTGCGATAAAGCTTATGTCACGAAATTCAGAAAGCGCTTTGAAAGTGATGTTCGGATTCCGGACCTGGATGCGGCTGAGGACTGGAAGGTAGCCTGGGCTCAGGAGCCGGTATCTGTTGAGGATGCAGATTTTCTTATTCAGTTTATGCTATATGAGAGGGTAAAAGGAGACTGCGCTGCTCCTAAGGCTTCTGACTGACAGCATTTGTTACTGACATAAAGAATTTAGGGGTGAAGTTTTATAAATGGTAAAAAATGGCATACACACTTTGGAGTGTATGGGATTTGTTTAAATTGTCAAAATGAACTTTTAGTAGTTTTAAAAAGTGAAGGTCCATATTCCGGGAAATATGATTTACCTGGAGGATCTTTAAATGATACAGAAAGTTTAAATGAAAAATATAGATATTTTAAGAATAGTTTAATAGATTTCAGA
>CABQMV010000191.1 GCA_902465325.1 uncultured Oscillospiraceae bacterium
TTACAATTTTATTTCAGCCCGTCGAACCTTAACGATAAATAAAGCTGATCTATCTAAACTCTCTATGATACCCTTTTTTATAATTAATATTTTTAGTATTCTTTAACTATCAACGCCGCTCATAGTACTTAGTTGTATGTTGGAAGGAGTAAGTGTTGTTGTCGCTTCTCTGTGGTCATATCTTTTAAATACAAGAATGTTGCACTTTTCGTCAATAAAAACTGTATTAGCGGAGATAATATCAACATCAATTCCCAGATACATCTCTTTTCTTCTCCAGACTCTCCGAAAAAGCCTCCATCCTGAGCCTCAGCTGCCCAGAAGAAAAGGCACCAGGATCGATACAGTCACCAGGCAGTTCCAAACACGGGATCCCTAATTCTTCAGAAATATGTTTGACTTCCCAGGAAGATCCCGGAATCGCCCGACACCCTGCATGCATGAAAAGGATAATTCCATCAATCCCATATTCCGCAACAATTCGCTTATATAAATTCATCCTGTTTGTAACACAGCCTAAGAAAAAATGGGATATGGCTTTTTTCGCTATACTTTTACAAGGGTCTTCTTCCTCCAATTCCTCCCAATAGACATATCCCGTTATATCAAAAGCAATCACACAATTCAACGCATCCTCAAAATAACGCATCATGCCACCGGCATGCAGGGGCGCAAAGTGAATCCATAAAATGCGATAAGGCTTTTTAACGGCAATCTCAGTCGGCCCATGTGCCGCAATCTCACACAACTGCTCATAATAGGACCTTGCCACATTGACACCCAATTCAGATCCTAG
Source organism: uncultured Oscillospiraceae bacterium (assembly GCA_902465325.1). Taxonomy (GTDB): domain Bacteria; phylum Bacillota; class Clostridia; order UBA1212; family SIG427; genus CABQMV01. The sequence goes on from CABQMV010000191.1 coordinate 797, forward strand.
CAAGAATGTTGTCCCAAACAGATTTCGTATGGCGAGATTTCCATAAAAAAGCACATTCTTTTTTCTGAGATCATTGGCCAAAACAAGGTAATTTCTTGCCTCATTGGAATAGGAAATCACTTGTCTGAGTTTCTCTGTCGGGTAAAATTCCTGCCGTTCATTCTCAATAAACCTTTTCGTCTTAGTTATTTTATCTTTTACTAAATCTGTATTTGCGGCGGTCGGATGATACGGTATATCAATAAATAACGTTTTGGTACTATGCCGTCTCTTAAAATACTGCAGCATTCCGTGTCCCCCATCACAGATATGGGACGACAAAACAGCCAGTTTCGGAGGCGGTAAATCGCCGCATTCTATCGCTCCAATCACCGCCTTGTGGTAAGAACAGAGATTGATATGGTAGCCCTTGGCATGGGCAATATGGATATAATTTGACGATAAATTCAGCGTAGCGGTCCACCCGGCCAGGAGCTCCATATTAACTGGAATCAAATCAGCAGCGTAAAATAGTTCCGTGGGCATGACCATATTGGTCCAGACAATTTTACCCGGGTTCGTCCATATTGTATCGGTAAAAAGCTTTATTTGATTTTTCACTAACAGCTTTGCGGCTTCCAACTCCATGTTATCACATAGCGATTGGGATAGCCGAAGCCGTTGGGTAAAGGCGTTATTTACAGACATTCCCGGAACGCCTCATATCTGATTTTACTGGTTTCAGAAATTCTGTCAGTGTACTCCTCCTCCAAATAAAGTAATCTTCGGCCTTGCCGCCTGCACATTTCTCTGACCTCCGGTAAAGGGAACATGATGTGGTCACACCGCTGGCTGACAATATATATGACGCCTAAGGCCGTTTGAACCGCAGTTTCAAACCAGTCGCAGAAGTCCGTTCTGCGGGGGCAGGAGACAACGGCTTGCCGGTTCAGTAAGAGTCGGTCGCCACGGCAATCCGAGGCGCAAGTATCAAATTTTAAACAGAAATCATGAAAAATCTTCCCCAGCTCATGTACATACTTTCTGCTTAAAGCGCTGGACACTACCTGTATATATGTTCCAACAGGTTTCTTCTCCACAGGAGCAATAGCGGCCGGCATACGTACCTCTCTTCCAAAATGTATCTTTATGGCATCAAACAAATCCAGATATCTATTACAGCCATCCCTGCTTCTGGGAATCTCCAGCAAATAGACAAAAATGTCCGGATAATGAAACAAGATGTAGTCATATAGACGTTGTACGCTATTGCAGCAATTGGTCAGAATAACCCCGGAAAACTGCGAAAAATCGACTTGCGAGCAGCTTCGTACATAACTGCATAAGTTCCCGCATAACTTTTGTCCGCCGCGCGGTCCATGGTCGATATCATAAAGACTTAC
>CABQMV010000192.1 GCA_902465325.1 uncultured Oscillospiraceae bacterium
TTTCCCCAGATAGAAGCCGGTGGTGTAATCCCTGTGACTTACCATAGAAAGCTCCCTCAGCAGCTCCGAAAGCAGCTCACGGTTCTCCGGGTAGCCTCCAGGGTCTCTGTAATAGGCATCAATAGCTCTTCTGTAAGCGGAAACCGTAATCCCTGTGTAATATTCGCTCTTCATACGTCCCTCTATTTTGAGAGAGCCTATCCCCGCTTCTATCATTTTGGGCAGATATTCCAGCATACACAGATCCTTTGAGTTGAAAAGGAAGGTTCCTCTCTGGTTTTCATACAAAGGCATATATTCTCCGGGGCGCTGTTCTTCAACCAGATGATAGTTCCACCGGCACGGCTGAGCACAGTCTCCCCGATTGGAAGACCTGCTTACCATATAATCGCTGAGCATACACCGTCCAGAGTAAGCCATACACATGGCCCCATGGACAAAAGCCTCCAGCCGGATACAGCTGTCACAGTCTATTCCGTCCTTTTGTAAAGCTGCGCGAATCTGTGCAATCTCTGTCAGAGAAAGCTCTCTGGCCAGATTGATTCGTTCGCATCCCATGTCCAGCCAGGCCTTACAGGTACGCCAATTTAAATTGTTCGCCTGGGTGCTCACATGAATTTTCAAATCCGGCACAGTCTCTCTGACAAGCTGTACAGCCCCCAAATCCGATACAATTACAGCGTCCGCTCCTATTTTATACAGCTCTTCAGCATAGCGCGCCATTGGCTTTAGATCGTCATTTCTGGGTAAAATATTCATTGTCACATAAACTTTTTTATTCAGACGGTGGGCATATGCCACCGCCTCCCCCAGCTCCCGGTCGGTAAAATTGTCGGCTCTAGCCCGGAGACCAAATGCATTTCCTCCTATATATACGGCATCTGCGCCGTACCGGAAAGCAGTTTTCATTTTTGTCAGATTGCCCGCCGGGCAGAGAAGCTCAGGCTTTCTCATGTTAAAATTCTTCCTTTCGGGGGATAAGTATAACAGAAGTCCGGAAGATTCGTCAATTTTGACGTTTTCAGCGCCCTGCTTATGGTCTTTCTCATAAGTGTCTAGTCGGGAAATAATAAAAAATGTATATATTTTTCAATTCAAGTTTGTTCCATTTAATAATGTATTTAAAATTTCTGATATGTCATTTATCGACAAATAAAAATTTCAGGAAATAATTGTATTCGACCTCCTTCATAAGATATCATCTGTACCTGTAATCACTTTTTGGGAGGAAAGAAAAATGGATGTTTTAAAGGTTTCTACAAAATCAAATCCAAATTCAGTTGCAGGAGCATTGGCTGGCGTTGTCCGTCAGACAGGCAGTGTTGAAATTCAGGCAATCGGAGCGGGAGCATTGAATCAAGCTGTGAAAGCAATTGCGATTTCCAGAGGATTTCTTGCGCCATCCGGCATTGAGCTGGTATGCGTTCCCGCATTCACCGATATACTGATTGACGGGGAAGAGAGAACGGCAATACGGCTTCTGGTAGAGCCAAGACATGCGCATACGTGCGCTGTATAGGGGGAGTACTGATAGCGGAGGCCGCTTTCTTCTCTGGGAAGCGGCCTTTTCCGCTGCTTTTTCCAGTTCTGCCGCAGCGAAAAAAGGCAGGCAAACCGGATTTTTTAAATTTCAGGAAATAGTTGTGATTTCCCCTTCGGATGCTATATTATAAAAATGATACTTTATTTGGGAGGATATACAATTATGAACACAATACGAGTTTCAGCAAAATCTAAACCAACTTCACTGGCAGGCGCATTGGTAGGCTTTATACGGGATGTGGGAACGGTAGAGGTCCAGGCCATCGGAGCAGGCGCACTGAATCAGGCAATCAAAGCCATTGCAATCTCCCGAGGCTATCTGGCCCCCTCAGGAATTGATCTGATCTGCATTCCCGTCTTCTCTGATGTTGTTATTGACGGTCAGGAGCGGACTGCCATCAAACTGATCGTAGAAATTCGGGATCCCCATCACAATGCCGTATAAAAACTTTAAATTTTACGGGGCAAGAAGCTTACAGCAGGAGCTTATTTATTCATTGAAATCAATTAAAATATTTGATATGATATAAAAAGCAACAGATTTAGGAGTTGATTTTGTGGAAGCCCCCAAAAAAATGTCTATTACGATTAATGGAAAACAATATATTGTTAATCACAACGAGTCCGATGA
>CABQMV010000193.1 GCA_902465325.1 uncultured Oscillospiraceae bacterium
AGGACTTCCTGAGGCGGATATTGTATCTTTGGGGCCGACTCTGGTACATCCGCATACAACGGGAGAACGGGCGGAGTTATCATCACTGGAGAAATATGTGAGGCTGACGGATGCCTTGGTGAGGAACGCGGAAGCGCTTTCCGGGAGTACGGGGGGATAAACTTGTAATTAGGGAGTGGGCAGGGCTATAGGGCTGGCGCCGGGGGAACTGTCTGTAAACAAAAGAAATATTATGCATCTGCAATAAAAGGACGGCCGGAATTTGATCCGGCCGTTTTTTTATTATGGTAAATGTCAATATCTCTCCTGAATATCAGGGGGATATTGATAAGAAGAGCTTTGTTTCATGCAAGAGGTAATGGGATAGGGCTCTCTTTTTCTGCATGAAGGGGCAGCGGGTTATTTTGAATGGAATGGTTGTCCCTAGTGAAACAGTAGGAGGCGTGAAAAAGATACCGAAGCGTCAGTTGCTCCTGGTTTGGGGCTCTATAAAGAATTATTAGAACCCTACCATTCTCGACATTTTCTTGAAGAAGATGGCTCTTTGAATTTGCAGACGGTTGTAGATTATACAACAGAAATTTTACTAAAACATGGTCTAAAAAGAATAAATGAAATTCAGAAGATTGCAGAAATCTATATTTATCCTCAAGAGTATTTTTGCCCAATCAATTATGATACAGGAAAAATAAGTATCACTCCTAATACATGTTCAATTCATCACTATATCGCTGTGAACGACTGCTACGACAGTGCGGCGTATCTGGGAAAGGCCCCGGGAATAGAGCTGGCCCTGGAGAACCTGGTAAACTCCCTATATAGCAGAGATCTTTCCGTAAAAATGAAAAGCGCCCTGCGGACAAAATGGAGTCAGGGATATTCTACCGCAGCCCGGGCTCCTTTTGGCTACCAAAGGAGGGCGTCACAGAATCCTGCCTGGCGCATAGATCCGGAGTCTGCTGCCTGTGTCCGGATGATTTTTGATCAGGCGCTTCAGGGACACAGCACCTCGCAGATTGCGGAGCTTCTCAATGAAAAAAAACTTCCGACGCCCGGCGCATATCGGGAGAGGCAGGGTCAATGGGGAGGACGCCGTAAAGTACCGGATACAGAGCAGCTGTGGAATACGGCCATGGTTTGGAAGATATTGACCCGGTATGAATATACAGGGGCCTATGTAATGGGACGAAGACAGAAGCTGGCGGCAGGCAGTACGGCCACCAGAAAGACACCGGAGGCAGAGCTTATTATTGTCATCCGCCCATTGTAAGCTCTCAGGAATACCGGCTGGCGCAGTCGGTTCTGCGGCCCAGAGTAAATTCCAAAGCAAAAAACAACTGTGCTTTTCTGCTTCGGGGAATGGTCCGATGCGGTACCTGTAACCTTTTGCTGTCCTATAAAGTACATAGAGGACAGCCATGCCTGTTCTGCAGCCACGGCCTGAGTACAGGGAAATATTCCGCCTGCAGAAGAGATTTTTATCCTGTTTCTGAAATAGAGCAATTTATATGGCAGGCCATGCAAAGACTGCTTTCTGCTTTATGTAAGCTGAGGCCGGAGAGGAGACAGTCTGTCCATTGGGCGTAGCAGGAGATCCAACGGCTTCAGGAGGAGCAGAGCTGTGCATACGAAGCGTATGCAGACGGGAAACTGGAAGAAGCTGCTTACCTGCAGGAGAGGCAGCAGAGAGAAAACAAAATTTTTATGCTTTTTGACCGCTTGAAGCTTGTGTCCCAGGAGCTTGAACGGTTTTTGGAGCAGGCGGCAGAGCTAAGCCGGCAAAAGGGATTGTCCAGAAAGATGGCAGAGACTTTTATCCGGGAGATTCAAATTGACTGTCAGGGTAGAATCCGGGTTCTATACAGGCAGGATAAGCTTCTTTGGTATAGAATCAACCGGTAGCTGCGGCCGGTGTGTACGAACTGTATTTTTTT
>CABQMV010000194.1 GCA_902465325.1 uncultured Oscillospiraceae bacterium
CCGGCAACGGGCTTCAAAAAACCTCGAAAACAATCTCTGTCTGGCGGTTGGGTTAGTCTGGGCGATTTCCTCGTATTCATCATCGGTGGCCGTTGCTATGTAGGTAGAGATTGTTCCTAAAAGTTCTTCCATATTTTTTTGATTTCGGTGGTTCGTCCATATATTTCCAACCATGATACCGATTGAGAGAAAAATAAATGTAGCAGCCCCTATCATAAAACCGCCGTAGAGCAGGGAACGCTTGTCATGCTGGCTCAAATGCTTTTTGTCCATGTCCAGTTCATCATCTTCCCAGAAATCCAGCCAATTATCCCGCAGCTTTCTCCATACATTTTTCATATCCATACCCTCCAACAAGCTATAAGCTAATATCTTATAGTCTATCAGAAGCTATTGAAAACGGCAATCATATTATAGTCTTAAAGTGTACAAAATGATAACTGATAGCTAATAGATGGGTGTGGATTATGGAAAAGAACGGATTAGGAAAGCGTATCAACGCAGTAAGGAAAGACCGGGGCTTAACTGCTGACCGGCTCTCGGAAATGTGCAATATCAACGCTACTTACCTCCGGCAGATTGAGGGTGGTACAAAAATGCCCAGCCTGCCGGTATTCATAGACATTTGCAAGGCTCTGAAAATCTCGCCGGATTATCTTCTACAAGATGAATTGGAAGAAAATGAAATCAGTACCATCCGGGAGATAGAAGCACTCTGGAAGGATACCTCTCCCAGCAAACAGGCGCTTGCATTTGCCATGATAAAAGCGGTGTTGGAGCATAAGGAGTAGCAGAACAGCCAGCCGTTCCCGGCTGGCTGAATTACTTTTGTGTGCAATATTATCTGCTCAATGGGGATTTGAATTATTTAATCAATCTTCTTTTGTAATCGTAATGATAGATTTACATTTTGAACAATAATACGATTCAGCTTCTGTTCCTGACATAATCATTTTATCGTGCGATTGTCTTTTAAATAATCCTTTCTTTGCTTCTTCATCAGATGTAAAAGATAAAATCATTTGTCCTAATCCTTGCATTGATGTAAAAAATGATTTTCCTTTTTCCATTTCATTATTACAAACAGGACACTTCATACTGCTTCACTGTTGATATGTCCCTCCCACAACGCCATGGTCTCCAGCCGTACAAGTATATCTGCAGACGAATTGGCATGGCCGGTAGACATGGAACCATCATGACCTGTACACATGGCCTGCAGCATATCCAGAGCGCTCTGGTCCCGGACCTCCCCTATAATAATTCGGTCAGGCCTCATTCGTAAGGACGCTTTGATCAATTCCCTCATGGTTACGCCGCCGGCTCCCTGCGCATTGGGATTTTTGGTTTCCAACCGCACTATATTTTTATGTGTCAGTCTCAGCTCCGCTGAATCTTCTATGGTAATAATTCTCTGATGCTGTGGTATAAAGGATGAAAACATATTTAAGAATGTCGTTTTCCCCGTAGACGTTCCGCCAGACACAAATAGATTCATTCCACATTCTACCATCGCCTTTAAAAAATCCGACTCTTCCTGTGTCATGGTACCTAACTCTACCATTTTTTCCGGGGTAAAATTTTGTCCCGGAAACTTTCTGACAGTAAGCACCGGTCCGTTCAGGGCAACCGGATACAACACCGCATTGATCCGCGATCCGTCCTCCAACCGTCCGTCTACAATTGGCACACTTTCATTGACCGTCCGGTTAGAAAGCGCAGCCATTGTCTGAATGGCATTGTACAGACTGTCTCTATTCCGAAACCGTTCCCCTGTACTTCGCAGTCTGCCGTTTTGCTCTATGTAAATTTCTCCGGTCCCGTTGACCATAATTTCGTTGACAGAAGGATCCTCTAGATAGGGCTGGATCGCGCCGTACCGAC
>CABQMV010000195.1 GCA_902465325.1 uncultured Oscillospiraceae bacterium
GGGATCCTGAATCACACTGGCCGCCTCCAGGATCAGATTTTCCGCCAGGGGAGTCATGCTGGGCCAATCCGCAATATTCGGCCCGATTTTCAGCTCTGTTTCCGGTTTTGCGCTTTCAAAGCCCCGGTAAACGCGATTGTCATATACAGACCGGTCAAAGTGGTATTCTAGCTGGCATACCGGCATTTCCACCTCTGTAGCAGGAGTCAGCACGCCGCCGTTCATAGCCGTAGCCGCAATAGACCGGGCATCCATCAGCGCCACCCAGGAAACCTGCCCGTCGGAAGGCTTCGACCCCTCCCGGTTGGGGAAATTTCTGGTAGTGTGCCGAATGCTGAATCCATTATTACAGGGGACATCTCCTGCTCCAAAGCAGGGGCCGCAGAAAGCGCTTCTCACAGTGGCGCCTACCTTCATCAGTTCCGCAATCGCACCGTCTCGAACCAGTTCCATAAATACCGGCTGGCTGGCCGGATACACACTTAACGAGAAGGCGCCGGTACCAATGCTTCCCCCCTTTAGCATCTGCGCTGCAATATAAGTATTTTCAAAGGTACCGCCGGAGCAGCCTGCAATGACCCCCTGATCTACCAAAACACGGCCGTTTTTAATTTTATCAGTGAGTCTGTACTCCTTTACCTTCTCCCCGTACTGAGCCATGCCTCTGTCCTGCGCTTCTCTCAGAATGTCCTCCGGATTCTGTATAAATTCCCGCAGAGAATATACATTACTGGGATGGAAGGGCAGAGCAATCATAGGCTCTACCGCCGACAGGTCCACCTCTATGTAGGAGTCATAATACGCGCCCTCTGCAGGCTCCAGCTTTTTATAGTCCTCCGGTCTGCCGTGTATCTCGTACCACTCCCGGACCCGCTCGTCCGTAGCCCAGATAGAACTGAGACAGGTGGTCTCAGTGGTCATAACGTCAATCCCATTTCGGTAGTCTGCAGAAAGATGGGCCAGACCGGGACCAATAAACTCCATAACCTTGTTTTTCACATAGCCCTCTTTAAAGACGGCTCCTATAATAGCCAGCGCTATATCCTGCGGACCTACTCCCGGCTTCGGAGCACCGGTCATATAAATCGCCACCACCTGAGGATAGCGGATTTCATAGGGCCTGTTTAACAGCTGCTTCACCAGCTCCGGTCCGCCCTCTCCCATAGCCATGGTACCCAATGCGCCATAGCGGGTGTGGCTGTCAGAACCAATCAGCATTTTGCCGCAGCCAGTCATCATCTCTCTCATATACTGATGGATCACCGCCTGATGGGCCGGTACAAAAATGCCGCCGTATTTCTGGGCCGCAGACAGGCCGAATACGTGGTCGTCCTCGTTGATCGTTCCTCCTACCGCGCACAAACTGTTGTGGCAATTGGTCAGAACATAGGGAACAGGGAATTCCTTCAGACCGCTGGCCCTGGCCGTCTGTATAATCCCCACATAAGTAATATCGTGAGACGCCATAGCGTCAAATTTTATTTTCAGCTGATCTCTGTCACCGCTGGTATTATGAGCCTGTAAAATTCCGTAGGCAATCGTTCCGGTACGGCCCTCGTCAATTTGCTGCCTGGAAGCCCCGCAGGCCTCCGTCAGCCTGCCGTCCTGATAAAACGCACCTTTTATCTTTACCTTAACCATAAATGATACCCGATTCCTTTCTTACTTTTCTCTTTCTGTACAGGCTGCCTGCAGCCCATATCTTCTTTATTATATATGAGACAGCCACCGATTTCAACTTCACCATATAACGGGGAACCGCCTTTCGCCATACCGGAGGACCCCAAAAAAGCTTCCTGCAGCAGCCCCTC
>CABQMV010000196.1 GCA_902465325.1 uncultured Oscillospiraceae bacterium
TGCTCATGTGTCATAAAGAAACACACAAGAGATTGATAGACAGCAGCCTACTATTCCGTAAATTTTGTTTCAGGACTTTCTTTTTCAATGCCGATATGCTATAATATTTCTATTCCAAGTAAGGAGTTAAAAATATGCGGCAAGGTATTCTTAATTAACTATAATCAAATAGTGGGAACAAAGAATTGTAACCGTCCCTTGCAAGGGGCTTAGTTTTTTGTACCCTTTTTAAGAATACTTTTGCCTTATATATTTGACATATCAAAAGAGCGACCGCTGCTTGCAGTGCGTTGTATGTATGTGTATGTCTATTCGCTATATCCCCAGCGGTAAAAGTATTTTGCTGCTGGGGATTTTTATGCCCTTTGGGGGCTGAATGGAGGACAAACACATGAAAATAATCAATATCGGCATTCTTGCTCATGTAGACGCAGGAAAAACGACTTTGACAGAAAGCCTGCTCTATACCAGCGGAGCCGTTCCGGAATTAGGGAGTGTAGATAAGGGAACAACGCGGACAGACACCATGCTGTTGGAACGCCAGCGTGGGATTACCATTCAAACGGCCGTCACTTCTTTCGGCTGGAAGAATTATAAGATCAATATTGTCGATACCCCCGGCCATATGGACTTTTTGGCGGAAGTATATCGCTCACTTGCTGTTCTTGACGGAGCAATTTTAGTAGTTTCCGCAAAGGACGGCGTGCAGGCACAAACACGGGTACTGTTCCATGCGCTCCAGAAAATGAAAATCATTGACTTACAGAGCGTTTATCAAAATATCAGAGAAAAACTTTCTGATGATGTCATGGTTATGCAAGATGTTTCGCTCACTCCGGAAGTGTCTCTGACAGACATTGAGGATATAGAAAAATGGGATTCTATTATTGCTGGAAATGATGAACTTTTGGAAAAATATATTGCGGGGGAACCTTTGAAAATACAAGATTTACAGAGGGAGAAATGCAGAAGAATGCAAAACGGTTCCCTGTTTCCTATTTATCATGGGAGTGCAAAGAACAATATCGGAACTGAAAAGCTGATTGAAGTGATTGCAGAAACATTTACTTCTGGTGCGGACAACGATCAATCCGAGCTATGCGGAAGCGTTTTTAAAATCGAGTACACAGACCAGAAAAAGCGGCTCGTTTATTTGCGGTTATACAGCGGGACACTTCATTTACGGGATACGATTCTCCTGCCCCAAAATCAAAAACTAAAAATCACAGAAATGAGGATTCCGTCAAACGGAGAGATTATACCGGCGGACACAGCCTGTTGCGGAGAAATTGTTATTTTGACCAATGACACTCTGAAGCTGAATGATACTCTCGGAAATGTAGAACTTTTGCCGCGCAAGGCATGGGAAAAAAATCCGATTCCTTTGCTTCGGACGACGGTGGAGCCGCAAAATCAGGAACAAAGAGACCTCCTGCTGAATGCCCTGACGGAAATTGCAGATACAGATCCGCTGTTGCATTACTATGTGGATACGATAACGCATGAAATCATCATTTCTTTTTTAGGAAAAGTCCAGTTAGAGGTTGTATGCTCTCTGTTAGTAGAGCGATACCATGTGAACATAAATGTGAAAGAACCTACGGTCATTTATCTGGAAAGGCCATTAAAAACAGCCAGTTACACGATTCATATTGAAGTGCCGCCGAATCCGTTTTGGGCATCCATTGGCTTAACTG
>CABQMV010000197.1 GCA_902465325.1 uncultured Oscillospiraceae bacterium
GTAAATTTATCAATATTCATAATCGTTCGCCTCCTCACATAAGGTTATGCAATTTGCAACTATTCAGAGCCATTAAATATTGCCTAAGCTTTGTTGATTGCTTGCATTCATAAAAAGCTTTGGCAATATTTATTTGGCGAGGTAGCCTCAATGAGCAAAAAGGAAGCTGTGTAACAGCGTTTTGCGAATGAGGCTCTGAATAGTTGCTTTATTTATTTTCTTACTCGCGAACAGATTCACAGGCTTTCTGTCTCATCTGTTCTATAGTTAATATAACACATAGTCAGAGAAAATCAATTAAGAAATTATAAACTTTATATGGAATCTTTCGAAAATTATTTTCCATTCACGCGGAAGATTAATGCCGTTAGGAGAAAAATCACTCTCCAGATACTCATTTTTCACAATTTAAGTATCTATGCCTGAAATTTTTCTGTATAGACCCATACGCCACATATATTCCTGAAATATTGCATTGAAAAGTACCTGCGGATCACTTTTTTCTCTATAGACCCAAAATAGCGCCGTCCGGTGTCGTGTTTGCAAAAACACGGCATCTTGACAGCGCCATTTCTCTTTTTCCGTTATTGTAACCTACAGTAACACTTTATTTTTCTGTAACGCCCTTTACTTCATATCCTGCGTCAACTACAGCCTTGGTCAGTACTTCGTCTGCCACATCAGAAGCCAGTTCCACGGTAGCATTCTTCTGCTCCAGGCTCATGGTTACGGCCTTTACGCCCTCTACGGCCTCCAGTGCCTTCTGTACGGTCCCGGTGCAGTGGTTGCACATCATTCCTTCGATACTGATTACTTTTGTCATTGTGTTTGTCCTCTCTTTCTCTTCTTTGCTATTTTGCTCTGCGGGGGCTTCCAGTATGCACTGTTCTCCCTCCACAGCTGCCTGCGTTGTCTCCTGTTCCGTCCGGGCTGCTTCCGGCGTTCCTGTTTTCAGCGGAGTAAATCCGCTCTTAAAGCCTCTCAGCCGCAGGGCATTTCCCACGACAAAGATACTGCTTAAACTCATGGCCGCCGCGCCGAACATGGGATTCAGACGGATTCCAAAAGCTGGGTACAGCACACCGGCTGCCAGAGGGATGCCGATGCAGTTGTAGAAGAAGGCCCAGAACAGATTCTCCTTGATGTTGCGGATCACGGAACGGCTCAGTTTCATGGCCGTCACAGCATCCCGCAGATCATTTTTCATCAGAATAATATCTGCGCTCTCCATGGCTACATCCGTGCCTGCACCAATAGCCATGCCTACATCTGCGGCTGCCAGTGCGGGGGCATCGTTGATGCCGTCACCGATCATGGCTACCTTATGGCCCTGACGTTTCAGCTCGCTGACCTTTTTCTCCTTATCCTGCGGCAGTACTTCTGCCACGACCTCAGGGATACCCAGCTTCTGTCGTACAGCTTCTGCAGTACGGCGGTTGTCTCCGGTCAGCATGATGACTTTGACACCCATTTTCTCCCAGGCGCGAATAGCTTCATAAGAAGTGGCCTTAACAGTATCCGCCACGCCGATGACTCCTAAGAATCTTCCTTCCTGTGCCACAAGGAGCGGTGTCATGCCTTCGTCCGCCATCCGGTTCAGACCTTCTGTGGCTTCCTCCGGCAGAGTAATAT
>CABQMV010000198.1 GCA_902465325.1 uncultured Oscillospiraceae bacterium
GCGCAGCTCTATTGGGCAGGTAAAGCCATCTGGTTGGCATACGATCAAATATGACAATGTGGATGGCAAATATTTATATAATCGCTGCCATTTGATCGGTTATCAGCTTACTGCAGAAAATGCAAACGAGAAGAACTTAATCACTGGGACCAGATATCTGAATGTTCAGGGAATGCTGCCGTTTGAGAATATGGCAGCGGACTATGTAAAAGAAACTGGAAATCATGTGCTGTATCGGGTGACTCCGGTTTTTGAAGGCAGTAATCTCGTAGCATCCGGCGTACTAATGGAAGCGGAATCCGTAGAAGACAAAGGCGAAGGTATTTTGTGCTGCGTTTACGTTTATAATGTTCAGCCGGGAATTAACATCAATTATGCAACGGGTGACAGCTCGGCTTCTGGAACAAACCAGACGGCAGTAACAGAGCAGGCCACACAGGCTGTTACGCAGGCAGCTTCTCAGCAGACCAGCACGGAATCCTATATCCTCAATACCAATACAAAGAAATTTCATCGGCCGTCCTGTTCATCGGTCAAACAGATGAAGGAGAGCAATAAAAAATCCTCATCAGAGAGTAGGGATGCGCTGATTGCTGCAGGTTATGATCCGTGTAAAAAATGCAATCCGTAAAAATGTGTCAGATATTAAAAAAATATGGAAGAGGAAGGTTGTAGTTCTATATTGCAATACTTTGGTCGGTTTCCCTGGGTGTTTTGGGCGTCAGTTGCTTTTGGAGCATTAAGGAATTGAAAGAACAGGAAAAAAGAGTGGCAAAAGGATGGTTCCCGAAGCGGAAGGTGGATAAGCACTAAAGAAGAAAGCGGGGAGATGAGAAGATGGCGGTATGGAGATTACAGGTGAATACTGGAGGAGCGAACGTTGCGGATTGCTTGCAAAACCATGTTGCAGCACTTTGGGCTGGCAAGGTACTTGCTTACTTAATGGGAAATTACTATGACTCGAAAGCCACCTACGAAAAACTCTTTGATTGGACCGATGAACACAAGTTTAAAACCGGCAAATACTCTTATAAAGAGGCTGTGATCGACGAATTGGCCACAGCCTCTCCCAGTGAATATCTGACGAAAATATCGATACAAGTGTTTTAACCCTGCCGCTTCATCGCGTTTCCTCCGCACTGCCTTTACATTTCTCATAAGCAAATAGCGCCGCTCCCAGCGCACCGCAGAGCTGCGCCTCATCACAGATATAAAGTTTAGCACCAAGCTTCTCTTCCAATGCCTGGATGATACCCCGGTTCTTCGCCACACCGCCGGTCATCATATATTCGCCTGGATGATCCTTTCCAAGGCGGGCTGCCAACGCGCCGACTTTTGAGGCAACTGACACATTTAAACCGTGGATAATATCTGCCACATTCTTATTCTGTGCCACCAGCGACACGACCTCCGACTCTGCAAACACCGTACACATGCTGGAAATCACGATATTATGCTTCCATTCCAGCCCTTTCACACTCATTTCCTCCAGGGAAAGTCCCAGCGTTTTCGCCATCATTTCCAGAAAACGTCCCGTTCCGGCGGCACATTTGTCATTCATCAGGAAATTTTTCACGGCTCCCTGCCCGTCGATGCTGATCGCCTTGATATCCTGCCCGCCAATGCGTTATG
>CABQMV010000199.1 GCA_902465325.1 uncultured Oscillospiraceae bacterium
CCATTGCGCCGGGTGTGCTGGGAATCACCGGCATTGAAACGGGAGAAATTATACAGGGGCTGGTAGAAAAAATAAAGCCTGACATATTGCTTGCCATCGATGCGCTGGCCGCCAGAAAAACCTCTCGGATTAATACGACTGTACAGATTGCCGATACGGGAATTGTACCGGGTTCAGGTATTGGAAACCGGAGAATGGCTCTTTCTGAAGAGACACTGGGGATCCCGGTGATCTCCATTGGGGTCCCTACGGTAGTGGATGCGATGACTCTTGCCAGAGATTTGATTGAGGAGGCTACAGGGCAGGAGCTGCGCAGGGAATTAGAGGAGAATATGGGAAGAACCTGTGGCGCCGAAAATATTGTTACGCCTAAAAATATTGATATGGCTGTAGAGAGAATGGCCAATGCAATCTCCAATGGATTGAACATGGCACTTCACAGAGGCTTTGACTTTAACGATGTAAGCGACTATTTGATTTAGTAGGAGAGCTCCGGAAGGACTTCTTCCTCTGCCGGGTCATTTTTATGGGCAGCCTGAATAACCAGTCTCTGGTGGGCGGTAGGCACAATGAGGTGAATGGCCTCCTTGCAGGTGCTGATGTCGATAGGAACGGTTCCTCCGTTTTCTCCGTCGTAATCCACCGGAAAATTTTCAGCACAGGCTGACGCCGGCTCAATTTTAATGAAGGCGGACTGATAGTAACTGATAAGAGGACTGTTTATGTGATTCCCGGTCTGGATTTTCAGGGCCAGGGGGATAATGTCCAGCGGCTCTACCTTTTTTATAATACAAAGGTCCAATTTTCCGTCGTTAATCATGGCGGAGGGGGCAATTCGGCTAAATCCTCCTACGCTTCGGGAGTTTGCAATTACAAACAGAAACACATCCTCAGAAAATGTTTTGCCGCCGTCCAGAGTGAAGGTAAGAGGGACCGTGTCCAATTTAAGAGTAGAAATATCCTTCATACCGGCAATATAATAGGCCAGCTTTCCAAAAGATGTTTTTAAATCGGATGTGACCTTGTGGGCCACCTCCGAGAGAAGACCGCCTGCGGCTACATTGAGAAAATACTTGTTATTCATTTTCCCTACGTCTACTTTTACAATATTTCTGTTTTCAATCATTTCACAAATGTCAACAGGACGTTTGGGCAGCTCCATGGCAGTAGCAAAATCATTGGTGGTGCCTGCGCCGATAATCGCCAGCGGGGTATCGGTACCGCTTTCAAGAATACCGTTTACAACTTCGTTTACCGTTCCGTCCCCGCCTACAGCCAGTACAAAGCTGTATTCACCGGGCTTGATTCGGGCGGCTCTGTGCCGGGCGTCGTCCTTTCTTTGTGTATAGAAAAGATGAATTTCATCAGCGGCTCCGGTGGTGAGCATTCTGTTTACCGACTCCAGTGCATTTCGCTGAAGCACCTGTTTTCCGGAGGACGGATTGATAATTGCCAGACCTTTCATTTTCCTTCTCCTGTCTTTAAAAAATAGAAACGGCGGGGCTGCCGGTGTCAGTCATATCCATATATTTTAAATACGCAGAGGGCTCCTGGGGACTGCCGGGATAATAGATATAGAGAAGCCCATCTGACAGAAAGAGGTCAGAGGCTCTCAAATCGCTGA
>CABQMV010000200.1 GCA_902465325.1 uncultured Oscillospiraceae bacterium
ACAATCCTTTTACAGCCACATTTTTTCATCCATTAAAAAATTGCGTTGTTGAAGTTTTTACTTCCGCATACTAAAATGGTGGTAAGCCCCTGTTCTTTTTTGAGAGCAATCAAACCTATAAAGACGCATCAGCAACGTTTGATCTTTTTATTAGCCCGGTTTTGTGCTATGGTAGATATACCACAAGAAATGTTTCGACCGGGATGAACGCTGAACATAGAAAGCGGAGGCGCTGTATATGTCATACCCAAAGCCATTGTCCGAGAAATCACTGAAACGGCTGTATACACAGGCTAGGTTATCGACAGAGGCGTGCGATTTTCTCCATTCGTTATTTGCCGCCTGCGCAAATCTGTATGGAGCCATCGCCCTGCGCGATGTGTGGTCGGTTTATCGGGAGCTGAACAGCGCCGCACCCCGTATTCGCCGACAGGACCTCATTGCTTTTTCCGCCATCGTCCGCCGGGAGGTACAGCCCTATCGGGTATATGAGATCGAAGAACTGTACACGGAAGAACCTCATAATGACCTGGATCGGCACATCGTATCGAAGGAACTGATTGGCACCGGTTATGGCAAGATGTTTTCCTTCTATGCGTTGATGGAAGGACTCGGCAATCATCCGTACTGTGTTCCTGACAATTTCCTCTCTTATGCGGCACCGTCCGCATCGGCAGAGGAAAAATCACTGGCGGATTTCATCGGAAATCTGGAATCTACCGCAGAGGAATGTGCGCCAAGACAGCGCAAAGCGTATCCCAACGAAAATCGCGGGAAGAAGTTGGGGACGTTTTCATTCCTCAATTTGAGCGAGCGGTTTGATCTGGAGTATTATAAAAAAGTCCCTGCCACATATTCCGCTCTGCTGGAAGAATACAGCGGTACAGAAGCGGAAAAAATCATGCGTCAGCATAGATGGAATGAAAATATTGGCCGTCTGCACACAACGGAAATCATTCAAAACCTGGAAAATGAACTGCATGAGGTAGGCGTCTGTCTGACGGAAAAGCAGCAAGATACGCTTATGCGGCTCATCGTGCAGTATCACAATGGAAGCCGCTTGTGGTGCCTGCGCGGTTGGAAGCCAAATGAGCTGGCAGATATGCACGGCAATTCCGGCGTTCCAAGCATCTCCTTCGGTCCGGGTCTTCAGCAAGCCTTTGTTGACGGAATCATGGACAAGGGGGATCTCGTTCGCAAAATACAGGAACTGGGATGGAAGGTGACTGAATGAGTGCCACGGATAAAATCAAGGAAGCTGACTGGAGACTTTTCAGATCCCGTCTCCCCATCTGGCAGGAAGCCTATATGGAGCGGTTGAACCGCGAATATATTGCTCTGCTCTCAGGGACCGGCTCCGCGTCCGAGAAGTTCTGGGAGCTGGATAGACGCATGCGCGAGGACAAAAGGCGGGGCGGCGTGGTGATGCGCATGAGCCGCAGTGATATGGAGCTGAACCTATTGAGCCTGCTGTCTGACGGCGTGATTTCCATCGCGGAGCTCGATGGGTTCAGCGAGGAGCTGCGGGAAAAGCTGACCTTTGTGCTGCGGGATCATAGAGACTGGGACCATGGC
>CABQMV010000201.1 GCA_902465325.1 uncultured Oscillospiraceae bacterium
AAACGCTTTCACTAACAGAGGAACAAATCATATTTCCGGAAAATTCTCATCTGTTTGTGGCTATGGGCGCTGCCTACGCTTCCTGTGAAAAAGAGACAGTGGAGCTGGATGCTCTTAGAAAAAGGCTCCCCTCCGTGCTCTCTGTAACCTCTGATGAGATTACAAGATTAGCGCCGCTGTTTGCCTCAGAGCAGGAATATATTGATTTTTGTCACCGGCATGCCCGGGCGGCTTCTGTCAAAGGAAGATTAGAAGATTACAAGGGCAATTGTTATTTGGGCATTGACGCAGGCTCTACAACTACAAAGGCCGTCTTAATGGGTCAGGAAGACCAAATCCTGTACTCCTGGTACGGCAGTAATTACGGAAGTCCTTTTACCTCTGCAAAAAAGATTCTGAATGACGTATACAGTCAGCTGCCGCCGAAAGCAAAAATCGTGTATTCCGCAGTTACAGGCTACGGAGAAGCTCTGATTAAAGCTTCTCTGGGCGTTGATATGGGTGAAATTGAGACCATTGCCCACTATACGGCTGCAGAGAAATTCCTGCCCGGCGTGGAGTTCATTCTGGATATCGGCGGACAGGATATGAAATGCCTGAAGGTGAAGGATGGTGTCATTCAGAGCATTATGCTGAATGAGGCCTGTTCTTCCGGCTGCGGATCCTTTATAGAGGCCTTTGCTACCTCGCTGGGACTGAGCGTTTCTGATTTTGCCAAGGAAGCACTGACTGCGAAAAAACCGGTGGATTTGGGTTCTCGCTGTACTGTCTTTATGAATTCCAGAGTAAAACAGGCTCAAAAGGAAGGGGCAGAGGTAGGAGATATTTCTGCGGGACTCTCCTATTCTGTTATAAAAAATGCGCTTACAAAGGTTATTAAGATAAAGTCTCCTGAAGAAATGGGAGAGAAAATTATTGTACAGGGAGGGACTTTCTATAACGATGCGATTCTGCGCTGCTTTGAGCTTATATCAGGCAGAGAAGCGGTGCGTCCGGATATCGCGGGACTTATGGGAGCTTATGGCTGTGCGCTGCTTGCTAAACGGGAGTATGGACCGGGAAAGGAGACCTCTCTGATATCGGCAGAAGCGGCGGCGAATATTACCTCTTCTGTTAAACAGGTGCGATGCGGAAAGTGTACCAATCACTGTCTTTTGACAATCAATAAATTTTCAGACGGGAAATCCTTTATTTCCGGTAATCGCTGTGAAAGGGGAGCGGGGACAGAAGTTCGTGAGAATATGGTTCCCAACCTTTATGCCTATAAGTATGACCGACTTTTTCACCATTACCGTTCCTTAGCGCCGGAGCAGGCGCCCCGGGGAATGGTGGGCCTGCCCAGAGCTTTAAATATGTATGAAAATTATCCTTTTTGGTTTGTGCTTTTTACCAGACTGGGATTCAGTGTGATGCTTTCACCGGTGTCAAACAAAGAAATGTATGAAAAAGGTATGGAGACAATTTCATCAGATACAGCATGTTATCCAGCCAAGATAGTACATGGACATATCAAATGGCTTCTAAAGCAGGATGTTAAAACAGTTTTCTACCCTTGTATAAACTACGAGG